>QMIW01000080.1 GCA_024434165.1 Chloroflexota bacterium | reverse complement strand
AGTTCCTGTTCACCGCGTCATCCTTCGGCTTGGCGTTCCCGCCGAGCCCGTAATCGCTCAGCGCCTCGCGCACGGTCACTTTCACGCTGTTATAGATCGGCAGCACCGAAGCCAGCACCGGCACAACGACTGCCACAATGACCTGTTGAATGTACGTGCCGGGATAGCCGCGATACACACCGGGATAAAACCCAAGCCACTCCGCCATGCCTTTGCCGATCATTTCCGCCGTCCAATTGGCGAGCGGCACGGCGATCAGCAGCGCGCCGATGCCGAAACCGACGATCAGCGCGACGTACATGCTGAAGATTTGCATCGTCCCGCCGCCGGTGGCTTTCATGATGCCGATCTGCCGTGTGTGCTGGGTCATCAACGCGGTGATGGTGTTGACGATCAAAAAGCCGCTGAGGATGACGGTCAGGTAACCGAGCGTGCTCAACACAAAGAACACGCCCTGGCTGATGCTGTAGGCAAAATGGTGCCCCGGCTGGTAAACGTTCACGTAATACACCGTCGCCCCGGAGCGTTCCAGCCGCTCCGCCACCGCCTGGCAAATCGCCATCACATGCTCCTGGTCGGTCTGCTTTTCAAGCACGCTCACCGCCAGTTCGCTATAGGTCGAAGGATCGCCGCCCAGCCACTCGAACGTGCTTGGATTCACGTACGCATTGACCATGTTCGCAAGATTGTACGGAAAGCCCGTCACATCGTGTATATAGCCAGCCAGGGTCAACTCGCGCTTTCTGCCGTCCGATAGTTCGAGCACGATTTGATCGCCGGGTTTGTATCCGAGCGGGATCGCGCTGGCATCGAGGATGGTTTCCTTGTTCCCGTATTTTGGAATACTGGTCTCGCCTGAGGCGGGCTTCAGCACATTCAGCGTCAGCGCTGCGGGGTCTTCGAGCGATGTGAAAACGATATTCACGTAGGTTCCGTCCGGGCGGATGATTCGCGCACTCAGAGACGAAAATCCCTCCACCGCCTCCACGCCGGGCACTTCACGCGCCGCCTTTACCATCTCATCGGTCAGCGGGTAGGCATACACCTCGCCCTCAGACGGGTTCGCGGAAAGAAAATCCCCGTCCATGCTTTCGTTCATGTACAAGCCCATGTTGCTGTTGAAGCCCACCGCCAGCGTGCCCACCGCAATCGTCAAAATGGTGAGGAACGTCCGCCCGCGGCTGCTCCAAAAATCAGCCCAGACTTTTTTCCAACGACTCGCCATCATGATGAGACTCCCCTCCAGGATAGATTCTCGCCGTTGTGCTTGTCTGCCAGCCGGTGCAGCGCCTCGCGCGTGACCTCGGACTGGTCCAGCAATTCTGACAGCTGGTCATACCCGATGGCGAGGACTTCCACCGGGGTCGCCTCGGAGGCGCGGATGGAAGCGCGGTGCTTCTTCTCGTGGAAGAACTCCATTTCGCCGAACACTTTCCCCGGTCCGAGTTGAAGCGCAACCACATCCGATTGGTTCGGGCGCGGCAGAATCACTTCCACCATCCCCTGCGTGACGATGTAGAAGGTGTCTGCGTTCGTGCCTTCGGCAAGGATCATCGCTCCCGCATCGAAGTTCAACTTCCTGGCGGATTTCGTCGCCTGAAGCAATTGCGTATGGGTGAGTGTGGGCATGGCTTTCGCCACATACTCGTTGACGATTTCGCCGTCCGCGATAAGCGCGGTGCGGTGGGTGCGTTTTGCCAGCCCGCTGTCGTGCGTGACGATGATGATGGTCTTGCCTTTGGCGACCAGGTTGTTGAACAGCGTAAACACCGACTCGGCGGTCTTCGAGTCGAGGTTGCCGGTCGGCTCGTCTGCGATGACGACGGGCGGGTCGTTGGCGAGCGCGCGCGCAATGGCGACGCGCTGCTGCTGACCACCGGAGAGCGCGGTGGGGAGTTTGTGCGCGTGGTCGGCGAGCTCGACGAGTTCCAGCAATTCCATGGCGCGTTTGCGGCGTTCGTTCATGGGATAGGTGCGGCAGAAATCCATCGGGAGCATGATGTTCTCGATGACCGAGATCATCGGCAGCAGTTGAAAGAATTGAAAGACGATGCCGAGGTTCTTCCCGCGCCAGCGCGCCATGCGGTTTTCGTTCAGGGTGTGCACGCCCGTGCCGTTGACCCACACCTCGCCCTGGGTGGGGCGGTCAATGCCGGTGATCATGTTCAGCAGGGTGGTCTTGCCGCTCCCCGATTTGCCGATGACGCTGACGAACTCGCCCGCTTCGATCTGCAAGTCCACGTCTTTGAGCGCCTGGTAATCGCCGACCGCCGTTTTGTAGTTTTTGGTCACGCCGCGCAGGTCAATGATGGGACGATTTTCGGCTTCGTTTGCATCCGCTTTGGGTTTGAAGAATGAGATAGCCATAAGTTATTTCCTGTGCCGCGGCATGTATGTCGCGTTGCGCGAGATATTGAACCTTTCCAAATTATTCTGACAACATCGTACCGCAAAATAAATCTTGCGGGTGTTTGCCGCCAGAGAAGGCGAACCCCAGCCGTTTATGTTTTCAGTTTAATAGACTATCTTCTGGGATGACTTCCCCCTCTCCCGATGGGAGAGGGCAGGGTGAGGGCTTTGGGCGGGGAACCTGGAAAATCTATTGGAAGGTGGCAACTTGAGTAATCCAAGAGGTTTAATTTGTTAATCTGCAATATGCCGCATTGCGCGAGATAAACCTTGCGGTACACGCCGGTTATTCGAAGGTAACCACGGCGGTCATACCCCAGCGCATGGCGGGGTCGAAATCGGTGAGCAGGATGGTGACTTCATAGACGACATCGCCCTGATTTTCCGAGAAACTCTGGCTGATGGAAAGCACATTGCCTTTGAACTCCCTGCCGGGCAGGGCGTCCAGTTCGACGGTCACGGGTTGACCTTCCTCGATGTTGACCACGTCCATCTCAGTCAGGTCTTCGGTATTGACGATCCACTTGGACGTATCCGCAATGGTGACAACCGGTTCGCCCGCCGGGGCGAACTCACCAACCTTGAGATTGAGGTCTGTAATCACGCCGAAGTGCGGCGCGCGCAGTTCGGCATTGGCAAGCACGGCGCGGATTCCGGCGGTATCGAGCGCGAAGTTCGGGTCGTGGAGGGCATCGTAATCCTTCTGCGCGTGGAGCAGGCGGGCTTCGGCGTTCTGGAAGTCGGTCTCCAATTCCAGCCACTTGATGGAGAGGCGGTAGAGATTCCAGGCTTTGTCCAATGCCTTCTTCTTCACCCGGGCTTCGCCGGTGAGGGGGCGTTCCTTGTATTTATCGCGTTCCATCAATTCAAAATGGGCTTCCAGTTCCTCCGGGCTCATTTCGGAAAGATCCGCCCTCGGTTCGGCGTAATTGACCTTCTTGTCGTCGAGGTGCTTGAACGGCTCGAAATCGGCGCGCGCCTGGTTCAGTTGTTCGAGCATGGCAGTCACGGCTTCGGGCGGAGTCATGCCGCTGAACTGGGAGGGAACGTCGAAATCGTCCAGCCGGCTTTGGGCGTCGCGGAATTCCTTATAGGCGCCGGTCAATTCCTGCGCAGCGGCGGCTTGTGCGTCCTCCAGCGTTTGCGCCTCGTTGGATTTCACGCTGGCGATGACGCCGCCGGCTGTGACCGTATCACCTTCCTCGAGCAGGATTTCGCTGACCAGCCCGCTGGCGTTGAGTGATAATTCGGTATAGTGGATGGGTTCCAATTTCCCCTCCGCGATGATGATATCATCCGCCACCACGGTCGGGATGGGAGTCGCCTCTGCGGTGGCGGTGGCGCTCCCGCAGGCTGTAATTGAAATGGAAAGCAGGATGGGGATAATGAATTTTGCGATTTTCATGGCGGTTCCTTTTTGATTTAGACCTGTGGATGCAGGAAAATTTCCGACACCTGTCATGCTGCGGTCTGGTTTACCTACGCAGGATGCCTGAAATGGTTGCAGGCATCCTGCAGAAAGAAGAACGGGGCGGGTATGTTATGATTTCGCCACCTGTTTTCAAGCGAGGTCTCATCGTGATACTTTTTGCCGTCAACATTTCCCTCTCGGCATTTCTTCTTTTCCAAATTCAACCCATGATCGGGAAGTTCATCCTGCCCTGGTTCGGCGGGACGCCCGCGGTCTGGTCAACGGCGATGCTGTTCTTCCAGGCGCTGCTGACGGGCGGCTATGCGTATGCCTACTGGCTCGTAAAGCGGACCCGCCAGCGGTGGATTCATTCCGTCCTCCTGGCGGTGACGCTTGCGCTTCTTGCCGCGCTCGGGGCGGTTTGGCGGTCCCCGATCACTCCCTCTGCTGATTGGCGTCCCAACGATGTCAGGTTTCCGGTGGGGAGCATTTTTGTCATTTTGAGCGTCTCGGTCGGCTTGCCGTATTTCGTGCTGGCGTCGAATGGACCTTTGATGCAGGCGTGGTTTAGCCGCTTGCAGCCCGGGTTTTCCTATGCGCGGCTGTATGCGCTGTCCAATGCGGGCTCGTTGTGTGGTCTGCTTGCCTATCCAATTTTGGTCGAGCCCAACCTGTCCCTTCAACAACAAGGCTGGAGTTGGGCAGTCGGTTTCATGGCGTTTGCGCTGGTGTCGTTTGCCATCATGAACCGCTTAAAGGCTGTACGCCTCTCTTTCCATGCCGCGCTCGAAACTACGGAAAAGCCTTCCGCTTCATTGAACCTGTTGTGGCTCACATTAAGCGGCATTGCCTCTCTTTTCCTCATTGCGGTCACCAATCAGATATCCCAGGAAGTAGCCGTCATCCCGTTTTTGTGGGCGCTTCCGCTGGCGATCTACCTGCTGACGTTCATCCTTGCCTTCTCCGATTCGCGTTGGTACGACCGCCGTCTTTTTGCGCTTGCGTTCAGCCTTGCCAGCCTTGCCTTGCTGTGGGTGTTCATGCGCGCCGGCGACCTGAACGTGGTCGTTCAAATTTCGGTTTATTGCCTGCTCCTGTTTTCGGCGTGTATGATCTGTCACGGGGAGTTGTATCAGCTTCGCCCGCCTGCCGGCCGGCTGACATCGTTCTATCTCATGGTCTCGTTGGGCGGCGCAGCGGGCGGGGTGTTCGTCAATTTTCTGGCTCCGCTCATCTTCAACGGCTATTGGGAGTTTTATCTCGGCTGGCTGATGTCGGCGGTCATTTTGATCGTGCGGCTTCTGCCGGCGTGGAAAGATTCCCATACGCTTCAGACTCGTACCATGCTTTTTTCGTTCCCATTGAGCGTTACCCTGCTCTGGGCGGGACTCAATCCCGGCGGGGGGTATCTCATGGCAGAGCGGAATTTCTATGGGGTGATTCGCGTGCAAGAGCGGGAGGACGGCGCGCTGGCGATGATCCACGGCGTGACCATTCACGGCATTCAGTATCCCGGGCAGCCGCATCTGGCGACCACTTATTATGCGGAAGACAGCGGGGTCGGTTTGCTGCTTCGCAGCCACCCCAAACGCGGAGAGGGTTTGCGTGTGGGCGTTTTAGGGCTGGGCGCAGGGACGTTGGCAGTTTATGCGGAGCCGGGGGATTCCTATCGGTATTACGAGATCAACGAGATCGTCATTCGACTGGCGGAGGGAGAAGGCGGGTATTTCACATTCCTAAACGACAGCGCCGCAGCATCGGAAATCATCCCCGGCGATGCGCGCATCTCGCTTGAGAATGAACTGCGTTCCGGCGGGGCGCAAAACTTCGATGTACTGGTGTTGGATACCTTCAGCAGCGACTCGATTCCGGTTCATTTGGTGACGCGGGAGGCGTTTTCCATTTATCTTCAGCATCTGTCGGCAAAGGGGGTGATCGCGGCGCACATCTCCAACCGCCATCTCGATCTCCAGCCGGTGTTCTGGAAGCAGGCGCAGGAATTCGGCTTGAATATCATTCGCGTGGATAACGGGGCAGCAAATATTGGCGAATTCCCTTCCGTGTGGGTGCTGCTTTCAAAAGACCCTGCCGTGCTGGCGCTCCCTCCACTTGGGGAACGCGCTCAGACGTATGATGGTTACTCCACGAATATTCCATTATGGACGGATGATTACAGCAACTTGTTTCAGATATTGAAGTAGGAAGACGAACGAGGCGTTTCCAAAAATGGAAACGCCTCGTTTTTCATTTCTCCAACAAAAGACTGACTTCCTCGTTCAGCCAGCGGCGCCCGTCGCGCGCGAGCAGGGTATCCGCTTCGGGTGGACCCCAGCTCCCTGGTTTGTAAACAGCCAGCGGCGGAGTCTGATGCGCTTCCCACGTCTGGAGGATGGGGTCAATCAGCGACCAGGCTGCCTCCACTTCGTCTGCACGGGTGAAGAGCGAGGCGTCGCCCTGGAGCGCGTCGAGCAGGAGACGTTCGTAGGCTTCCGGGATGGCGGTCTTGCCGAAGGCTTCGGCGTAGTGGAATTCCATATCCACCGAGCGGGTTTCGTTGACGGTATCGGGCGCTTTGGCTTCGAAGCGCAGGTGGACGCCTTCATCGGGCTGGAGGTACAGCACGAGGATGTTCGGCTTCATGGCTTGCATGGGGAACATGGTGGTGGGCGGCTCTTTGAATTGGATGATGATCTGCGTCTGCTTTTCGGCGAGGTTCTTGCCGGAACGCAGATAGAACGGCACGCCCTTCCAGCGCCAGTTGTTGATGAAAAGCCGCAGTGCGGCGTATGTGGGTGTGGTGGACTTTGGGTTGACCTTTTCTTCGTCGCGGTAGCCTTTGTACTGCGCCCGCACCGTATTCGCCGCAACCTGCTCGGGCGGCATGGGCTGGATCGCGCTGAGAACTTTGACCTTCTCGTTGCGCAGGTGACTCGCGCTGAATGAAGCAGGCGGTTCCATCGCCACGAGAGTGAGCAATTGCAGGAGGTGGTTTTGGAACATATCCCGCAAAACGCCGACGCCGTCGTAGAAGCCGGCGCGGTGTTCCAAACCGACCTTCTCGGCGACGGTGATCTGCACGTGGTCTATGTAGTTGCGATTCCAAAGCGGCTCGAAGATGGTGTTGGCAAAGCGCGTAAAGAGGATGTTCTGGACAGTTTCTTTGCCGAGGTAATGGTCAATGCGGTAGACCTGTTTCTCGTTCAGCGCTTTGTGAACCTGCTTGTTGAGTGTGACCGCCGAGGCGAGGTCGGTGCCGAAGGGCTTTTCGAGTACCACCCGCCGCCAGCCGCCGTTCTCGTGCAGTTGACCGGTGGCGTCGAGCTTGTCAATGATGGCGGGGAAGAGCGTGGGCGGCAGCGCCATATAAAAAAGACGGTTGGCGTCGCCTTCTTCAGAGGCGGCGAGATAGTCGGCAAGCCGTTTGAAATCGCCTGTTTCGGCATATTTGCCTGTGAGGTAATGCAGGTTGGGGGCAAAGATGTTCCATTCTTCGTCGGTGAAGTCGAAGCCGGCGAATTCCTTCACGCCTTTGTGCAAATGCTCGCGGAACTGGTCGTCGGTAAATGCCGTCCCGCCGAAGCCGACGATTTGGAACTTCTTCGGAGTGCGCCGCTTGCGGAAAAGGTTGAACAGCGAGGGGATTAATTTGCGCTGGGTCAGGTCGCCGGATGCGCCGAAGATGATGATCGTAGTCAGTAAACCGTTATAAAGTGGAGTGTTCATAAGAAGGATCGTTGACGATAGACGATGGATGATGGACGATGGATGATTTTTCGCAGTCAACGATCTACCGTCTATCGTCTGTCGTCGGCTCTATTCCGCTTTCTTGATCGCATGTCCGCCGAACTGGTTGCGGAGGGCGGCGAGCATGCGGGCGGGGTAATTTTCCTCGTCGCGGCTGGCGAAGCGCATTTGCAGGGCGAGGGTGATGACAGGCGCGGGAACGTCGAGATCAATGGACTCGAAGACCGTCCAGCGTCCTTCGCCGGAATCCGCAACCCAGGGTTGGATGTCCTTCAATTCGGTGTCTTCGTCGAGGGCGCGGGCGGCAAGGTCCAGCAGCCACGAGCGGACGACGCTGCCGTGCTGCCAGATATGCGAAATCTGCGCCAGGTCGAGACCGAATTCCTTTTTGCCTTTCAAAATGCCGAACCCTTCGGCAAAGGCTTGCATCATGCCGTATTCGATGCCGTTGTGAACCATCTTGACGTAGTGTCCCGCACCATGCGGACCAACATGTCCCCAGCCCAAGTCCTTTGCAGGTGCAAGGGTTTCAAAGATGGGGTTTAGTTTCTTCGTCACTTCTTCCTTGCCGCCGATCATCAGGCTGTAGCCTTCGGTGAGACCCCAAATGCCACCGCTGGTGCCGCAGTCCACAAAATCAATGCCTTTGGCGGCGAGCATTTCGGCATGTTGGATGGTGTCTTTGTAATTCGAGTTGCCGCCGTCTATGATGATGTCGCCGGGTTTCAATAACGCTGCGACTTTCTCGATCGTTTCGGTGGTGGTTGCTCCGGCAGGGACCATGACCCAAACCACTTTGGGAGAGGAAGTCAACTTGCCGATGGCTTCTTCGAGCGAGTAGGCTCCATCGACTCCGTTCTTGACGGCGCTATCCACCGTCTCTTTCGAGCGGGCGTAACCAACGACGCGATGTCCGCCTTTGGTGAGACGCCTTGCCATGTTCAATCCCATTTTGCCTAAACCGATTAGTGCTAATTCCATGTTGTTGCTCCTTTGGTTCTCGTCATTGCGAGGGCGATGGGTTTTGCTCGAAGCAATCCCCTACTTGATTGGGGATTGCTTCGTCGTAAAGAGCAAAGGCACTCTTCGCAATGACAGATTAGATTATAAAAATTTTCCCGCCGCTTCATCAACCATCCAGACCAGGCTGCCATTCACAGGTTGGATTCTCTGCGCGGGGTATCGCTCCAGATTTCGTTCGCCATGTATGACGCGGCATACCATCTCTGCCTTGCCCGCGCCGGTGACGAGAAACCAGATCTCTCTGGCTTGATTGAACACCTTCGGCGTCAGGGAGACGCGGTTGGCGGGACGGTCTTGATAATGCGCGGTGACGGCGATTGTGGGTGTTTCGATCTCCACCGGCGAACCGGGGAAGAGCGAGGCAGTGTGCCCGTCTTCACCCATGCCGAGCAGGACAAGGTCAAAACGTGGAAATGCCAGCGGAGGTTCCATGAATCCGCTCAGAGTTTTGGCGTAATCTGCCGAGGCAGACTCAGGTTCGAGTTCCGATCTGACGCGGTGAATGTTCGTCGTCCCAATTTTGTTGAAGAGGATTTTTTTCGTCTGCCCGTAGGTGTTGCCGGGGTTGTCCACGGGTACGCAGCGCTCATCGCCCCAAAAGAAATGTACGCGAGTCCAGTCTATTATTTCGTTCGCAAGCCGTTCATACAATTTCATCGGCGTACTGCCGCCGGAGAGTGAGACCAAAAAACGCCCGCGTTCGGCGATGGCTTGACCGGCAAGTTCGATGAATTTTTTTGCTGCGGCTTGACTTAGTTCGTCGCTGTCTCTAAATTTTAGGATGACCATGACCTGCCGATTGTATCGCAGATGATAAAATCTGAGCGATGACTCAGATAAACCTCAAAAAACTTCAGGCGCTTCGCACGCGGACCTTCAACCTGCCTCCGCAAAAGAGGGTTGCGACTCCCGCCCAGGCTTTGACCTTCGTCAACAAACGCGGTTTTGTGTATTTCTGGCCCATCAAAGGCGTGGACCTGCCTTCGCTGTGGGTGGCGGTTGCGGGAGACCGTCCCGTCGCCGATGCGCACGACGACCCGGGTCACATCACCTGGGGGTGGAAGGACAACGCTCTCGATAAAAAGATTTGGTACTACGGCAAAATCTTACGCGGCAAAGCGACCATGATCTCGCTGGAGATTGCCCCGTATTTTTACGCGCTCTCTGAAAACTACGGCGACCCCGAAGAGGATTATTTGACCGCCTACCGCGAAGGACGCCTGCCTCAGGCGGCAAAACAGGTGTACGAAGCCTTGCTCGATAAGGGCGCAATGCACACGATTGACCTGCGCAGGGAAGCGAAGCTCACAAATGCGAAGGATTCGGAATTCAATAAAGCCCTGGAATACCTGCAAAAGGATTTCAAGATTCTGCCCGTCGGTGTGGCGGAGGCAGGCGCGTGGAAGTACTCGCACATTTATGAAATCACCACACGGCATTTTCCCGATCTCTCCGAGCAGGCGCGGAGGATTTCGGAATCACAGGCGCGCGCCAGACTGCTGGAGTTGTACTTCAACATGGTCGGCGCGGCGCAGGTGCGCGATGTGAATAAGTTGTTTGGCTGGGGGAACGAGGTGGTGAAGCGAGTGGCAGGGAAGTTGGTGGAAAGCGGAAAGTTGAAGACAGTGGGACATCCCAAACATGCGGGGGAGTGGGTGGCAGTGAAAGAAGTTATATAGCAGGCTGCGGGATCGGCTTCAATTGACAATCGAATTGAAGTAAGCCGTAAACTCCCGCCTGAATCGTTCGACCGAAAAGCGGGCTGCGTTTTCGCGTGCGGCTTCGCTTTTTATTTTCATGCTTTGGAATCGAAGAACCGCTTCGCTCAGGCTGCGGGACGACTGTTCCTGGAACAGCAAGCCGGTTTCTCCATCGCGGACGATTTCCGCCGCCCCGCCTTTTCCGTAGGCGATGACGGGACATCCCGCCGCCTGCGCCTCGACCATCGCAATGCCGAAATCCTCGGCAGCCATGTAAACGAAGGCTTTGGCGCGGTTGAGCAGGTCCGCTACGACTTCATCCGGCTGGTGACCGAGCAATTGGATGTTTTCGTGCGCGAGCTTTTTGAGGTTTGACATTTCAGGTCCATCGCCGACGATGACAAGCGGGAGCCTCAATTCGTTGAACGCTTTGATGATTCCGGCGGTCATTTTGTACGGAACCAGCCGCGAGACGTGGATGTAAAACTTCCCGCGTTCTTTTGCGGGCGAGAATCGCTCCACATGCACCGGCGGGTGGATGACCTGCGAATCCCTGCCCCAGGCTTGCTGGATCTTCTGCGCCGTCCAATGCGAGATGGCAAGCAGGTGATTCGCTCGCGGGGCGGATTCTCTGTCCCAGCGGCGGAGCAGACTCAAGGTCCAGCGTGCGGCGGCGCCGATGAGGGGCTTGTCCAGGCGGTGCAGGTGCAGGTAGTCATTCTGCAAGTGCCAGGCGTATCTCATCGGCGTACAGACGTACGAAATGTGGATTTGATTCCCATTCGTCTTGATCCCGTGCGATACGGCATGAGAAATGGACAGCACCACGTCGTATGCGCGGACGTTCATGCTCTCGATGGCAAGCGGCATGAGCGGGAGCAGCCCGCGATAAAGATGCTCGACCTTTGGAATGGCTTGCAGAAACGAGGTTTTGACGCGCCTGTCCTCCAGCGGCGTGCCGATCAGGTTTTGCCGGTTGTGGATGAGCGCATGCAGCTGCGCCTGCGGATGCAGATGCAGGATTTCAGTGAGCAGGCGTTCCGACCCGCCGTAAACATTCAGCCATTCGTGGATGATTGCCAGTTTCAATAGGCACCTGTGCTTTTGAGGATTTCTTCCGTTTTCATCGCGGAGGTTTCCCAGGTTAATTCGCCTGCTTTTTTCAACCCCCGCTCGCGTAAACTGCCGGCGAGCGAATTATCTTCAAGGATGGTTTGCATGGCTTGAGCGATTTCCTCCGGTTTATCCGGCGCGACGAGCAGGGCGGAATCGCCAAACAATTCCGCCAGCGCCGTCGTGTTGGATGTGACGACCGGCGCGCCGCATGCCATCGCTTCCAGCACGGGCAAGCCGAAGCCCTCGTACAACGACGGAAAGACAAAAGCCGCTGCGCCGGAATACAGGGCGGGCAGGTCTTCGTCGGGAATGAAGGTCGTGTTTGAAACGCGGACTGTTACGGGGGCAAAGACTTTCCCCTCCGCGCCTGCGATGAATAGTTCGTGTGCGCGCAAATTTGCCGTTTGCCATGCTTGCAGCAGAGTGGAAAAATTCTTTCTCGGCTCCAGCGTTCCGACGAAAAGAAAATATGCTTTTTTGATCCCGTATTTTTCCTTCACGGCTTGAATGCGTTTTTGCGGCTGCGGCTCGAACGGCTTGGCAACCCCGTTGTGCACCACGCAGATTTTTCCGTCTGAAATTCCCAGATGACGTTTCAGCCTGTGTTTTGAAAATTCCGAAACCGTGAGGATGGCTTTCGCCCGTTTTGCAAGGATTCTCCATGAAAGCCTCGTCCACGCGGCGAAGTGCGAACGGAACCATTCCGGGTGGTCGAATACGCTCGCATCGTGGATGGTGACCGCCTGTCTCTGCACCATCCACGCGCCGGCGTTGGCGGGCGACCAGAGCATTTCGGTTTTATGAAGCAAAACCGGCAGGACGAACTGTTCCCACAAATGACCGGCAGCCTGTCCGAGCGGGCGGCTTGGGGCGATGAACCGCTTCGGCATTTTCAATCTGGCTGAGATTTCATGCGCATATCGTTCCACGCCCGAAGTGCGCCTGAAGCGGAACCGCGCATTGACGGCAAGGGTAAAGTCCATTCAGCGATTATAATTACAAATGAGACCGGCTTACTCAAATTATTCGATGAATTTATCTGTACAGGAATTCGCCTCGAAGATATTCGGGTACGGCGCCCGATCCTTTTTTGCCGCAACACTTGTTTTGATTCCGTTCCGCTGGCGGCTGGACTTGTGGCCGCGTCCTTTTTTTCCCCTTTACACCGATTACACCGATTTCCTTTTATTCTCCAGCGACATTGCATTGACGTTCACGGTCGTTCTCTGGCTTTGTTCGCTGTGGGTGAGCCCGCGCAGGCTCGCGGCTGGCAGCTGGCTGATGACCATTTGCGTCGCCGGGTTGACCGTCTCCGGCTGGGTATCGGTGCTGGGCAGCGTGGATTCGACGCTTTCCATCTATCACGCCGTCCGTTTTGTCTTTCTGTTCTTCTTTTATCTTTACATCGTCAACGAAATTAAATCCCCGTTTTGGGTGATTGTGCCGGTTGCCCTTCAAATTATCATTCAAGGCATTGTGGCAGCCGGACAGTCTCTTGCACAATCTTCCCTCGGACTTCAATGGCTGGGCGAACACCTGCTCGACCCGGCGCAGTCCGGTGTGAGTATCGTTCCCGTCGGCGGAATGCGCCTCCTGCGCGCCTACGGCTTGAGCGACCACCCGAACATCCTCGGCGGTTGTCTTGCGTTTGGGCTTGTCCTGCTGCTGGCGGCGGTCTTGCACGGAAAGAATCGCCAGCCGCTCCTGGCTTCGGTTGGATTCCTGCTCGCTTTCCCGGCGCTGGTGATGACGTTCTCCCGATCGGCGTGGGTGGGCTTGATGGCGGCAGCCAGCTTCCTGGTCGGGTGTGAGGCGCTGGCTCTTCGGTGGGATTCGCTCAAACGGGCGGCGGCGCTTGGGGCGGCGAGTCTGCTTGTCGCGTCGCCGTTCCTCATCCAGAATTTTGGCGCGGTTCAATCGAGGGTCAATTCGGGAAGGATCGCGCAGGACGACCAGATGAAGGAGCGCGCATTTTTGATCGAAGCAGGCAACACAATGCTGGTGGAACATTCTGTGGTTGGGATCGGGTTGGGAGGCTCGCCGCTTGCTTTCAAAAACCACTTCGAATATTTCCCGCTCGATTACCAGCCGCCGCATTACGCCCTGCTGACTGCCGCGATGGAAACCGGCGTCATCGGCGGCATATTTTATTTCCTGCTTTTGCTGACCCCGCTGGCGGCGTTTGCCTTGAATTGGAGGACGTTGATTCTCCAGCCTGCGCTGGTTGGGACGCTTTCCCTGTTGATCGCGCTGACGGTGGTTGGGCTGTTCGATTATTACACGTGGCTCTACGCGCCGGGACGGTTGTGGCAGTGGCTGGCGTGGGGGTTGTTCTCCACTGCATGGAAGGCGGCTTGACGATGACCGCGTATCTGCTTGCGCCCGCCCTGATCCTTTACGCGCTCATCATGAGCGCGCTTGTGGTTTACATTATCAATATGTTGTACCTGGCGATGGTCGGATTGCGGCGCGGAGAACGAATGAGGCATTACCAGCCTGTCGTGTTCGACGAACTCCCGATGGTCACGGTCCAACTGCCGATTTTCAATGAACGTTACGTGGCGGAACGTTTGCTGAACGCCTGCGGGGCGCTGGATTACCCGCGCGCGCTGCTGGAGATTCAAGTGCTGGACGACTCGACCGACGATACAACAGAACTGGTTGCAAGGGCTGTCAGCCGCCTGCGCGCCGAAGGGGTCAACATCGTTCATATTCACCGCAGGAACCGCGAAGGCTTCAAGGCGGGCGCGCTCGCCAACGGGCTTGCTTCGGCAAAGGGCGGGTTCATCGCCATCTTCGACGCCGATTTCGTCCCGCCGCCGGATTTTCTGCGCCGCATCCTGCCGCACTTCGATCATGAGCGTGTCGCCTTTGTGCAGGCGCGCTGGGAGCACCTGAATCGCGATTATTCCCTGCTGACGCTGATGCAATCGCTCTCGCTCGACGCGCATTTTGCGATTGACCAGCCTGTGCGCTCGGATAAGGATTTCGCATTCAACTTCAACGGCACGGCGGGCGTGTGGCGCAAGTCCGCGATTCTCGATGCGGGCGGCTGGAAAGCCGATACGCTCACCGAAGATATGGACTTGTCCTACCGCGCCTTTCTGCGCGGCTGGACTGCGCGCTTCGCCGGCGACGTGCAAGCCCCGGCGGAACTGCCCGTGAGCATCACGGCGTACCGCCGCCAGCAGTACCGCTGGGCGCGCGGCATTTTGGAGTGCGCCGTCAAATACATTCCCATCATCTGGCGTTCCGATTTTTCGTTCGGGCGCAAGATTCACGCCACGCTTCACCTCACCGGCTACCTGTTGCATTTGTTCACCGTTGCGCTGATGCTGATCTATCCCTTGTTGTTGATATTCGCTTCGCAATACCCGGTGTTGTTGGAGCCGGTCGGCTTCGGTTTGGTGACGAACCTGCTCGCGCTCGCGCCTGCCTTTTATTTTTCCGTGGGTCAGCATTTGCTGCGCCGCCGCTGGATGCGTTCCTTCCCGTTCATCGCGCTGATGACCATGCTCGCTTCGGGTATGGCGCTCAACACCGTTCGAGCTGTCGTTCATATCGCGCAGAAACACGTGATCCCGTTCGAACGCACGCCGAAGTATGGCATCACGCACCGCGCCCAATCGTGGCGCAACAGCCGCT
Source organism: Chloroflexota bacterium (assembly GCA_024434165.1). GTDB lineage: Bacteria > Chloroflexota > Anaerolineae > Anaerolineales > Villigracilaceae > Villigracilis. Next base: position 4,738 of record QMIW01000080.1, on the reverse strand, counting down.
ACCTGCTCGGCATCGAGCCGCTCATCGTGTTCGAGTTTCTCCTGGGCGTGTTCAACCTTTTCACCGCCTGGCTGGCGTTTCAACTTGGCTATTATCTGATGATGACGTATGCCTTCATCTTCGCCCTGGGATTGTTCTACTGCTCCGGCTTGACTCTCGCCCAAGCCTTCTCTGCCCGCTTCACGCTTCGACCTGAGCCTGCTTCCGATTAAGGAGGTTTTTCTTGTCCCTGACCTTTGCCTCCCCTCCCTCCGCGTTCGTGAGCGTTCCCGCGCTGGAACATGCCATCCTCGCCGCGCTCGCCTACTCGGACATCTTCGACCACCCGTTGACGCTCGATGAACTGCACCGCTTTCTCGTCGTCCCTGCGGCGAAGGATGAAGTTGCGGCTTGTGTTTCGGAAATGACCGGCGTCCTTTTCGAAGACGGTTATTACTTCCTCGCCGACCGCCCCGAAATCGTGGAACTCCGCCGGACGCGCGAAGCGAATTCACGACAAGCCTTTCGCCGCGCCGTGCTTTACGGGCGAATCCTCGGCGGGCTGCCCTTCATCCGCATGGTTGCAATGACCGGCTCCCTCGCCATGCTCAACCTCTCCAAAAACCGCGACATGGACTTCATGCTCATCGCCAAGCCGGGACGGGTGTGGCTGGCGCGCGCCTTTGCGCTTGCCTTCGGCAGGCTGGCGCGCCTGGTTGGAGATGTCATCTGCCCGAACGTCATCGTCTCGGAAAACGCGCTGGTTTGGGATGCCCGCAGCCTCTACGCCGCCCGCGAGTTCGCACAGATGATTCCCGTCAGCGGGCTGGCGGCATATCATCGCCTGCTCGCCGCCAACCCCTGGGTGAATGAAATTCTCCCGAACGCTCCTTTAAAGTCAACCGGCTTGCCGGTGAAAAAGAGGAATCGAATTCAATCCATCCTTGAGTTTTTTCTCCCCGATCCGCTTGCTGCTCGTTTCGAACAATGGGAAATGACCCGTAAGATTTCCCGGCTCAAAGCCCAAAAAGGCTACGGTCTTGAAACCAACTTCTCCGCCGACGTTTGCCAGGGCAACTTCGACCATCACGGCGCGTGGGCGATGAAGATGTATGATGAACGATTGAGAACCCTCTCTCTTTGGGACCGCGTACCCGAAGGGTGGAGAGCGGGGTGAGAGCGTTATGACCCAAATCCTTTTCGGGCAATCCTACTACCTGCGCTTCGACCCCAAACTCTGGGATGCGATGATGCCCTATCCGCCGCTTGGCACGCTGTACGCCGCCAGTTATATCCGCCAGCGCGGGTACGACGCGGCGCTCTTCGACGCCATGCTTGCCGAATCCGAGGAGGAATGGGCGCTGGCGCTCGACGAACACAAACCGCAATACGCGGTCATCTACGAAGACAACTTCAACTACCTGTCCAAGATGTGCCTCCTGCGGATGCGCGAAGCCGCCTTTACGATGATTCGCATGGCAAAGGAACGCGGGTGCACCGTCATTCTCTGCGGCGCGGACGCGACCGACCATTACGACAAATACCTCGCGCGCGGCGCGGACTACTGTCTGCTCGGCGAAGGGGAGGAAACGCTTGGAGAACTGTTGGATCAGTTGTCGGGCAGGAGGGAGGCGGGGCTCGAATCCATTTTGGGACTCGCATACCAATCTCCAGTCTCCAATCTCGATTCTCAGATCATCCGAACCCCCCGCCGCCCCGACATCAAAGACCTCGACGCCCTCCCCTTCCCTGCCTGGGATTTGGTGGACATCGAAAAATACAAAAAAATCTGGTACGAGCGTCACGGTTATTTTTCGATGAACATGGTGACGACGCGCGGCTGTCCGTATCACTGCAACTGGTGTGCCAAACCGATCTGGGGACAGCGCTATAACTCGCGCTCGCCGGAGAATGTGGCGGCGGAGATGAAATGGCTCAAGCAAAATTTCGCGCCCGATCACATCTGGTTCGCGGACGACATCTTCGGCTTGAAGACCAACTGGGTGGAGCGCTTCGCCGAATTGCTCATCGAGCATGACGCCGTCATCCCGTTCAAGTGTTTGAAGCGCGCGGATTTGGTGACCGAGAAAACCGCATCCGCACTGGCGAAGGCGGGATGCCGGATCGTGTGGGTGGGCGCGGAGTCCGGCTCGCAGAAGATACTGGATGCAATGGACAAGGGCGATAAAGTGGAAGATATTTATCGCGCCGCCGGTTTATTGCACAAGCACGGCATCCAGGTTGGGTTCTTTTTGCAATTTGGCTATCCCGGTGAGACGTGGGAGGACGTGCAAAAGACCCTGAAAATGGTGCGCGAGTGCATGCCCGATGACATCGGCATTTCGGTGTCGTACCCGCTGCCCGGCACGAAGTTCTTCGAGCGCGTAAAGATGGAGCTGGGCGAAAAACAAAACTGGGTGGATTCCGACGACCTCGCCATGCTCTACCGCGGACCGTTTCCGCAGGAGTTCTATCGCATTCTGCACGGGCGGGTACATTATGAGTTCCGCCTGCGCCGCGCGTGGAAGAAGCGCGATGCCAGCGGGGTCGTCCGCACGCCGTATTATCTGCTTGGGATGCTTCGCAGTGAAATGCGGCTGAGAAAGTTCTTGACGATAGACAATAGACGATAGACCGTAGATCGTCCACACAAGGAGTTTCATGAACAAAACCACTCTCGATCCCGCCTTTGAAATCGTCGCTGAAGCCTACAACCGCAACGCGGACAAATACGACGAGTTCATCGAAAGCAATCCCAACCTGATGCGGATGCGCCAGCGGGTTTACAAATTCGTCACTGCGCGCCTGCCGCAAGGTTCGCGGATTCTCGACCTCGCCTGCGGCACCGGCACGGACGCGGTCTGGTTTGCGCAGCATGGTTATTCCGTCTTCGGCGTGGATATTTCCAATGAGATGCTCGAGCGCGCCAAAGTCAAGGCAAAAGAATTGAATCTTCAAGACCGGCTTTCCTTCGAGCATTTGTCCTACACCGACTTGAAGGACGCGAACATCGGCCCGTTCGACCTGACCTTCTCCAACTTCGGCGGCTTGAACTGCGTCTCGGATATGAAACTGGTCGCCGGGAGCGTCCGTCCGCTGCTCAAGCCGGGCGCGCGGGTCATCTGGGCGCTCATGCCGCCGTTCTGCCTGTGGGAGGCAGCCATGCTCCTGCGCGGAAAGTTCAAACTCGCCGCGCGGCGCTTCTCCGGCAAGTCCACCGTGTTCAAGGAAGGCTTGAACTATCCCGTGTACTACTACACACCCCGGCAGGTTGCCGAAGCATGGGGCGAAGACTTCAAACTCGAAACCATCGAAGCGCTCTCGGTCATCACGCCGCCTGCCACCAACAAAGACTTTGCGCTCAAACGACCAAAACTGTTCGACCTCCTGAGCAAACTGGACGACGCGCTCGCGCCGCGTTTCCCGTTCAAGTATTGGGGCGATTTCACAATCGTTTCACTTACAGACCATAGACGGTAGACGATAGACCGCACCTTACGGTCCATCGTCCACCGTCCATCGTCCATCGCCCACCGTGCCCTCCCTCCGCCGCGACTCCACCTGGCTCCTGCTCGCCCGGCTCACCGCGCAGGGGCTGGCGGTTCTCTTCACCGTCGTCATCGCCCGCAAACTTGGCGTGGATGGCTTCGGTCAATTCTCTTTCATCGCATCCCTGCTGTTGGTGGGTAACACCTTCACGAACTTCGGCACCGATACATTCCTCATCCGCGAGACGGCGCGCGCCAATCGAGTCAACGAGATCGCCGCGCAATCGCTCGCGCTGCAATTGTTTCTTTCCGCGTTGTATTGCCTCGCCATGCCCGCTTTTCGCAATACGCCCCTGCTGGTCTATTCCCTCGCGCTGTTCCCGCTCGCCGTTTTTTCGGTCAACAATGCCTTGCTCCGCGCCTTGAACCGCATGGATTTGTTCTGGCTGCTCAGCCTGCTCAACGGCGCGTTTCAAATCCTTGCCGCAATTTTTTCTTCGGATGTCTTTACCCTGTGCCTTTCCCTGCTCTTCGGGCAGGTGCTCCTCTCGGGCATTTCCTACCTGATTTGCCGCGCCTCGCTCCCGACCTTTCGCCTGTTCCCGCTTGGGAAGTTTTCCCCCCTCTTCAAATTGATTCTGCCCTTCGCCGCGCTGACGATTCTCCTCGTCCTCATGCAGCGCCTCGGCGTTCTGACCGTCTCCGCCCTCCTCGGCGACTCAGCAGCCGGTCTGTTCTCCTCCGTCACCCGCATCGTGGATGGACTCAAACTCGGTCATTACGCCATCCTCGGCGCGCTGCTCCCCGCCCTCGCGCGCGGAAGCGCAGACTCATGGCGCAGTTTCCGCAAGGCGTTTGCGCTCTTGATGAGCGTCAGTTTCGCATTTGCTTTCGTTCTTTTGGTATTCGCCCAACCCATTGTTCTGATTTTGTACGGCGATGAATTTACCCGGGCGGTTCAACTGCTCGCTTTGTTGGGTTGGAGTCTCCTGCCGTACACGGTTTCCTCGTTCATCTCCTACGACCTCATCGCGCGCGGACTGGAAAATACCGTCGTGAAATCCGCTTTCGTTTCGCTTGTAATCTACCTCGTCCTTTATCTCTGGCTCGTCCCCTCCCAGGGTCTGACCGGCGCGGTTTGGGCAGCCTTGTTCGGCGAATGTTTTCAGGGGATGGTATTTGGAATATATTATTTTCGATCCAAGCCCTCGTTTGTCAGCGTGAGCGGGTGATGGATCGAAATCACTGATTATGCCCGTAGAGCGAGCTGC
>QMIW01000079.1 GCA_024434165.1 Chloroflexota bacterium | reverse complement strand
GTAGTAGTAGTAGTAGTGAGATACGCGTATGAACTTCACTTGTCCCGATTGAGGGATTGAAACTTGACAGACACGCGGCGCGCGGCGGCAAGCGGGCGGGTATGAACTTCACTTGTCCCGATTGAGGGATTGAAACTCGAGAAAAAAGGGAATAAAAATTTTCTGGTTGCGAAAGTATGAACTTCACTTGTCCCGATTGAGGGATTGAAACTGCGCGGTCGTGGCGACCTGCACCGTACCGTCCATGTATGAACTTCACTTGTCCCGATTGAGGGATTGAAACAAGGTGCCAATTCACCTGACAGCGATAGAGCCGCCGTGTATGAACTTCACTTGTCCCGATTGAGGGATTGAAACATGAAGGCGAATGGTATTCGCGAGCCTGCGCTTTCGTATGAACTTCACTTGTCCCGATTGAGGGATTGAAACGAGAATATTTCGGAGGGGGAGATATAGCGATGCAACGTATGAACTTCACTTGTCCCAATCGAAGGATTGAAACGGCGCCATGGTCTGCGGTCTATCGTCCGTGGTCGGGGCATGAACTGCACTTATCTTATCGTAATGCAGCGCGCGCCGGAGATTGCTGTTTCAAGCAGGGAATGACTGCGCGGCGTGAATTACTTGTGCCGCAGCAATCTCGCTGAATTTCCCATGATGCCAATATCGGGCAGGGACTGGGCGGCGGCGGCGAGGACGGGCGGGAGGATTCCGATTGCCGCGAGCGATAACCCTGCGAGATTATAGATCGTGGTGAATGCGAGGTTCATCTTGACGACCTTCATGGTGCGTTTGGCGATCTTCAACACATCCGGCACAAGACTCCAGTCCTCGCGCATGAGGGCGATGTGCGCCGCTTCGATGGCAACATCCGTGCCAGCCGCGCCCATTGCAATGCCGATATCCGCCTGGGCGAGCGCGGGCGCATCGTTCACCCCGTCGCCAATCATAACCACTGTGTGTCCCTTTGCTTGAAAATCCCTGACCACGTCAATCTTGTGTTCGGGAAGCAGGTTTGCGCGGTGGGAGACGCCCAGTTTTTCCGCCAGCGCGGAGGCGGTCCGTTCATTATCGCCCGTAAGCAGTTCGATATGTCGAATACCGAGCGAGCGCACCTCAGCCAAAGCTGCAGGCACTTCGGGGCGTAATGTATCCGCAGCCGCAAATACGCCGATTAATTCCCGGTTCTGTTCCATGAATAAAAGGGTCTTGCCTTGGGATTCCAGGTCGGCGGCGATGGGCAATGACGAGGCAGAGGAAATCATGCGCCGATTCCCGATTCGAATGGTCTGGGAGTTGATGATTGCCTGCACGCCATACCCAGGGATGGCTTCGAATTTCTCCGGTTCGAGCAGCGCGACGTTTTCTTCATGTGCGAGGGCGCGCACCGCTTCTGCCAGCGGGTGTTCCGAGTAGCGTTCGGCAGAGGCGGCAAGACGGAGCAGGTCTGAGCGCGGCAGTCCATTCAACGAGATGACGTCCGTCACGCGCGGCTGGCCGAGCGTGAGCGTACCGGTTTTATCAACGAGCAGGACGTCGGCGCGCGCCAGTAATTCGAGATACTTGCCGCCCTTGATGAGCAGTCCGCGTTTGGCGCCTGCGCCCACCGAGGCAAGCATGGCGACGGGGGTTGCCAGCGCAAAGGAGCAGGAACAGGCAACCAGCAGGACTGCGGCAGTGGACAGCGGATTGCGCGTGAACAGGAAAGTTAATGCCGCGATGACGGCAACCACAGGCAGGTACCACGCGCTGAACTTATCGGCGATTTGTTGGACATCGGCGCGCCTCGCTTCCGCCTCCTCCACCATTTTGATCACACGCCCAAAAGTGGTGTCCACCCCGATGCGTTCCGCCCGGATTCGCAGGCTGCCCAGTCTGGCGGTGGCTGCCGCATAGACGTGCATCCCGCTCGCAGCTTCAACCGGCATGGACTCGCCCGTAATGGCGGATTGGTCAATGGTTGCGTGCCCACTGATGACTTTGCCGTCCACGGCAATCCTTTCGCCGGGGCGCACAACAACGATCTCACCGGGTTTGACTTCGGTAACGGGAACTTCCATTTCCATTCCATCCCGCTCCACGCGGGCAGTTTGCGGAGCAAGAGAAGTCAATTCTTTTACGGCGCGGCGGGCGCTCTCGGTGGTGAAGTTCTCCACATAATCCCCGATGCGCATGAACACCACCACGAGCGCGGCGGTGACCCATTGACCGACAAACAACGCCGCAAGCACACCGATGGTCATCAGGGTGTGTGAAATGACCTGGCGCTTCAGCGCAGCGCGGATGACGTTCATGAAGACGGGGTAGCCGCCCGCCATCACGAACACGATACCGAGCGGGAAGGGAATCAGGTCGTTGAGAAAATCGAACAAGCCCAAGCCCTCGCCGAAGATCACGACTCCCAAAATGATGGCGAAGACGCCGACCAGCAGAATCGTCAACCGGCGGTTGAAAGAGCCCATCGAAACGGGATCAACTTTGGGGGAGTCTGAGGCGGGCACGTCGTACCCTGCGCCTTGAACGGCGGCACGGATAGTCTGCACATCCACCTGCGCCGGGTCGAGTTTCACCACCGCTTTTTCCGAGCCGAGGAACACGCTCACAGATTGCACGCCCGGCAGTTTTTCGATGGCATGTTGGACGTGCATCGTGCATTCGGCGCAGTCCATGCCGGAGATGGGGATTTCGAGTGTTTGCGAATTCGTCATAGAGTCCATTCTTCGCATCATTGTAACAGTGTATGCTGATGTCTGGGGCTTATGGACGGCGCTCAATGACGGTTTACGAAATACGGAAAAACCGGTATGATGCGCGCACATTCGGACAAGGACAGGTCACGGCATGATGAATCAAATGGAAACACCGATCTATATCGTCTCCGGTTTGCCGCGTTCGGGCACCTCCATGATGATGAAGATGCTCGAAGCGGGCGGGCTGAACATTCTCACCGACAATATCCGCACCGCCGACGACGATAATTTGCAGGGCTACTACGAGTTCGAGCGGGTCAAGCAGTTGAAGGACGGGGATACGCTCTGGGTGGAGGAGGCGCGCGGGAATGTTGTAAAAGTAATATCTGCCCTGCTCGAACATCTGCCGGGCGGCTATCATTACAAGATTATCTTCATGGAGCGGGAAATGGCGGAAATCCTTGCCTCGCAGCGAAAGATGCTGGAACGCCGGGGCAAGCCGGGCGATCCCGCCGAAGACGGCAGGTTTACCGACCTTTATACAAAGCATTTGGAAAAAATAAAAGGGTGGCTTGCCCTCCAGCAAAACATGGATGTGCTGTACATTCGGTATAACGAATTGCTGAAATCCCCGGCGGAGCACGCCGCAAAGGTGGCGGGTTTTCTGAATGTACCGCTGGATGTGCAGGCGATGAGCAAGGTGCCGCAGGAGCAGTTCTACCGCCAGCGGAAGTAGTAAAAAGATGCCGCGAGTTTATCTCGCGGCATCTTTCTTATCGGTAGGGCTCGTTCGCCTGGTCCAGCCGTTGTTTGACGATGCGGAGCAGGTCGGCGGCGGTTTCCCTTTTTGTTTGCGCCAAATCCACGAGTTCTTCGGGATCGGACTGGATGTCGTAGAGCAGGAATCGTTCCTTTTGCGCGCCAAGCTCTTCGTAACCCAGGTAATAGACGAGTTTGTAATTATCCTGAACGTGCATTACGCTGACCTCCGTGATCGGGAAGGTTGGCTCGTTGTACCTCGCCTGCACAGAGAAGACGCCTTTGCCCGGCGCTGGCAGGGAGGGGGCGTACGGCGGCAGGATGGAGCCTTCCACCCATGCGGGAATCTCGTGCCCGGTCAGATGAAGGAGCGTGGGCATCAAGTCAATGGCGCTGGTGGGGCTGTACACATCTTTGCCGGCTGCAACTCCCGGCTCGAAGATCAACAGCGGCACGCGCACCACGGGCTGGTACAGCGTCGCTGTGGCGTGCGCCCAGATGCCGCGCTCGAAGAGTTCGCCGTGATCGGAGGTGAGGACCAGCCAGGTGTTCTCCAGCAAGCCGGAGGATTCCAGCATGTCGAACAGGCGCGCGAATTCGTGATCTGCATTCAGGATGAACTCGTCGTAGGGGAGGCGCTGCCTGTTCAGGAATTCGTCCGACCTGTCTTCGGTGAAAAGGTCTTCCGGCTTGCTCAGGGGTTTGAACGAATCGCCGGTGAAGGCTCCCGCAAAATCCCGGCTGGGCTTGTAGGGATAGTGCGGCGGCAGGAAGTGGAAATAGCCCATGAACGGCTGGGGCAGTTCGGTGAGACGCCTGCCCAGTGTGTCAATTCCCTGATCGAGCGCGAAGAAATTGTCGTTATTGACGCTCGGCAAGCCGTAGGGATAGAGTTTGGCGGCGTCCTTTACTTTGTTATCGCGATAGGCTTCGTACAATTGCGAAAGGAACAGGGAATAGGAATATCCCTCCGTGCGTTTGACCGTCCGCGCCCAGCCGACCGTGGCGGTGTCTTCGTCGTTGCCGAACACTTTGCGGATGAACCCGTCGTTGAACAGGAAGAGGTCTTCCTGCGGCACATGCTCGTTGATGCCGCTGATGAACTGCTCGAAGAGCGTATTGACCAGCGTGTTGTGCGAGTATGCGATGCGGTGGTAGTCGTCGAACGCGTGGAAGATGCTCCTGCCCGCAAACTCGTCGGTGACTCCGTCGTTGAATCGGATGGCTCGGTGAGTCCACGGCAGGGCGCCGGTCAGGAGCGAGGCGGTGCCGGGCGTGGTGAAGTTTCCGCCCGCAAAGTGATTATGGAAAACGGCGGCGCGTTTTGCAAGGCGGGTCAGGTTGGGGGTGGTTTCCCTTCCATATCCGTGCAGGGAAGTGTTGTATGCGGAAAGCGCATCGAAGACAACGATGAGGACGTTCTTTTTATCTCCCTGCATTTCACTGGCGAGGTGCTGAACCGAGGGAGGGACGACCATTCCCAGCGAGGCAAGCCCTGCCAGTTTCAAAAAGTCGCGCCGACTTAAGCCATGTTTCATGATTCTGCCTCACAGGTTGCGAATTAAAACGATGATCAATGCGGCAATGTCGAAGACGAGGTACAGGGTCATCAGCACTGCCAGCCGATCCATACCTTCCAGGATGACCGCCAGCGCCCGGTTCGATTTCAAAATGAGATAGGCAGGCACGGCGAACGAAGCCGTCACCCCAAACAGCGCAATGGCGTACAGCGTCACCAATGGACGCCCGGTCTGGATGGCTAACGCTGCCAGCCACGCCGGGGGCGGCATCTCGTTTAGGAAATAAGTTTGGTTGAAGATGGACCAAAGCGAGAGGATCGCAGCCAATACGCTCATCAACGCAATGCGCCTCTTTTCCTCCCATTTGGCTGGCGTCAAGAACCCAAGCAGTACCGCCCCGATGAAGACCACAAGGCTTTCGAGGAACGTATAGACCAGCCCGTACGCGATCACGCCGACCGCATCCCAGGAATTGGTTCGGGCGGTCACCCAGTCGAAGTCGCGCAGAGCCAGAAAAATGGTCCAGATGTGAAGCGGCAGGGCGCACATCAGAAACAAGGTCCAAAGCCCCTGCCGCGTATAATGGTTTCTAAAGATAGCCAAGGTCCTTTAACCTCTTTTCGATCTCATCCTGATCTTCGTCGCTGTAGGATGGCGGCGGCGCGGAGGCTTGTGTCTTGAGGTCCTTGCCGATGGCAAGGGTGGGGATGTCGCGGTAGGAGGGCGATGAGAAACCGCCCAGCCCTTCGTTGGAAAAAAGCACGCCGGGGACGGATTTGGAATCGAAGCAGTGATCGGCTTCCCAATGTTCTTCGTTCCTTTCGATGGCTTCGCTTCGCCACTGACCGAGACCCGTCTCTGCCGACCCGCGATAGGGCGGGCGATAGCCGACGAAGAGATCGGGACCGTACGCCGCCAGCGGACCCTGAAACGCCTCGGTGCGAATCAACGCCGTTTGTACGACCTGTCCGCCGCCAGGTCCCTTCCATTGAAGCAGTTCTTCTTTGATTTTGGCGAGAAGCCCCGCCGCTTCGTTCTCATGGACGATGCCTTTGCCCTCGCGCCCGGCAATGTTGAGATAGAGGCTGTTCAACCCCAGGGCGTAAGCCTGGCTCTGAGACCAGTCAACAGCCCGAAGGTCGAATGAGGCGTTGTCCTGCGCGTGTCGAGAGCCGGGGTTCGTCGTCTTCAAATATCCGCGCTCTGTAAGCCACCTGTTCAGATGAACCTTGTAGTCGAATCGTCCAAACCCATGGTCGGAAACCACGAGGACGCGCGCCTTTTTTCTGCGCGATGCCTGTTCGATGATGCGCCCGACCATGGAATCGAGGCGGATGTACCAGGATTCGATGATATCCTCCCTGCCCTTGAAGAACATGTGCTGGACGCGGTCGAGGCTGTCGAAAACGCAGGCAAGCAAGCCTTCGTCGAACGAAGCCAGTGCGTGGCTGAGGACGCGTTCGCGTTCGGCGTCAATCATCTCGCAAAGTTTCAGGAATTGTTCGTCGTTGATAAGACGTTCGTTGAGCGCGGTGGTATCCTGGGGCCAGCCCAGCGTGAGAAAGGGACCGTTCTTCTTCCATTGATCCTGGATGAAATTTTTCGGTGTGGCATATGGCCACGGCGAGCCAAGCGGATGCAATTGCAGGGGCAGGAAATAGATCGAAACGGGATCGAGGCTGGTGAGGATGGCGCGGCTGACGGCTTTGACCGTCATGCCGAAGCCGACGGAGAAGGGCAGTTCAAAGATCTCGCTCCATTCACCGGGCTTCAGGGTTACTCGTTGTTTGGCGAGCTGGAGGCTGGCTGTATTGCCGGCTGTTTCGAGTTCGAAATCCAGATTGACCGTACCGTTCTTTTTGGCGGGACCCTCAAGCGTGCCGGTGTATTTCGCTGCGCCTTTTTTCGTCAGTTTGCGGAGTGCGGTTTTGCGCTCCATGTCATTGGGGAGTTCTTCGACCGAAAAATACGTGCCAACACCGAGACGCCCCAGAATATCCGGCGTGCCAAGCCCGGGGATGGTTTGAACCGGCGAGGCTTGTCTGGCGGGGAAGGTGGCGGGCCACCACATGGACGCGGCTGGGTAGCCGTCTTCCACCGCTTCGTCGAAGATGGTGCGGGCGTTATGCGGCGGGACGAACTGCAAGCCGAGCAGGTTCTTCTGGGTTGGGAGCAGGGAAACCTGCAGGCTGTAGTTGGCGGGGTTGCGGTGGACGAAATCGAACATGCCGTGACCGCCCGGGTTCATGCCGGTGGCGATGCTCGTCCAAGAAACCTCGCTCTGCGGCGGGTCCGAGACGCGGAAGCGCGAATATCCTCCCGCCTCGAGCAGTTTGCCCAGGTGCGGGGTTTTGCCTTGTGTATGAAGTTTTTCGAAAAATGCGGGATCGAACGCATCCAGCCCGATGATGAGTGTTCGCATGATTTCCTGTAAAGAAGGCGACAGCCGCTTCCGGCGAAACGACTGTCACTTCTGCTCGAGTTGTTTTACTTCTGTTCCGAATTGTTTTCGGCGGTGGTTTCGTTTTTTTCTTCCTTGCGCATGGCGCGGCGCCACCTGGCGATGGTCATCTTGATCCTGCTGGAGAACATCAGCACCGTGCCGGAGATCACGGTAAACGCCACAGCGAGAATTTGGAATAACATTCCACCGGAACCGGGGTCAATATACATACGTTCCTCTTTTCCTTTTGAATATTCGGCTGGGATTATAACTCACCTCTCCGGCGCCCCGTCTCCTTCGATGACTTTAACCCGCACCCACTTTCTCACCGAGTTGACGAGGAATACCGCTTCACACTCCGCCAGATCCTGAATCCTGAGCGCCTGTTCCTTTACCTCGCCGCAAGCGACCAGCTCAGCGCGGAATGTGCCCGCCAGAAGCCCGCACTCGACCGGCGGCGTGAAGAATTCGCCGCCCCTTTTCACGACCAGGTTGCCGATGGTGAACTCGGTCAGTTCGCCGTTTTCGTTGAAGAGCAATACGTCGTCGAAGCCTTTCACGGCAGCCCGTTCGTACACGCCCCGCCTTGTCGTTTTGTGGAAGAGAAACGGGTCGTTTGAGTTGACAGGCTCCTTTGCAAGACAAACCTTGAATATCCCGCCGCCCGGGTGAAAGTCTTTGACCTCGTTTGAAAATTCTCCCTTTGAATTCATCAATATTTTCACTCGCTTCGGCAGAGATGCGCCTTTCACCAATTCGTCCAACACGTTCACCATCTTTCTCCGAAACTCGCCCTCTGTGCTTTCTGTGTTCTCTGTGGGGAATCCAAAATACTCCGCCGAGTCCATCATCCGCGCGATGTGTTTGTCGAGCAGAAAATAACCTTCCTCCGGCGTCCAGAGCAAGGTTTCAAAAAGGGAAAATTCCTCCTGCGGCGGCTGGGTGAGGACGCGGGCTTTGAGCAGCGCTTCGCCGTACTCGTCCGAGGATGTGGAATCCCACACGACGCCTCCGCCCACGCCGTATTCCGCTTTGCCGCTGCGTTTTTCCACCAGCGCGGTGCGGATCGCCACGTTGAAACACGCCTTGCGGTTCGGCTCGATGGTCCCAATGCTTCCGCAATAAATCCTGCGTGGACTGGTTTCCAGTTCCGCAATGATCTTCATCGTGCTGACCTTCGGCGCGCCGGTGATCGAAGCGCAGGGAAATAACGCCGAAAAAATTTCGGTGATCGCTGCCTTCGTTCTCGCCCTCACCGTCGAGGTCATTTGAAAGAGAGTGGGGTACTTTTCGATTGTGAATAACTCCGGCACAGTGACGCTGCCGATCTCTGCGATGCGCCCGATGTCATTGCGAATCATATCCACGATCATCACGTTCTCGGCGCGGTTCTTCTCAGATGCGCGCAGCCAGTCGGCTTGAATTTTATCCTCCCCTGTCGTCCGCCCGCGTTTGACCGTTCCCTTCATTGGGCGGCTGGTAATGATGTCGCCGTCCAGCTCGAAGAACAATTCGGGTGAGGCGCAGCAGACCGCCCAATCACCCGTGTCCACGAACGCGGCGTATTTGTTCTGGTTTTGGGCGAGGTGAAGGAACAGGGTCCACGCATCAGCCTCATGGTCCGCGCGGAGGCGCATGGTGTAATTCACCTGATACGTCTTCCCCTGCGCGATGTATTCTTTGATTCTTTCGATGGCTTCGTTATACGCCTCTCTCTCGATCTCCGCCTCCCATTGCAATGCGGCATGATTTTCGGAGTCCTTGAAAACCTCGGAGGTCTCCATCACTTGCGGGCTTTCATACAACCCAAACCATAGCAGCGGAAATCCCTGTGAAGGAAAAACGCGCATCGCTGAATCGAACGCAGGCGCGGCTTCATAACTGACGAAGCCCGCCGCCGTCCAACCGTGTTCGTTCACCAGTCGTTCCACTTCCTCCAGGCTTTTCCGAACGTCGTCGAGTTTGTCGGTTACAATCACGCGGCACGGACGGCTGAACTTCAGCCATGCAATGCCGCGCTTGAGAATCACATCGCCTTCCAACGGAACCTCACATGAAAAAACTGCTGGATATTGTACCGCGCTGGTTCCCCGCCCTTGCGCTGATGGTCGTCATCTTCCTCTTTTCGTCCCGCCCCAGTGACGAACTCCCCAGTTTCGGCGGCTGGGATTATTTCGTCAAAAAAGGCGCGCACGCCGTCGGCTACGGTCTGCTCGCGCTTTCATACCTTCGCGCCCTGCCCAAGCGGAATTACATCCTCGCCTGGCTGCTTGCTGTGCTGTACTCCGCCACGGACGAATTCCACCAGTCCTTTGTCCCGGGACGGAATGCGTCAGTGATTGATGTGCTGGTCTTTGATAATCTTGGCGCGATCGTGGCGCTGTTTGCTCGATACATATTTGACAAACAACAATTGTGATATTCCCGTCACCTCCGCCGCCTCCCCCTGCCCCCATTCACCATCTACCATTCCCTATCCCCTATTCCCTCCACCATCCCTCCTACTCAAACTCGATCTCGATCTCCTCGTCGTCCTTCCAATCCTCACTGCGTTCGAACTCGATGTCGCCAAACAACTGCTCCTGCTTCGCCGTCACGCGGTAGCGTTTGATCAACTCCAGCAGGGCGAGGAACGTCACCACGATCTCCACCCGCGTGGCTTTGTCGGTGACGAGTCCGCTGAAGGTCATGCGCTGGATGTTCTTCAAGGTTTTGGTGATCAGGTCAATCTTCTCGCGGATGGTCACCTTCGGCGCGGTAATGATCGTAGTCAGCGGCTTTTTGTCTTTCTCTTTGGCGAACGCCGCTTCCGCCGCGTTGAGCAGCCCTTCGAGGGTCAGGTTCGAGAGGTCGAGTTTCGGCTCCACCTTGGGCGGCGGCGCGACGCGCAGGAACGTCCGCAGGTTTTGCGCCTGCCGTTCCTCCAGCCAGACTCCGATTTCCTTGTAGCGCTTGTACAGTTTCAACTGCTCCACGAGCGCAATGCCGGGGTCTTCCTCGCCAGCCTCCCGTTCGGGCGGACGCGGCAGCAGCGCCTCCGATTTAATCTGCACCAGTTTCGCCGCGATCACCAAAAACGACGAAATCTCATCGGGGACCAGCTGCTCCAGTCCCTGCAAATGCGCCAGGTATTGATCCGTTACCGCCGCAAGCGACACCGCTGTGACGTCCAGTTCCGCGCGTTCGATCAGGCTCAACAACAGGTCGAGCGGACCCTCGTACACGGGAATCTGCACCTTGTATCCGCCAAGTTGGTTTCCAAGAAGTCCATCCATCGCGTGCGGATTATATCTCATTGCGCCGTGTCATTGCGGGGAGATTGCTTCGCGGTGCCTTGGCGCCGCTCGCAATGACATAAAGGTATAATCAACCCCATGTCCAAACTAACCCACCTCGACGAACACGGCCGCGCGAAAATGGTAGACGTGAGTCGCAAGCCCGACACCGAACGGATCGCCGTTGCGCGCGGCGAAGTTCACATGAAAAGGGAAACGCTGGATTTGATCCGCGCGGGGCAGATTCAAAAAGGCGATGTGCTGACCGTGGCGCAAATCGCGGGCATCACCGCATCAAAACGGACCTCGGACCTGATTCCGTTATGTCATCCTCTCCCACTCTCGAAGGTGGACGTGGACCTCGAGCTGGACGACTCGCTGCCCGGCGTGGTCATCACCGCCACCGCCAAAGTGACCGGCAAGACGGGCGTGGAAATGGAGGCGCTGACCGCGGTCTCCGTTGCCGCGCTCACCGTCTACGACATGGCGAAAGCCGCCGAGAAAACGATGAAGATACAAAATATCCGTCTCATCGAAAAACACGGCGGCATGAGCGGCGATGTTGTGAATGAATGATAGGTTGTAGGCAGCCATGAACTACGAACCGATAAACCTTAGCAGGAAGTTTTCGAAATTCACCGAACACTGGTCGCCGAAGGTCATCGCGCAGATGAACGACTACCACCTCAAACTGGCGAAGGTGCAGGGCGAATTCGTCTGGCACGACCATCCCGAAACCGATGAAGTTTTCATCGTTGTCAAGGGCCGCCTCGACATCCACTTCCGCGACGGCAAGGTCTCGTTGAACGAAGGTGAACTCTTCGTCGTGCCGAAAGGCGTGGAGCACAAACCCTTCGCTGAGCAGGAATGCCATATTCTCTTGATCGAACCTGCCGGTACGGTCAACACCGGCAGCGTGGAAGACAAACTCACCGCACCGAATGACGTTTGGATTTGAAAAAGGTTTAAGGTTGAAAGTCGAAAGTCCCGACCTTTGGCCTGCGACCTTCAACCTTCAACCTGTAACCTTCAACCTTCGACCCAAAGAACCCCATGAATCACATCAAACTGCTTTTCTTCGCCACCATCCGCGACCGCGCGGGGACCAGGTCCCTGGAAATGGACATCCCCGCTGACATGACCATCCAGCAATTGAAGGAAAAACTGGGCGCGGATTACCCCAACCTGAAGGAGTCCATGAAATCCGTGTTGATTACCATCAACCGCGAATACGCCTTTGATGAAGCCGTCGTCCCGCCCAACGCCGAAATCGCCCTCTTTCCACCTGTCAGCGGCGGTTAATCTCCAGTCTCCAATTACTCACTTACCCAATCACCCCCCATGTCCCAATTCCCAACCATCTACTCCATCACCGAAGCCGAAATTGACCTGAACGACCTGCTCGCAAAAATCACGCTCCCATCCACGGGCGCGGCGGCGATCTTCACCGGCATGGTGCGCGGAGTGACCAGCCGCGGCGACGCGCATGAGACCGAGTATCTCGAATACGAGTCCTACATCCCCATGGCGGAAGCCAAAATGAAGCAGGTGGCGGACGAAATCCGAGAGAGATGGTCCAGCGTGGAGGGCATTGCCATCGTCCAGCGCATCGGCAGGCTGTACCCGAAAACCCCAACGGTATTGATCGCCTGCACCGCCGCCCACCGCGATACGGGCGTCTTCGAGGCGGCGCGCTATGGCATTGACCGTCTCAAGGAAATCGTGCCAATCTGGAAGAAGGAAGTGGGACCGGGCGGGCAGGAATGGGTCGAAGGCGATTACATCCCCAAGCCGGGTGAATAAACCGTGATCACGATTCGACGCGCAGCGGTTGACGACGCCCAGGCGATTGCGGCGGTCCACATTACGGCTTGGCAGGAGACTTACCCGGGCATCGTGCCGGATGCGTTTTTGAAGAACCTGTCCGTTGAGCGCCGCGCCGAACGATGGAAGTCCTCGCTCTCCGACCCCTCCGATTTGTATCACCGCGCCATTGTTGCAGAAGTGGATGGACAGATCGCCGGGTTTTCAAACTTTGGCGTGCCGCAGGAGAAAGACGGCGGTTTCGATGGAGAGTTGTATGCCATCTACCTCTTGAAGTCTGCGCAGGGGCGCGGAATCGGACGAATGCTGTTTGGCGGGGCGGTAGAAGGGCTGCGCGAACTCGGCTTGACCTCCATGTGCTTGTGGGTGTTGAAGGACAACCTTCATGCGCGCGGGTTTTATGAACGGATGGGCGGCGCGTACGTGCGCGGGAAACCCATCGAGATCGGCGGGAAGAAATTGGTCGAGGTCGCCTACGGCTGGCGGGATTTGAGCCGCTGTGGCGGGTTGGATAAACTTTGGAAGGGCTGGCAGGTCCCGGTGTGGAATGAGGCGTGCCCGAGCGGCGAAGCCGTATCGAAGGGCGCGGCGTCACGCTCGTTGAAATCCGGGGTTGTTAATTCCGTCATATCTATTTCATTCTTGGAGGAAAAATGCAGGAACGCATTGTCATCACGGGCATGGGGACAGTGAACCCGCTGGGATTGAACGTTGTGGAAAGTTGGGAGAGCGTCATCGCGGGGAAGTCGGGCGTGGGACCGATCACGTTGTTTGATTCCCATGCGGCAAATTTGCAGGTGCACATTGCCGCGGAAGTGAAGGGTTTTCAACCGGAACAGTACATGGATGCGAAAGAGGCGCGGCGGCGTGACCGCTTCGAACAGTTGGCGATTGCGTCTGCGAAAGAGGCGCTGGCGGATTCAGGACTGGAGATTACGGAGGCAAACGCCGGGCGCATCGGCGTCATCATTTCTTCCGCCATTGGCGGTCTGCATTCCCTGCAGGAGGCGACGCTTACGAATTACAAGGAGGGTCCGCGCAAGGTCAGCCCGTTTCTGATTCCGATGCTGATGGCGAACGGCGGCGCGGGGATGACCGCCATCGAGTTTGGGATCAAGGGACCGTGCTTTTCGGTGGCTTCGGCGTGCGCTTCGGGCGCGGATGGAATTGGCATCGCGCTGATGATGCTGAGGACGGGGATGATTGACGCCGCGTTGGCGGGCGCTTCGGAAACGACGATCACTTCCACCGGCGTGGCGGCGTTCGACCGCGTGGGGGCGATGTCTCGCCGCAACGGCGATTACTCGATGACGCCCCAGCCGTTCGATAAAAACCGCGACGGGCTGGTGATGGGCGAAGGCGCGGCGGTGCTCGTGCTGGAGCGCGAGTCGGATGCGAAGGCGCGCGGCGCAAATATCCTTGCGGAACTGGCTGGTTACGGCGCAACGGCGGACGCCTTTCACGTGACCGCGCCGCATGAAAAAGGGGAGGGCGGCGCGGCGGCGATTCGGATGGCGCTGGCGTCTGCCAAAGCGAACGACGATGAAGTCAGTTACATCAACGCGCATGGAACCGCCACGCCCCTGAACGACCAGGCGGAGACGCGCGCCATCAAGGCGGCGTTTGGCGAACGGGCGTATCGGATCCCGGTTTCCTCCACCAAATCCATGACCGGGCACATGATGGGCGCGACGGGCGCGCTGGAGGCGATTTTCTGCGTGAAGGCGATCCGCGAAGGGATTCTGCCGCCCACCATCCATTACGAGACGCCCGACCCCGAGTGCGACCTAGATTACATCCCGAACCGGGCACGCGAGGCGAAAATCTCTCTGGCGCTCAGCAATGCCTTCGGCTTCGGCGGCCATAACGCTGTGCTGGCAATCCGAAAATATTCCTGAGTGCGCACGCAAAGGTTGTCGGCGGCTGCGCTCCAGCCGCCGCAGGGAGCAAACTGCCTGACATATTTTGCGCGCACACCTTCCTGAAATCGGTCTTGTGACCTGGGGTTATCCGTGCTATAATCCGCCCTCGCGTATATTGGAAACCAATCACAAAAGTAAGGACGAACGGAAATGGCAGACCTGATCAAAGCCGTTGAGGCAAAAAATAACGAAAAGATTCCGCAGTTGGCCGCTGGCGATACCGTGAGCGTGCATGTCAAAATCAAGGAAGGCGACCGCGAGCGCATCCAGGAGTTCAAAGGCATGGTTATCCGCCTGCGAAACAGCGGCAACAACGCTTCGGTGACCGTCCGCCGCATGGCGTCCAACGGCATCGGCGTGGAGCGCACCTTCCTGCTTCGCTCGCCGCGCGTGGACAAGATCGTGGTGGAACGCCACGGCAAGGTCCGCCGCGCGCAGTTGTATTACATGCGCGAGCGCACCGGCAAGAGCGCGCGCATCAAGGAAAAGTTTTCCTAGTTTTTCCTTCACGACCCCGACAACACCGTCGGGGTCTTTTTTTTTATCGCACGGGCTGGATGGATTCCGAACGCCCCCATCTCGGGAAATAAAAAACCCGAGTTGCTGCCTTTTATATATTCTGGGATGGCTTCCCCCTCTCCTGATGGGAGAGGGCAGGGTGAGGGCTTTTGGCGGAGAACCTAGAAAATCTATTGGAAGGTGGCAACTTGAGTTAAAAAGTAAAACCAAAAAACCGCTTATTGGAGACTGCGTCTTTGAGCCTGAATTTGCGCTGTAAGGTTATGCCGGCGGCTGGTGAATCAACCCAAGCGTTCGCAGGAAGTTCACCGTCATCCTTGCGGTGGCGCCCCATAACAGCTCACCGTCGTACGGATGGTAGGCGATCAATGAGCGTTCGGAATCGCGCGTGAAAAACTCCCAGTAGTTGTTCCGGTTGGCGAGCCACATCAGCGGGATGGTAAACACGCGCGCCACTTCCACGCTGGCGACTTTGAAGGCGTAAGGGAAAGGGATGACCCCCACGATCGGACTGACCCGATAATTGCTGATGGTGATCAGGCGGCTCAGCCTGCCGAGAATTTCCACATCCTTTGGATTCACGCCGATTTCCTCGTGCGCTTCGCGCAGGGCGGTCTCTTCGGGCGTGGCCTCGCCATCGTCGCAGGCGCCGCCGGGGAAGGACACCTGTCCCTTGTGCGATTCGACCCGGTCGGTGCGGCGGGTGTAGAGGATATGCCATTCATCCCGATAAAACATGAGCGGGACCAGCACCGCCGCGCATTTCAAATTCATCCCCGGTCTGACGGGGATTTCCGCGTAGCCGTCCGATGCCTCAGACTCTTTCTCCGCCTCCATCAATTTCCGATGGATGTATTCGCGGGTCAGGGCGCTCATCCCGTCTCGCTTCGCACCGGACTGCCGCAGTAATCGCATTCGGCGCTGACGTCGTCCAGCCAGTCCACTTCATCCGGCTTGACTGCCGCTCCGCACGCCGGGCAGTGAGTCGGCAAAATGGGATGCTTTTGCAAAACAGGCGCATCGGACTCGCCGGGCAGGTTGTTCCTGAGCAGGACGGCGATTTCCTCCGCTTCGGCGTTCAATCCGCGTTCGCGCAATTCGAGGAGGATGCGTTCTCCCGCCTTTTGCATTCGGCGATGGCGTCCCTGCGAGGCAAGGATGGTCAGCCCGCGGCGCAGGTGGGCGGCGCCTTTTTTTGCATCCCCGCCGAGGATGGCGGCGCGTCCTGCTTCGAGGTAGAGAATGGGCGCGCGTTCGGGAAAACGTTCCTCCGCTTTGCGGGCGAGTTCATAAAATGAAGCGGCGGCGTCTCCATATTCTCCCGTTTCCATCATGCGGTGAGCGCGCCTCAACAGCGGCGGGACGGCGGGCGGCTGGAAGCCTCCTGCCATGCGGCGGTTTGCGCGGCGGCGAAACATCAGAATTCCTCCTCGATGCCGATGATCTCCTTTGCCAGGTCCGCTCCGCGCGGGTCGGCGGCAAGGCTGGGTTCGATCTTCCTGGCAAACACCAGAAAACCCGTGTGCGCCACCATGCGGTCGGTGGGACGCAGGCGGCTTGGGTTGGTCTTGTAATAGCGCAGGAGCAGTTCGCACACTTCCACAAAGGCGAAATGATTTTTTTTCAGGGCAATCAGCACCTTCTCCACCTGATTGACCGTGGGAATGAGCGTGCAGAAGAAGCCGCCCGGCTTGAGCGCCTCGCGGACCTGCGTGATGTAGTCGAACGGATTTTGCACGTCGAGGAAGAAGGCGTCGGCGTCGGTTTCGTCGAAGCCCTGCTGAATGTCGCGCAGCTTGAAGTCCACGCGCGAAGCGAGCCCCACCCGTTCGAGATTCTTGCGCGCCAGGTTCTGTTTATCCTGCTTGAGTTCGTAGGAGATCACCCGTCCCTGCGCGCCGACTGCGTTGGCAAGGGCAATCGTCATCGAGCCGGAGCCGGTGCCCGCCTCCAGCACGGTCTGCCCCTCCGAGATACCCATTTGAATCAGGATGTAGCCGATGTCTTTGGGATAAAGGATTTGTGTGCTGCGCGGCAGGTCGTTCAGCAAATCCGCAATGGACGGCTGAAGCAAAAAGAAAGGCGCGCCGGTGTGACTGAACACCTGCGAGCCCCAGGGCTTGCCGATCAGGTCTTCGTGTTTGAGCACGCCGCGATGGCTTTGGAACTCCATGCCGGATTTGAGGATGAAGATGAAGTGCTTGTGGGTCAAGCCCACCAGTTGGGCAAGGTCTCCTTCGCGGGCGAGAGTCGAATATTTCATGAAGCGGATTCTACCTTCTCTTCCTTGGGTTGAATGATCTGGTTTTTCAATTTTCGATTCGACGCGAGCAGGACGGCAAAGATGCCGACGCCCATTGTGAGCAGCCCGCAGAGCATGGCGGGCGCGTAGTTGTACAGCCATTCCGGTTTGCCGATGCTCTCGCCGACGGCGGCGATGCCCGCGCCTGCGGCGGCGGCGTTCCACACGCCGTGAATCAGCACGGATGCGAAAAACGCCGCG
>QMIW01000158.1 GCA_024434165.1 Chloroflexota bacterium | reverse complement strand
CCTTGACTTTGGCTATTTAGTTGAGGGGATTGAAAAGAGGAAGCCTTCCGAGTAAAGTTTAGTTGAGAAACAAAACTTGATCGGGAGGCTTCCATGAATAAGAATAGCACACTACCTCATCTCTTGCAAAAATTATTTGGACTGTTAGAAAGCCATCGAACTGCCTTTGGGCAGGAACGGGTGTATTGGCGCGTGGTGGGGATGGTGTTGGGTGAGATCTTCAATTTTGGCAGACATACCGTGACGCAAGGCTTGATGGCTTTGGGAATGATCGCTGGGGATTGGAGTGGCTGGTATCGAATGTTCAGCCAAGGGCGCTATGCCGAGCGGAAAGTGGCGAAGGTGTTTTTCAGAGAGACACTTGAGCACACAAGGATGGAAGAGCCTTATGTGGTGGGAGTAGATGGAGTGCAAATTCCGAGAAGCAGTTTGAGAATGCCAGGCACGAGTTGGTTGAAAGCGCCGCGCACGCCAGTGTTCAAAGCAGGCATTCATCGCGCCCAACGCTTTGTGCATGGTTCGTGGCTGACCCCGATGGCAGCAGGCTATAGCCGAGCCATCCCGTTACGTTTTCTGCCCGCCTTTCCACCCCAGGCGCAGCCCGCCCATGTTCCACCCCAACGCGAATGGGAAGCAGGCGCATCCTTTTTGAGGTGGGTCCGCGAGGAGTTGGATGAAGGAGAACGCGAGAGACAAATGCTTCTGGTCCTGGCCGATGGCTCCTACGATACCTTGAACTTTTGGAGAGAATTGCCAGCGCGAACCGTGTTGGCGGTTCGGACCGCCCGCAATCGTCGTTTGTACTACTTACCGAAGAGACGCTCTGGTGCGGGTCGTCCCGCCAGTTATGGTTCTTTAGCTCCCCATCCCTGCGATTGGCTGCACAAAGGAATTTCATGGCAGAAACGGGAAGTCCCTGTACGAGGCAAGTCGATCCTGATGAAGTTTCAAGTTCTGGGTCCCTTTGTGCGGGAGGGCTTGCCGGCAGTTCCCCTGTTCCTGTTCGTTGTGAAAGGCATGCATCGCAAGGCCGGGAAGAAGAGACCCCATTACAAACATCGCAAACCATCCTTCTATCTTGTTTCGGCGGTTCCAATCAACGGTCAATGGCAGTTGCCTCTGCCCGTCGAAACCATTCTCGCCTGGCTCTGGCAAAGGTGGGAACTCGAAGTCGCGCATCGTGAAATGAAGAGCGGCTTTGGTGTGGGCGAAAAGCAATGTTGGAATCCACGCTCTACGGTTGCTTCAGTTCAATGGAGTGTTTGGGTCTATGCGCTGCTGTTGCTCTCTGCCTATCGTGCCTGGGGGTTACTAAATGCGCCTCCCATTCCCACGCGTTGGTGGCACGGCGCTAAACGGTGGTCTTTCAATACCCTCTGGCGACAATACCGTGCCGCCTTTTGGGGAACCTCTCAATTTCAGGCGCTTTGGACACGAACCCCAGACAACTGGCTCAAAAAGGAATCCTGCCTAATCGGCTTATCCACGCCGCTTCCACACGCATTTAATGCCAAAAGGGCTCTTGCGTACCCTTTTGGCCGTTTTTACCTCTTCCCTAACTTTGCTCAAACTGCCAAAGTCGAGGGCTTTTTGTTTCGAGCCCCATCGAGGGGTTATTGACAACACAAGAAAGCATCCTGCGCTGCCTGGGGCACACCCATGAATTTTTACTTCTCATCCTCTTCTTCGTCATCAAAACCTTCGCCGTCGAGCTCGTCATCTTCATCGAGGGAGAGGAGGTCGAAGTTGTTCAGTTCTTCGTTGAAATCGAGGTTTTCGATGGCGTCTTCGAGGAATTCGATGGTGTCTTCGTCGTCGGTTTGTTCGAGCAGGTTGAGGAGATAGACGCGCACATCCTCGCCGCCGATCTGCGAGAGAGACCAGATGGCGGCTGAGGTGACATCGTCGTCCTCTTCCTCGTCTTCGAGCATTTGCAGCATGATGGGTGCCGCTTCTTCGATGACAAGTTCGCCTGCGGCTTCGGCGGCGGCAAACCGGACGCGGGGGTCGTTATCCAGCAGTTTGCTGACCACATTGTCGTTCCAGCGGTTGTCGTGCGAGCGTCCCATGGCGTGCAGGGCGCTGGCAACCCAGACAGGGTCTTCGCGCTGGTAGGCGGATTCAAGAATGTTGGCGGTCTCTTCGCGCGAGGAGTAGCCGAGCGCTTCGAGCGCGCGCCTGCGCAGGGACGGGTTCTCTTCACTGCGAATCACGGAGATCAGCGCATCTTCGATTCGGCGCTGGAGCGACTCATTCAATTCCTCCAACTCGCCGAGCAGGACGAATTCCCCCAGCAGGTTTGCCGCCTCCAGGCGCGGAGCGAGGTCGCTGTCGGTGAGGAAAATGTCAATCAACGAGTCAACCAGTTTCGGGTCGTTTGATTCGGCGAGCAGCCCAATCGCACGGGCGCGGACTTCTCCATCCGCATCTTTGAGCAGTTCCCTGCCGATGTCTTCGTACGAGACGAGGGTATCCGAGTCCAGGTGGGATAAAAGATGGTCGAGCAGGTGCAGTTTCCGGTCCGGCGCGACGCGGGGCCATACATCCAGAAAAAGGCGCAGGGATTTCGGGTCCAGGTCGGAGTAGTGGCGAAGATGCGCCTGCGGGATGTCCTTTTTGGAATCCAGCAAATGATCGAGAACGGATTGAAAAGTAAGTTCAGCCATGGTTATGGGGTGGGGAGTTCGGCGGGATTGATGAAGTCCATGATGTTCACGAAGAGCATCAGGACGATGAGCAAAAGCATGGCGATGCCGTTGACCATGTTTTCCCATTCCGGCGGGACGCGCTTGCGGAAGAGGATTTCGGGAAGCGTAAAGAGGATGCGCCCGCCGTCGAGCGCGGGGATGGGGAAGAGGTTGAACACGCCCAGCGAGATGCTCAACACGCCGATGAGGTTCAACGTGAAGTTCGTGGGCTGGGGCGCGCTGCCGGCGCTTTGCGCCTGGGCGGCTTCCTGGCGGCTGGTTACGTCCTCCTGCACGGAGAAATTGAACAGGTCGTAGATTCCCTTGAAACCGATCAGCCGCGCATCTTCGGGGGCGATGAGTCCCTGAATGATGGCGACGGGAAGATACACGATGGTTGCGGCTTGCAGCGCCGTGATCGCCGCGCCGCCGGAGACGCTTTCAATGAACGTGGCGGGGCGCGTGGGGTACGTCAACCCGATTCCGAGCGCGCCTTGCTGCGGCGTCCGGCTCGAAAGCGGCGTGGCAGTGATCGTAAGCGTCTGCCCTTCGCGTTCGATCAACAGTTCCACCGGCTGATCGAGGTTTTCACGGATGATGGCAATGGCGGCTTCCACCTCAGTGACCTTCTCGCCGTTGATGGCGAGCAAAATATCGCCGGTGCGGATGTCTGCCTGCTGTGCGGGGGAGTTCTCCGACACCGCATCAATTTTGACTCTGCCTGGCACCGGTACGCCCTCGAACGCGATCAACGCCGAGAACACAATCACCGCCGTCAGCAGGTTCATCAATGGACCAGCCGCCAGCACAACGAGCCGCTTCCACGGGCTGGCAGAGCCAAACCCGCCGGGCACATTGGGGTCGTTTTCACCTTTGGGGCGCACAAACCCGCCCAGCGGCAGCGCGTGGATCGTGAACTCCGTCCCCTGCCATTTGAACAATGTGGCAATTTTGTAGGATGGCAGACCAAACCCAAACTCTTCCACTTCGATCTTTGCCCAGCGCGCCGCAATAAAATGTCCCAGCTCGTGAATGAATATCATCCCGCTCAGGGCGAGCAGGAAGACGATAAGCGTGAGAAAACCAAATTCCATGTTTGAATTTCCTTTCGATTGGATTATATCCCGTATGCGTTAATCTTTTCTAAATAGATTCCCCGCTTCGCTTTCCGCCCAGGCTTGCTTCTGTTTTCTGTGCTCAAAGCCGCCGCCGTTCGCCGGTGGGTGCAGGTGAGGCGCAGTACTTCATTCCGGGCATAAATCCCCCGACGGCGCGCTACGCGGAAACCCTGCGCCGGGGACGGCGCAGGGAGCGTTATGAAAATTACTGATACTTT
>QMIW01000078.1 GCA_024434165.1 Chloroflexota bacterium | reverse complement strand
CAAAATGACAAGCCACCTTTTGCGCCACTTGCTGCGCATTGACTTCCATATTGATGTTCAGACTTTCAGCCTCGCGCTTTGATTTCACATCAGACGTATTAAGTTCTTGGATTTCAGTATGACCCATTCCAAATTTTGTACAGAGTATGACGGTATTTTTCAATTCGGGCTCCTATGGATTGAATTTTTCGAGCAGTTTCCTGGCTTTCTTCATTTTCTCCTTCGGCACAAAGACCTGCACGCGCCCCAGCATGTCTATTGTGACGGGATAGATATTGTGACCGACCGATTCCTGAAACAGTTCCACGTCAATTCCGCTGGCTTCGAGATAACTTTCGAGCAGGTCGGCTTCGAGCCTGCTGGTCAGTTCGGTGAGCAGTTCGTACTTCATCTCATCCATGGTCATCTCCAGAACAGAACGAACAACACGGTCCACAACGTGCTGACAATGAGCTGGCGCACACCAATTTTCGTCGGCTTCCACCCGACGGCTGGATGCGTAATTCCCCAGATCGTCTCGAGCCATTGCAGCGCATACGGGATAAAAATGAGCGCGGGAACAAAATTCAACGCGCCCGCCGCAGCGGATAAGACCAGATTGAACGATGTGTACGCAAAGGCGCGGATTCCCATCCGCCGCCATGCGCTTCGACTCATCGCCGCAGCCTGTTCACCCTCCATCTCCCTTTGACTCAGGCGAAGATAGGCGTATACGATGCTCGCCGCCGATTGCAGCCAGGTGAGCAGCCACAGCCACCAGCCGGACGGGTCGTATCCGTTTACGCCGACCCAATACGCCGCCGGCGCGCACAGCGACAGCACGCCCGTGGCGATGACCTCGACCCCAGCCTGCCTGCGTTCCGCGCGCCTGCTCACCAGCCACAAATGCCAGGCAAAGACCGGCGCGCCGGGTACAGCGAGGTAGAGCAGATAACCGTAGCCTTCGAGAATGAGTCCGGTCAAGGCTGCGGCGGCAATCGCTCCATAGACCAGCGCCCAGAAACGGGCGGCGGGAAGATCCGTCCTGGGTCGTCTCCCGGAGAGCGCCTTGACGGTAATGGTCATCGGCTGGCGAAGCATAAAAGCGGACATCGCCGCCGCGATGAGGTAAAAACTCGCGCCGGTGAATTGTCCGCCTGCGAAAACCCCGATCAAAAGCGGGCTGAGAATGAAAACCCAGGAACCATGATCCTGCGGCAGGGCAATTTGTTTTTTGAGATATTGTTCCATCCGGCACAAGGATACAGGAAAAAGAATGCACGCGCAAGGTGGATGGGTATTCTGCCCGGCAGGGTCATGTGCCAGCATGGGTATGGGTATAATTGCCGCAAACCAATTAAAGGAGAGATTTTTGTATGGCGAAAAAGAAACAGGTTTCAAAACAGCCTCAAGTTGATCAGGCGGAAAAGGCGGTGCAATACGCCGCGCTTGCCGTGATTGCCCTTGTGGTTGCGTTTTTTCTCTGGCGATTTATCCCCTGGGATACCCTTTTCGCGTCTTCCCCCGAAGCCGCCGAATCAGCGGCAGGCGAATTAAAACAATACGACTCTCCGCCGCCCATGACGATTGACACGACGAAAAAGTACTTTGCGACAGTGGAACTGGAAAAGGGCGGTTCGTTCGTGATCGAACTCTACCCGGATAAGGCGCCAGTGACCGTCAATAACTTCGTCTTCCTGGCGCGGGAGGGCTTTTACGACGGCGTGACGTTCCACCGCGTGCTGGAGGGCTTCATGGCGCAGACCGGCGACCCGACCGGAACCGGCGCAGGCGGACCCGGTTATCAATTCGATAACGAGAACAGCGACCTGGTCTTCGACAAGGCGGGCGTGGTGGCGATGGCAAATTCCGGTCCCGATACGAACGGCAGCCAGTTCTTCATTACCTTCGGTCCCGCCGAAGGGCTGAACGGCGGATACACCATCTTCGGTCAGGTGATCGAAGGGATGGACGTGGTCAACAGCATCACCTTGCGCGACCCGGACGCCAACCCGGCGTTCACCGGCGACGCGATCAAGACCATCACCATTTCGGAAGAATAAAAAACAAAGAGAGCGGAGAGGAAAATCCCGCTCTCTTTTTGTTTCATTGAAGTGTAAAATCTACCCGGATTTGTCTCAACTCGAAATTCGCGTTTATCGTATCCCGGAGGTTTCCATGGATGAAAAACATACCAGAGGCGAGATGCACGGCTGTATCGTTTGCGGGGCGCTCTACCAGTTGTATGTGGTCAGCGATGCAAAGGGGAAATTTGTGGATTTCAAAGTGATGAGCCCCGGCGGCAAGCGCGTGCCGCATCCGAGCCGCCCGCTGGTGGCGTGCGAAAAGCACACAGAGGAGGAAATTCGGGCGGCGGTCCGGCGCGCGTATGGCTCGGAAGAGGATGACGACGATTAGAACTGCCGGTCATAAAAGACCAGCAGCGTATTGCCGTATTTTCTCTGCTCACCCTCAACGAGATTGTTCAACGCAACTTCTTCGTATTCCTTCGGGTCAATCTGTACGATGACCGTGCCGTCCTCCGTCAGCCAATCTGTGTGGTCGTCAATCAGTTTCAACGCTTCGAGCCACATCTTTTGATACTGCGGCGGCGCGACATAAATGTACTCGAACTGCCGGTCGGCTTTGCCCGCCAGCAGCGTGAACGCATCGCCGCGCCGAATCTCCGCCTGCTCGCTGAACCTGCAATGCTCCACGTTTTCCCTCGTCGTTTCGATCGGCGCGCGGTTCAGGTCGGTGAACTTCACGAACGCCGCGCCCCGGCTCAGCGCTTCGATGCCGATCGCGCCCGTGCCGCTGAACAGATCCCACCACCTTGAAGCAGCCACATCGCCCGCCAGGATGTTGAACAGCGCCTCTTTCACGCGGTCCATCACGGGGCGCGTGGTGTCGCCCGGCACCGGCTTTAACTTCCTGCCTTTCGCGGAACCTGCAATGACCCGCAGACTCATCCCGCGCTCTTTCTCGCCGCCGTGATGTTTTCATGCGGCGCGAGGTACGGAATGACGCATCCCGTGCCGAGGATGAAGCGTTTGCCTTTCGTCTGCTCGATGGCGTCCTGCGCCTCCTCCCGGACCCGTTCCGGCGTGCCCGAAGCGAGCGTTTCCTGCCTCAAGCCTCCGCATGCCACTCCCTTGAAGAGACTCTGCGCCTCCATCAGGGATGGATAGGTTTCGCGGTCGTGCCAGTTGACGATCTGGAAGTTCAACAGCCTCAGCAGGGAAAAGTAAATATCCCTGCCGTGCAGGTGAAGCATGTTGCACCAGAATCCCTCCGCGGCTTTGACGATCTCCTGGTCGAACGACAGCGCGGCGGCTTTGTATTCGTCGAGTTCGAGCATGCTGGCTTGCGCGTGCTGGACGGCGTAGAAGATTCCGTCCATGCCGGTCTCGCGCGCGGCTTCGATGAATTTGACGGTGCTGCGGGTGACGGTTTCCAATCCTTTCAGCACGGCTTCGGGATGCTTCCTGAGATGTCCCAGGAGCACGTCGTTCCCCGCCAGGTTTTTCGCCTGCGCAAGCGGACTGAAGATGGTTTGAATCACGGGCGTATCCCGCCCGATCTCTTTGCGAATCAGGCTCAGGCAGTGAATCTGCGCGGCAAGATGCGGCGCAGTTGGGTCGAGCGGCTTGAGCGCCTCCCAATCCTTCGGGTTATGGATGACGCGCCTGGTGTATTCGCGCGAACCTTCCGGGCTGCCCGTCCATTCGTCTTCCACGCCCCAGTCCTTGACCGCAAACGACGATGCCGGCGTGACTTTGACGATGTCGAAGTCGTACGCCTGCTGGAATTTGATTGTGGCGGCGGCGAGCGATTCGGGGTTTTGGTCTTCTTCGGGGAAGTGACGCCAAAGGGCAGCGGGCACGCGCCCGGTCTGTTCGCCGTTGAGACAGGCTTGGATACGTTCGCGGTGGGAGATCATTTACAACTCGCTTTCCAGGCGGTGCCTGTGATAAAAACCTTCGCGGAAGGTTTTTATGATTCTAAATCCATTTGCCTGCGCCGCCTTCAAACTGGCAATGTTCCACGTCTCGACGCTGGCGTAAATCTTTTTATACCCGCGTTTTCGTCCTTCGTCCATGAGCGCTCTTTGCAGGGAGCGCCCCAGCCCGCGCCCGCGAAATTTCGGGTCAACGGTGAAATACACACACTCGATGGTGTTCGGCTCGTACATCTGCCCGCGGATGGTGACGCTCGAAATGATCATCTGCAAGAATGTCAGCGGGCGGGTGAAGATGACTTTGAAAATGTTCCTGATGAACCACGCTTTGTCCTCGGTGAGTTTGGCGGTAAGCGCAGAAGGCTCCGGCGAAGCAAGGCTGAAGCCCATGATTTCCCCCGTTTCGTCATCCTGGGCGTAAAACCCAAAGGCGCGCTCGTCCTGGATTGCGTTCTCGAAATAACGCAGCACGAACGGGCAGCCAAGTTTGGAAAGCAGCCCCGCATCCCCAAGGTGGATTTCGGCAATGCGCGGGAGTTGGTCGGCGGGCAGGGTAACGAGAGGGTGGAAGGTGTACGGCATATTTGGAGTCAAACCGCTTGCTGTTTGGAAATCAAGAAGCAGGCTTCTTGAGTCCATGATTAAACAAGCCCGCGAATGAGATACGGTCCCAGCGGGCGGACGATGAAAGGCGGCAGGCGCCTCCACACGGCAATGGCAAATTGGAATTTGGGATTCTTTTGATTCAGCGAGGGCAGTTCACGTCCCGGCGCGAGCCAGTACCAGTACGCGAGTTTTCGCTTCTCCGGCGCCCATTTGGATTTGAAGATGTCGTTGCCAGACCCGGCGAGACTGCGCCCGAGATCGAAGGTTGTGCATCCCTGCTGCATGGCGCGCTCGATGACAGACCAGTAGAGAAATTCGCCCGCGTAGGAGGAACGGGCGAAACGCAGGACGTTGGCGTGCAGGTTGAAGATGGTTCTGCCCTGGTAGATGAAGACTCCGCCGCCGGTGATTTTGCCCCCCGCATCGTACGTGACTGCGAACTGGAGCGTGTCTCCCAGGCTTTCCGCCATCCGGCGCAGATACCGCTTCGCGTGATACGGTGAGCCGAGTTCGTGCATACTGCGGGCGATGGCTTCGTAGGCGTCATCCAGCAATTCGAGATGACCGAAACGGATGGAGTGTCCCTTCTTGAGCGATTTGCGGATGTGGTTGCGGTGGTCGGACGAGAAACGCTTGAGCAGGTCCTCCGGCGCGGCGGATAAATCTATCAGGTAGGTGAAGTAAACGGGGTGTTCGACCCAGCCGTCGGGCGGGGGTGAGGCGGCATCGTCAAATCGCAGGGAGACGTATTCAGCGTTGATATCCTCGGCGAGGCGGCGGGCTTCATCCGCCAGCAAATCGCGCGCGGCTTGATTCTCGTAAGCGAACCCGCCGTAACTTCCGAAAGGCGCGGTGGCGAGGTAGTGACCAAAAACCGGATGCTCGACCTCGAGCAGGGAAAGCGCGCCGAGCGGACGGCTGCCATCGTGCGCGGTGAAGCGATGCACGGGATGACCGTAAACATCGTGAACGAAATTCATCCACGAGTCGAGACCGATGTAACTCAGTTTCGGTTCGAGCGGCGGAACGTTGAGGGAGTTGACTCGCTGGATGTTCATTGGAGTTCTTTGATGTAATCCTGCATGGTGGAGGTGGGAAAGTTTTTGAGCAGGTCCTTGAGAAATTTGGATTTGTTGAAGGTGAACGGGAAAAGCAGGGGATGGTGAAGCATATCCACGACGAAGCGGCGGGGATAACCGGCGGGCGTGACGATCTCATAGGGATGCAAAAAGATGACCGGACTTTTGCCCGCCTTGAATTCGCGTTCGATGATCTTGTAAACGGTCCTGCGAAAAAGACCGCTGGTGAAACTGGAGCCGTAGGGAAATTCGCCGCCTGCGACGAGTTTGAGGTTCATGTAACGCGGCGCGTTGAATTCATCCGGCATTTTGAGAAGCGGCAGGGTGCTGACGGGAATTTCCCAGACGCCGCCCTTTTTGACGGCGACGCCCGCGGGCGCGTATTGCGACGAACTATAAAGGAAGTTGTGCTTTGCAAGAAGCGGATATACCCCCTCGACGGTGTTGATCATCGGCGCGCGATAGCCGCGGACGTTGTATTTTTGAATCCAACCGGCGGAGGCGATGAGGTCTTTTTCGATTTCGTTTGCGTCGTCCAGCCGGCGGTGGATGTGACAGTGAAAGCCGACCTCGTGACCTGCCTTCGAGATTTTTTCCGGGAGTTCGGGGTACCATCCCACCATCTCGCCGACGAGGTAAAACGTGACCTTTGAATCGCCGAAGATATCGAGGATGGGGTCAATGGCTTGACGGGAGAGTCCTTCATCGAGGTTGAAGCGCGTTTCGGGCGGGAGAAAGTCGTAGCGGCGCGAAGGCGCAAACCAGGATTCGTAGTCAATGGTGAGAAGCAGGCGCGGGGAGGGGGTCATGGCGCGTGGATTATAGCAGGCAGGAGCGTGCTCCTGCAAACGCGCCGGCAAGCTGGCTGACCCCATAAGCAGTTAGGGGACTTGTTTGATGACGCAGAACACCGCGCCCTGGCGCGCTACTTCGACGACGGCGGGTTCGCCGCGCAGGAATTTCAAGTCTTCGTTGGCGCGCGAGTTGGCGAGATAATAATCGCCGGTCTGCATGTCCTTTTGCTCCGCCCGAAAATCGCGGATGACGATCTTTGGGCTCGCGTAATAGGCGGCGATATACGGCTCGCGCCGGACAAAGAGTTGCGCGCCATCGGGCGCGATTTCGTTGAACGCGAGCACGGCTTCCCGGTAGCAGGTGAGCCAGTAATCGGTTTCGTATTCGCGGAAGGCGGATTTTGTGCCGCCGGCGAAGGTGTTGTAGTAGGCGTACTGGTAGGGGTGCAGGGTGATGTTGTTGTAAACGGCTGGCAGGAAAATGACCGCCAGGATTGCCGCGTTGACCGGCAGGCTGCGTATCCGTTTGAGGATTTCATGGATGCCAAACCCGGCGAAGAGAAAGACGGGCGGGATGATGAACAGGTAATGACGATAGCCGTCGGAGTTGGGCGGGTTGAGACCGACCAGCAAGCCCAGCAGGATTCCGAACCACAGCAGAATCACTGTCAGTTTTGCGATATCCGCTTTTTGTTTCAGGTATTTACGGAAGGAGGCGAATAAACCAGCCGCAAAAAGGAGCCAGGTGGGTTCGGTAAACGTGATGGCGAACAGGGTTGGGAAGTATCTGCGGGGCAGGTCGTAGGCGGGGTAGGTTTCGCCGAGGAAGAGGATCTTCAAGTTGGCGGGAATATCCGCCATTGCCTGGAGCGTGAAAAGAAATCTTTCGACGGGATTCTCCCAGAGGAAGGGCCATAATGCGGTCATGACGAGAACGGCGGTCGCGCCGTAGGGGATGAAGCCCCACATTCTCGTCCATTTTTGCGTTGCAAGGAAGTAAATGAATAAAAGCGCGGCCGCGTAAGGGGCGATGAAACGGGTGGCTGTGGCGATTCCCAAAACCGCGCCCGGCAAAATTGCAGACTTGAAGACCGCCTTGTTGTCATCCTGCCAGGCATCCACCATGCGGAAGCCCAACAGCATGGCAGCGAGAAATAACACCGCAAAGGGATTGTCCTTTGGATTGATGAAAGCGTGGTTCCACAAGACCGGCTGGGTGGCGAAGAAAGCCGTCGAAAGGGCGGCAGGGATCGGGTCCAGCCAGAGGCGGGTGAGGGCGTAGAAAAATCCCAAGCCGAGGAGATAGGTCAGGAAGTTGGTCAAATGCCAGGCGGAAGCCATATCCAGCCCAAAGGCTTCGAGGACGCCCTCCACCAATCCGCCGATCAAAAGATAAGCCGGACCGCGGGTGACGTGGTCGCCGGGGGATGAGCCAAACGACTTTTCGAGATCGAACGTGCCTTCGAGCCGCGCCTGGATGGAATAGGCGTATTGCGATGCCTTCCCATATTCATAGTACAGCGGCTCGTCCCACGAGAGACCGTAATCCCGAAACGTAAAAAGCCCGACAGCCAGAAAGAGTATTAATAACAGGTGGAGGGGATATTCACGATGTTTGGTCTGCATGAATCATTGCTTGTGTGCGATGCGCCTTTGCTGCCGTTCCCTGGCTTGTTCCATGCGCTGTCTTTCCTCGTCCGTTTCGGCGACCAGCGGCGGAACGCTCGCGGGTTTGCCGTGATCGTCCAGGGCGACGTAAACGAGGTAAGCCGTGTTGGTGTGCGTGCGTTCGCCGGTGACGGGGTTCTCCGCCACCACCTGCACTTCGGCTTCCATGGAGGTGCGCCCGGTGTGTGTGACTTCCGCCGTGAAGGTGACCAGGTCTCCGATCTTGATCGGCTCGCGGAAGACGAGCGAGTCCACGGCGACGGTGACGACGCGCTTCTGGGCGTGACGCATACAGGCGAGCGCGCCGGCTTCGTCTGCCAGTTTCATGATCCAGCCGCCATGGACGTTGCCATGATTATTGGCGTGTTCGGGCTGCATCAATTGGGATAAATAGACCCGCGAGGCGCGCGGGGTTTTGAGGGTTGTTTTTTCACTCATAAGATGTTTTGTCTCAATCCATGTCTTCCCTGAGGTCGCCTGCGTCCACCGTGTGCAGACGTTCCGGCGCATCCATCAGGATATCAATCAGCGAGTGGCTGAGGTCTGCCATCAGGCGGGGCAGGGGAACGGTTGCGGGCGGCGCGATGCGCCCGGGTTCGGGCGGAGGTTGCAGCCGCGGCTTGAGCGTGGAGGTCGCCCGTTTGGCGACGATGCGCGGGTCATCGGTCAGCCTGCCGACGTATTCGCCCAGCACGGAATACACATCCCTGTTGGGGGTGACGAATCCGATCCATTCGCCGCTGCGGTTATACAAATACGGATATTGCAGGAACGCGCCTGTGTCGCCCCCGGTTGTATAAATCGGAATGATGGGCAGTTGGGACACGCCTCACCTCATGACAGATCGTCAATATCATTATACGTCCAATAGCGGTTTACGAAGAAGTTCCACAACATGACAATTCCCACCGCCACGGCGAGGGTGAGATTCTTGGCGTAGAACTCGGCGGTGAGGAAGGTGGTGTGGAAGGTCCGCTCCACGAACCGCAGGAGGGGCGGCTCCATGTAGTGCAGGATGGGCACACGGATGGCGACTCCCGCCGCGTTGACAAGGAAGAACATGCCAAGCTGGTTCAAAAGCGGGCGCGACCGCGATTCGGGATACGTCCAATAACGGTTCCAGGTGAAGTTGCTGAACACTGCGAAGACAAAGGAAATCGTCCCCGCTAGAACGAGCGGCAGTTCCAGAATCCAATGCGAAAGCAGATTCATCGCTCCGAAATCAATCGCCGCGCCCAGGGTTCCAACCAGCGCAAATTTGAAAAAGCGGTTGCGCTCCTTTGTGTCCGTTAGAATCATGCCAGCCCCAGTTTTTGCTTGAAGAACGGCACGGTGCGGCGGATTCCCTCCTCCAAATCCACTTTGGGCTCCCAGCCCAGGATCTGCCTTGCGCGCGAAATATCGGGCTGGCGGCGCTGCGGGTCGCGCGCGCTGCGGGCGTTTTCCTGGAACACGATGCCGCCCTTGTTGCCGGTGATCTTGTTGATGGCTTCCGCAAACTGAAGGATGGTCATCTCGGTCGGGTTGCCGATGTTGACGGGATAGTGTTCGTCCGAATAAAGCAGGCTGACAATGCCGTCAATCAGATCGTCCACGAAGCAAAACGAGCGGGTCTGACTACCGTTCCCGTAGACCGTCAGCGGCTGACCGAGCAGCGCCTGTTTGAGCAGGTTGGGCAGGGCGCGCCCGTCCTCCAAGTCCATGCGCGGACCGTATGTGTTGAAGATGCGCACAATGCTGGTGTTCACGCCGTGAAAACGGTGGTACGCCATCGTCAGCGATTCGGCGAAGCGCTTGGCTTCATCGTAAACGGCGCGCTCGCCGATTGGGTCTACATTTCCAGGATAACTTTCGGTCTGCGGGTGCACTTCCGGGTCGCCGTAGATTTCGCTGGTGGAAGCGAGCAGGAAACGGGCTTGATTGATGCGCGCAAGCCCCAGACAGTTGTGAGTTCCCAGGGCTCCCGCCTTCATCGTCTGGATGGGCAGGTTGAAGTAACCGGATTTCGACTGCGGGTTGGGGCTGGCAGGCGAGGCAAAATGCAGGATGGCATCCACCTTGCCGGGCACGAAGATGTAATTCGAGACATCGCGCTTGTAGAACGAGAACTTTTCATTATCGGCAAGGTGCGCAATGTTATCGGGGCTGCCCGTGATGAAATTATCCATGCCGATGACTTCGTGTCCGTCTGCAAGCAGGCGGTCACAGAGGTGGGAGCCGAGAAACCCGGCTGCGCCTGTGACTAGTATTCGCATTCTTATTCCTCTTTGTAACTGAATTACTCACCTTACGCGATTTCGCCGCGGGCGACCCGTTTTGGCAAAACAGGCAGCCCATCTGCAAGCAAGAGCCGCCCTGTACCAGACATTTTGCAATGACATGGATGGGTCGCCCTTACCGCGTAACATCAGTGAATTATTTCCAATCTATTTTTGTGATCAGCCCGTCGCCGGTCACCTGGTAGGAATCGCCGCTGCCGCTATCCACCAGCCAGAGATTACCCTGATACGTCACGGCGATCAAATCGCCCGTTTGTCCTTCCAGCGGTGCGGGCGCCCACACCGGGATTTGCGGTTCGAGCCCGTTTGCATCGGCAGGCGGGAAGAGCACCCTGCCGTTCGAGCCGTCGCGGTCCATCACCACCAGCCGGTAGCGGCTGGTATCGCTCTGCTCCGTGAAGATGGATTGCAGGTATGCCACCTGAAAGGATTTCTCGCGCCCATCCTGCCGGATTGGGGAGACGGAAGGGTAGGCGAACATCCCCGCCGAATTGATAAGGGATACCACCGCTTCATTGCTGAACGAGAGGGCTGAGAGGTCGAAATAAGGCGACTCCTCGCCGGTAATGGGTGACGGAGCCGGGGCATGGCTCACGAAGTATAAGCTGTTTCCATCTGCGCCCCAAACGATGGGTGGAATCCATGCCCAATCGCTGTGCGTGTTGAGCGGGGTGATCTCCAGCAGGGGTTTCAGGTATCCGCCGTCCTGGTCCACAAGTCCGATGCCGTCCGGTCTGGCGTAGGCGAGCCTGCCATCCGGCGCGAAGGCAAAGGACATGCCCCACCAGCCGTACACGCCGCCGCTGTTCGGGCTCAATAATCGGCGCGGCGTGGTGCCGCCCGTAATGCTGACGCGGTACAGGTCATTGTTCGCCTGCCAGCCGGGAGCGGTATTGCGCGGCTCGACGGTGGAATACGCCACTGAGTTCGTGCCGGGAATCCACGCGGCGAAGTGAACGATGTTCCTCCCCTGCAGGGAGATCGGTTTGGGTTCGAGGTTTCTCGTCCGCACCGCCCAGAGGGTATTGATCTCTTCATTGGCGGGCTTCGTGGACTTTCGCGTGAAGACCAGGTACTCGCCGTTGGGCGAGAGGGTGAAGATGCGCCCGTCCAGATCGCCGGTGCTGACGATGACACGGCGGTTCGCGGTGGAGCCTTCCATGATCCAGGCGTTGCCCCCGGCAAGATACGCCAGCGTGCCCGGAATGTTCAATGGCGTAAACGAAGCCTGCGCGCCGACCATGACGATCTCCGGCAGGGCATCTTTCAAGACGACAGACTTGACCACCGTTTTGCTGATCTCGACGTTGTCTTCCAGTATGCGGCGATAGGTGATCTCCTCCAGTCCGTTCGCGCCCGCCTGCACCAGCCGCGTCTCGCCTTCGGGGAGGGTCTCATTGCGGACGACCTGCCGCTCGAATGGAATGACCTCCTGCTCGGTGGTGAATTCCTCCGTGACGCGCGTGAGGATGATTGCATCGCCTTCGCTGAGGATGGTGTAAAAAGGCGGCTCGCTCCGATCCAGGCTGCCCGGCACGACCCCCGCGCTTTGCAGGGCTTGCGAAACGGTGCTCCCGGCAGGCACGCGGACTTCGCGGGTGGTTCCATCCGCTGTGATGGTGATGGAGATTTCGCCGCGAATCTGGGGGGAACGGCAAGACGCCAGCAGCGAAGCAAAAAGCAAAATGGTTTGGAGCAGGCGTGGACGGAGTCCGAGGCGGGTCATGTCGGGTATAATCCAGCCGCTATTTGATTCGTCCTGTCAATGTCATGATGCCGTCTGCGATGGTGATGGTCTCCAATCGAAAGCCGACGGCTGCGGGACCGAAGGAGCCGGTGAAGGCTTCGTCAATGATTGCGCTGACAGCGGAGTTGAGCCCCTCGGGTGCGGGGATGGGACCGAACTCGGCGGAGGCGATTTCGATCTTCGGCTGACCGGTCGCTTCATCCACGGTTACGTTCATGGTAATGAGCATGTTGGCGGTGAGCCAGCCGCGCGTGATCTTGCCGTACATTTGCATTTGACCGTTGCGCAAAAGGATTTGCGGGTCGGTGAAGGGCGGGTTGGTTTGCTGGGCGAGTTTATCCGCCATGTAGGAGGTAAGCTGGCTTTCGGTGATCTGCAAGGTGACGATGCCGGTCTCGGCGCCTGAGAGAAACGCCTGTTCGATCTGTTCGCGCATGGTCTGCGCTTCTTCGGTGGAGGCTGGGACGATTTGGGCAGGGTATTCTGGTCCGCCGACGAAGATGGAGCATGCCAGGATTGAAAACGCAAGCGCAAGAATAAATAAGAGGAATTTCGGATTTTGTTTCATGGGATTTGTTTTCGTTATTTTAAAAAATCGTGTATGAGCGGAGTAATTATAGCATGAGCGACTCTCAAACCATTTCCAACGACGCGCTCGGTCTGGCGGCGCGCATCGAGGCGATGTTGTTCGTCTCTGCCGAGCCTGTACCGGTTGCCCAGCTTGCGGCGGCGCTGGATGTGACGACGTCGGTTGTCGAGCGCGGGCTCAAGGAATTGGAAGACAGCCTCCACTCGCGCGGACTGCGCCTTCAGCGAAACGCCGGGCGGGTGCAGTTGACGACCGCCGCCGAACTAGCTTCGCTGGTGGAAAAGTTCCTCGGCTTGGAGGCGGTTACGCATCTCAGCCGCGCCGCACTGGAGACGCTGGCGATCATCGCCTACCAACAGCCGGTCACCCGTCCGCAGGTGGATGCGATTCGCGGTGTGAACAGCGATGGCATGATGAAGAGTCTGTTGAGCAAGGGCTTGATCCAGGAATCGGGGCGCACCGACGGACCGGGACGCCCGATCCTGTATTCAACCACCCCCGAGTTCCTCCAACACTTCGGGTTGAACTCGATCATGGAGCTGCCGCCGCTGGCGGTCCCTGCCGAGCCGGAACCCGAACCCACCGAGTTGTTGAAGGGTTGATTTTTTACATATATCCCATGCAGGAACGACTTCAAAAACTACTCGCTCAAGCAGGCTACGGTTCGCGCCGCGCCTGTGAGGTTTTTATCATCGAAGGGCGCGTGCTGGTCAACGGCAGGGTGGCGGTGCTGGGACAAAAAGCCGACCTCGCCGTGGACAAAGTGTATGTGGACGGCAAGCCGCTTACTCAAAAAGAACCGCTGACGTACATCGCGCTGTATAAACCGCGCAACGTACTCTCCGCCGCGGAAGGGCAGGACGACCGCCGCACGGTGCGCGACCTGATTCCGGTTGAAGGACATTTGTATCCCGTCGGTCGTCTGGATTTCGACTCTGAGGGTTTGATTCTGATGACCAACGACGGCGACCTGACCAACCGGCTCACGCATCCGCGCTATGGACACGAGAAGGAGTACCGTGTGCTGGTGGCGCGCCGCCCCGACAACGAACAGCTCGACGCATGGCGGCGCGGGGTTGTGCTCGAAGACGGCGACCGCACCCAACCCGCCGATGTGCAGTTCCTCTCCACATCCGGCAAAGGCGCGTGGATCCGCGTCATTATGGGGGAGGGCAAGAAGCGTCAGATTCGTGAGATCGGAAAACTATTGGGGCTGCCCGTTGTGCGCATCATCCGCACCCGCATTGGTACGCTGCGGCTCGGCGACCTTAAGCCGCGCCAATGGCGTTATCTGACCGAGGAGGAAGTGCTGGAACTCAAAGGTCAAAATGTCCCCAGGATGAGTCAGCGGCGCAGTTTAAAGGGAAGGAAGGCAAGATAGCGGAAACGCCGCATCCTTGTTTCAAAGTCACTTTTTTACCTTGCTCAAGGCGGCGTTCCCGCCGCCGAGGACTGCGGCGGGAGCACTTATACAAGAGGTCTGGTAAATATCTGCTCGGCAAGCACAATAACGAGCATCAACAACCTTGATTCCCTGCTGGCAATCTTTTGAAAAGCAAGCCGCGCCTGGTCACCCAGTTTACGAGGTTTGTGAATGCCCAAAGCAGGCAGTGTGTGCCCGTCATGTAATCAGTCATACCCCCCGCTCATTTTAGTTTCTTTGCGAGATTTTTTACCTTTGCAGCCGATCGCCTTCGTGTATGGGTAACTGATTTTCCTCATCGAGAAAAAAGCGCGCAGATTTCTCCGCGCGCTTTTTTGGTCCCTGTTTACCGACTAACTCTGTCGAATATCCCAGAACTTCTTGACGACCCTTGCCAGGGCTTTGTTGACTTCCTCTTTTTTCATGCCAGCCACCTTGAATGTGATGATACGGCTGCTGGTATCGGGTCCTGCAAACATGCCAAAGGCAAGGAAGTTCCCGCCCGCCTCCGCGATGGCTTTGGTAACCTTCGCCAGTTGACCGGGTTTCTCTTCGATCAGGGCGGTCACGCGCAGCGCTTTGGTGCGCGCACCCATCAATTCGAGGAAAATCTTGAACAGGTCGGTCTCGGTGATGATTCCAACCAGTTTGCCGGAACGCATCACGGGCATGCCGCCGATCTTCTTGTCCGCCATGATGCGCGCGGCTTCTTCGATCGGCGTATTGGCGTCCACAGTGATGACCTTCTTCGTCATGACCTGCTTCACGGTCACTTTGCTGAGCAGGTAGTTCATTTCCCACACGCTCAGGCTGGTGACCGGGGAGGGGGATGCGTTCAACAGATCGCTCTCGGAAACGATTCCCAACATCCTGCCATCTCTGACGACCGGCGCACGGCGGATGTGTTCCTTGCGGAACATCGCCAGCGCATCGTGGACGGGGGTTTCGGGTGTAACGGTAATCACGGGTTGTGACATTCTTTCGCCTACAAACATGGTTGCCTCCAAATTGCAAGAAAGGTGATTTGTGAAAATTGTTTCAAACCTATTATAGTCAGAAACAGGAAAAAGAAAGTCACGAAATCGGAGTGA
This sequence comes from Chloroflexota bacterium, assembly GCA_024434165.1. Classification (GTDB taxonomy): domain Bacteria; phylum Chloroflexota; class Anaerolineae; order Anaerolineales; family Villigracilaceae; genus Villigracilis. The sequence continues at coordinate 2,827 of QMIW01000078.1, read as the reverse complement.
AAAAGGTCACTTTGCGAATTCCTTGATCACTCTTGCCATGTGTTTGGCATGCTGGACATACAAGTCAATGCGGATGTTTTCGTTGGGGGCGTGGGCGCGGGTTTCCGGGTAGCCCAAGCCCATGGTCACGACGGGCAGCCCAAGGTCATGCACGAACGGGTGGTTGGGTCCCGACCCGCCGACCATGGGCACGATATCCATGGGAACATCGTACACATCTTCGGCGCTTTCTACAACCATTTTGACGAAGGGATGATCGGGGTCCGTGCGCGCGGCGGGCTCGCCTCCCAGAAAGGTGATCTCCACATCGCTGAAACCTTCCGCATCGAGATGCGCCCGGAGCTTTTTCAAAATATCCTGGGGCTTTTGATTCGGGACGAGGCGGAAATCCACTTTGGCGGAGGCAAACGCCGGCTGGACGGTTTTCGAACCGGGTCCCTGGTAGCCGCTTGTCAGCCCGCAGACGGTGCAGGTCGGCGTAAAGACTTCCTCGACCTTCAAGTCAACGCCGCCCTTCAAGCCTTTGATGAATTCCCTGACGCCGTATCGCGTTTTATATTCCTCTTCCACGTCGGGGAGTTTCGCCATGAACTCGCGGTCGCGCTCGCTGGGCGGGATGACATCGTCGTAAAAGCCGGGGATGCGAATCCGTTCATCGGGACCTTTGAGGCTGTTCAGCGCCCAAACAAGCCTCCATGCCGCATTGGGGAAGATACTGCCGCCCAAGCCCGAGTGGACGTCCGTTCCCAGCGCCGTGACGGATAACTCAACATAGCAGATGCCGCGCAAACCGAGGTATTGTTGCGGGCGTTCGCGGTGATCCACGCCGCCGAATTCCCACACGCAGGCATCGGCTTTTAGTTTGTCGAGGTTCGTTGTGATGTACTCGTGCAGGTGGACGCTGGCGGTTTCTTCCTCGCCTTCGATGATGAATTTGATGGTGCAGGGTAATTCGCCCTCTTCTGCAAGGATGGCGTCAATGGCATGCAGGCGGGAGGTGAGATGTCCCTTGTCGTCGCTCACGCCGCGCCCGTACATTTTGCCGTCCCGAATCTCCGGTTCGAACGGAGGGCTGTCCCACAGTTCAAGCGGTTCCGGCGGCTGGACGTCGTAATGGTTGTAAATGAGCAGGGTCTTATCGCTTTTTCCCCTGCGTTCACCGAACACGACCGGCGCGCCGTCCGTTGCGTTGACCTCCGCCTTGAAGCCTCGTTTTTCGAGCATGTCCTTCACCAGTTGCGCGCATTCCCTCAATCCCAGATTTTGCGCGCTGATGCTTGGCTGGGCGACATAGCGCTTGAGTTCATCCAGGCTTTGGTTGAGATTCTTTTCGATATACTCGTCCAGTTTTTCGTAACCTTTCATGTTTTGCTCCTTGGTTGTAGGCGCACCTCACAGAGGTGAGACCCGCCCCGCGAAAGCAGGATGCCCGACCGATCCCGGCAGGCGCCCTGCTGCGCGGAGGGTTATTCATAAAAACCTGCGATCCAGTCAATCGAATATGCCCCCGCAAATGCGAACATCGCCATCTTGATGGTTTGTCCAACCCAGCACGCCAGCAGGAACTGCCAGAGCGGCACTTTCGCAATCCCTGCGGCGATCCCCGCCGTATCGAAGAACGGATTGGGAATTGCCGAAAGTACGAGAATCACCCATGCGCCATACTTCCTTACCCAGGGCAGAAGGCGGTTGTACAATGCGGTGTTTTCCACCACCGCCTGCCCGCTGAAGCCGGTCAGGTAGCCGGTCAATTCGCCGATGGCGCCGCCCGCTCCCGCCGCAAATGCAACCCCGAACGGGTTGAATACGCTTCCCATGGCAAAGACCACCGCCACGCCCGGCGCGGGCAGAATTACGGTTGCGTTTGCCATCAAGGCAATCAAAAAGATGCCCGGGTAACCGTACACGGCAAATTCCTCCACGCGGTCGCGGATGCTGTAAATGTAAACCGTGATCCCGATGACCGCCAATACCGCGAGGATTCGCAGCAGGTTCGTGTTCAGGCGCGAGGCGGGCTTTTGCGGTTCGGCTTGGGCAGGCGAAGTCTCAACGACTGCGGCTTCAACGCTCGCAGCCCTCCGCGCGGCGCCTTTACTTCGCTGGAGACTTTGCGCCTTGCGTTTTCCGCTTCGCGCCCTGGGTCCTGCGCCTGTCTGGCGTTTTGCTGCGCTAACTTTCTTCGATGGTGACACGGAGAATCTTCACAGCCGGGGCGTTGACGTTGTTCGGGTCGCGCGGCGGGATGGACATCAATACATCCAGTCCCTCCACCACCTGACCAAAGACACTGTGCCGGTTATCCAAATGAGGCGTCGGCAGGTGGGTGATGAAGAACTGCGAACCATTCGTATTCGGTCCCGCATTTGCCATCGAAAGGATGCCCTGTTTATCGTGCTTCAGGCTGGGATGAAATTCATCCTGGAACCTGTAGCCGGGTCCGCCGCGCCCCGTGCCGGTGGGGTCGCCGCCCTGCGCCATAAAGTTCGAGATGACGCGGTGGAAGATGACGCCGTCGTAAAACCCTTCGCGGCACAGGAACACAAAGTTGTTCACCGTCACCGGGGTTTTGTCCGCGAACAATTCGATGACCATCGTGCCGTTATCGGTCTCCATGCGCGCCCTGTACTTCTTCTGCGGGTCAATCTGCATGGCGGGCGGTTTGTTCCATTGTTTTGTCATTTGTCTCTCCTTGAGGGGTGAAATATTAAGTGGCCGGTCGAAATGGATTTTAACCCGAGTTGCTGCCTTGGTTTCAAGAGGCTTCCCTCACCCCAAACAAGGTTATATATTCTGGGATGACTTCCCCCTCTCCCGATGGGAGAGGGCA
>QMIW01000157.1 GCA_024434165.1 Chloroflexota bacterium | reverse complement strand
AGCAAAGAAAGATGAAAGAGGAAAGAAGTTCTTTCGTCTTTCTTCTTTCATCCTTCATAATTCATCCTTCATCCTTTCCATGACTCAAAACTACGGCTTTCTCATTGACCAATCCAAATGCATCGGCTGTCACGCCTGCTCCACCGCGTGCAAGTCCGAGAATCAAGTTCCGCTGGGCGTGTATCGCACGTGGGTCAAGTACGTCGAGACGGGTTCCTTCCCCGACGTGCGCCGCCGCTTCCAAGTGACGCGCTGCAACCACTGCGCCAACCCGCCGTGCGTTCGCATTTGCCCCGTCAGCGCCATGTATCAACGCGCGGATGGCATCGTCGAATTCGATCCGTCCATTTGCATCGGATGTAAATCCTGTATGCAAGCCTGCCCCTACGATTCGATCTATCTCGACCCCGAAACCAACACCGCCGCAAAATGTCATTTTTGCGCGCATCGTTTGGATGTGGGACTCGAACCCGCCTGCGTCGTGGTCTGCCCCGAACATGCGATTCTCGCTGGGGACTTGAACGACCCCGCTTCAGAAATCGCACGGACGCTTGCCTCTGCCCCCGCGACCGTTCGCAAGCCTGAGCAGGGGACGGCTCCCAAACTCTTCTACATCAACGGCAACGACTGGTCGCTCCATCCCTCCGCCGCGCAGACTCATGACTCGTTCATGTGGGCGGACAAAGTAACGGAACAGAACGCTTCACCCTACGCTCGCGGCGGGGTTGCCCTCCCCGTCTTGACAGCCAACTCGGGCGCTTCCATCCGAACTCCGCAACAACAAGGTTATCCCCTCAACGGTCCCATTCAATTCGGCGGACGCGTCGCCGAGCACATGGCGCAGACTGCCTACACCGCGCAACACAAGATCAACTGGCATTGGGAATTGCCTTCGTATCTCGTCACAAAAAATATCGCGGGCGGACTCTTCATGCTCTTGAGTCTCGGCTCGATGTTCAATCTCTTTAGTTTTGACTCCGCAACCTTCCTTGCGACAGGCTTCACCGCGATGGTCTTCATGCTCATCACGGTCATTCTGCTTCTCAAAGATTTGTCGCAACCCAAACGCTTCTTGAATATTTTGCTCCGCCCGCAATGGAAATCATGGGTGGCGCGCGGCGCGTACATCATGGTCACGTTCACGGCGGTTGCAGGCTTGTGGTGGCTGCTCGAAGGCGCGGCACAAGTGGGGATACTGCCCATCGAAACAGCATCAGCCGTCCGCCCGTTTGCCGCGTGGATCGTCTTCCCGTTTGCGCTGGGCGTAGTCATCTACACCGCCTTCCTGCTCGGTCAAGCCGAAGGGCGCGACATGTGGCAGAGCAACCTGCTCCCATTCCAATTGCTTTCGCAATCTGTCATGGTGGCAAGCGGTGTGTTCTTCGTCTTGAATATTTTTATCAAGTTCCCCGCTAACTTGACCGCGTTGCTCACTGTTTTATTCCCCGCCAGCATCGCCATCAACTTGTTGCTGACCTTCGCGGGTAAACTCAACTCCTTCCCGACAGACACTGCCATGCTCGCCTCCCGCGAGATGACCCACGGCAAATTCCGCAACCATTACTGGTGGGGCGGAATCGCGCTCGGTCACGTCATCCCGCTCGCGCTGATGATCGCCTTCGCGCCCGCGTTGCCTGTTGCTGTGATTGCCGCCCTGATCGGCTTGTTCTTCTATGAATACGCCTTCGTGATGGCGCCGCAGTATATTCCGAATTCGTGATGGAGGCACAAACCATCCACGAATATTCACGAATAAACGAATGCGCGTGTCCTGATTCGAGTATTCGTGGTTTCATTCGTGGACGGTAACGTCTAACAAGAGATACCTCTACCCCGCAAAAGGAGTCTTATGGAAGTAGGCAACGCGTTATTCGGAATCTCGCGCGGAGAATTTCCCATCGAGCGCGGAGAAGGATTTGAAGAGGAGTTGTTCCGCCTCTTCGATGTCATCGCGCCTGATGATAGCAATTCATGGCGCGTGTATGGCATGGACTTCGAGAATGATGTTTTTTCGGTCTTCCCGTATTACTGGGGCGATTGCACTTGCGGATTTGATCAAAAGGATGCCCAATGGCAGGAAGAAGACCACCACGACGAAAACTGTCCCATTGTCAAACCGAACTTCCACTACAAACCGACTGGCTTTTCAATCAATTGGTACAAGTATCCTCTGTGAGATAGTTATATGAACCAAAACATCACACTCGATGAATTCAAAAAAATCATCTCAAAGTGTATCGAATCTTGTTCAAAACAAAACTAATTCAACCTCGTTGCGTTTTCACCATCCTCAATCAATCACCAATCACCAATCACCAATTACCAATTACCAATTACGAAACACGCAACACGAAACACGAGAACCCCATGACCCTCACCCCTCTCAAAACCTCCGCAGGCGCTGCCCTCCCGCAATTCTCGACATCCGACCGCAAGCCCATCAAACTGACCAAAGTCGTCCACTCCGATGGGCGTATCAGTCAATACCCGCCGCCCGAAGTATGGGACGATTGGACGGAATGGGACGGTAAGGAATGGCCCAAGCGCGTGGCAAGGAATTACACCCTCGTGCCGACCGTGTGCTTCAACTGC
>QMIW01000077.1 GCA_024434165.1 Chloroflexota bacterium | reverse complement strand
AAAATCACTTATCGAGCGGGACCGCAAGGTGATCTCGCCGTCTTATCCGCGCAGTTATCCGTTCGTGATGGATCACGGGAAAGGCAGTGAAGTATGGGATGTGGACGGCAATCGTTTCCTGGATTTCATGGGAGGCATCGCTGTCGTTTCAACGGGATATTCGCACCCCAAGGTTGTGAAAGCAATTCAGGAACAGGCGGAAAAATTCATTCACATTTCATCGGACTTTTATCACGAGAATTGGGTTCGGCTGGGCGAACGGTTGAACGAGATCGCGCCGATGAAGGAGGACGCGCTGTCGTTCATGACCAACTCCGGCACCGAAGCGGTGGAAGCGGCGATCAAACTCGCGCGCTACCACACCAAACGCACGAACTTCATCGGCTTCACGGGCGCGTTCCACGGACGTACGATGGGCGCGGTGACGTTCACCGCAAGCAAGGCAAAGTATCACGGCGGGTTTTACCCGCTGATGAACGGCGTGACCCATGCGCCGTTCCCGAACCCCTACCGTCCTGTGCTTGAGACCCGCAAGGGTGAGGATTACGGCGAGGCGGTTGTGCGCTACATCGAAGAGGAAATCCTGGCGCAGATTCTGCCGCCGAAGGATGTGGCGGGAATTCTGGTGGAGACCATTCAGGGCGAGGGCGGCTACATCGTCCCGCCGGACGGCTTCTACCCGGCGCTGCGCAAGTTGTGCGACAAGCACGGCATTCTGCTCATCCTGGACGAGGTGCAATCGGGCATGGGACGCACGGGCAAGTGGTGGGCAATCGAACATTTCGGCGTCGAGCCGGATATCATCACTTCGGCGAAGGGGATTGCTTCGGGCATGCCGCTCGGCGCGTGCATTGCGCGCAAGTCGGTGATGAATTGGGAGATCGGCACGCACGGCAACACCTACGGCGGCAACCCAATTGCCTGCGCCGCCTCTCTGGCGACCATCGAGTTGATCGAGAATGAATACATGCAGAACGCCGCGGAAGTGGGCGAATACGCAATGGACGCCCTCAAGGAAATCCAGGCGCGCCACCCCAGCATTGGGGATGTGCGCGGAAAGGGGTTGATGATCGGCGTGGAACTGGTGAAGAACCGCGAGACGAAGGAGCCCGCCAAGGAAATGACGGACCGCCTCGTGGACCTTGCATTCGAGCGCGGACTGCTGACTCTCTCCTGCGGGAAGAGTGTGATTCGCATTGCGCCGCCGCTTTCCATCAGCAAGAGCGAGATGGACGAAGGCTTGCAGATTTTCGAAGAAGCGTTGACGCAGGCGGAGAAGGAAATGATGTAAGGCTGGGGGGAGAGTAGAGAATAGAGAATTAGAGAATAGAGAATTAGAGAGTAGAGAATGGAAGAGACCTTTGGGTGTTTGCTCAAAGGTCTCTTTTTTAGTCCGTATCTACTTTGTTGTCGTCGCCGATCACAATGGTCGAACCGGTGACGTCGCCTTGAATGTTGACCACCGTCCCGGAAGAAGGTCTGCGTTTCGGTTTCTTTTTTGGCTGATCTGCCTTGATCCCCGGCGGAGGAGCGCCGGCGGATGCCAGCGGCTTCGTGCCGACCTGCTTCGCCCGCAGGTTAAGGGCTTTCACCAGCCTTTCCATGCCGCCGTCGGCGAACAGGTCCACCCATTGATAGGACTTGAGGCTGTAGGGAATTTCACATTCTTCGAGCCGGGCTGGGATGAGGAAAATCCGTCCCTCCGGCATCTCAAGCGCCCGGTCCAGCGCGAGGCGTAATTCTTTCTGGACGTAGCCCTCCTTGCCGACCGATTTCCGCGTCAGGCAAAGGAGTACCGCATCCGATTCATCGAGAGCCCTCCCAATCTCCAGTCTCCAATCCTGACCGGGGAGCAGTTCTTCGGTATCGAGCCAGGGCTTTGCCCCCTGCGCCGAGAGGTAGGCGTGTAATTTCTTCACCCGCTCGCGGTCATCGAAGGCATAGGAGAGAAAAATTTTCAGGGAACGGGAAGCAGCCACAACATCACCCACCGTGATTATAAAGTAGATTCAAGAGACGGCGCTCCCCAAAACGCCGTCTCTTTTTGCTTTGTATCAACGCATGGTACCTGACTGGTCTGCGCTGGTATCGGCTTGAACTTTTACCAACACGGCGCGCACTGCGATGCGTTTGGCGTAGGTATCCGCCGTTTCGTTGTAGTCTTTGCAGGTCAACAGGGTCAGCCAGGCATCCTCTTCGTGTTGAAGCACGGTGGTGTTGTACGGGCTGACGATGCGGTTCTGGCGCACCTCATAGATGTACATGGTTCCATAGGCGCGGACGATCACCCGGTCGCCCCACTTGAGGGACTCAAGCGCGGCGAACGGACCGGCGCTGCCATTGGGAAGTACGACATGACCCGTCAGGACGCTGTTGCCGTTCCAGCCGGGGAAGGCGGTGCCTTCGAGCCAGCCAGCCTGACGCCACAGCCATGTGACATCCCAGTTGTCGTCCGTAACCGGCACGCCTACGACGGGTATTCTGACCGAGAGGCTTGGAATCTCCAGCCACACCTCGGTGGAAGTGTAGGCTTTTTCCGCGGGCTGTGCGGGCAGCCTGGTGATCACATTGGGAGTGAAACCGGAATCGGGTAATTCCTTCGGCAGGTTCCCGGTCTCTTCTTCATCGTCATCAGACCCTCCGCCTCCTGCGGGGTCGTTGATGGTGACGCTGTCCGAAACTGAATACACGTTGACATCGTCCAGCGGATCGTACCAGCGCTCGGTGGATGTGGAGTTGTGGGTCGAAAGCTGGACGGGAAGACCGCCAGCCGGATCAATGGGAAGCGACGTCCATGCAACCGAGGAGGCATTTGTGGCGGGCGATCCCACCAGGCGCGCATTGAAAGTAATGGTGGCGGTTGCGCCAAGCGGGAAAACATCCCACTGGAACACCAGGTTGTTCGTTGCGCCGGGGCAGTAGGCGGGGGCGGGCGGAGTTGTGGGAGCGAGCCCGCTGTAAACCACCGTGCATGGAATATACTCCAACTCAGGCGGGAGAATATCGGTCACAACCACGTCGAAGGCATCTGCCGAACTCAGTTGAGTGTGGCTGATGGTAAGAGTGAATTGAATTGGGGTTCCCGCTGGAACGCCATCCGTCGGGATTGCCGATTTATCAATGGCAAGGTCCGGCTCGACAATCTCGGCGTTGGGCGCGCTGGTCGAGAACGAACCGCCGGTGAAGGCAAAGGTGACGCTGTTGTTCAACTCCACGCCGTCCTGATTTTCAATCACATCCAGCACAATGGCGCGGTAAACAATTCGCAGGGTGGCGGCGGAAGTCTGCGCGGGAATGCTGCCAACGGTAAACACCATTTGCCTGCCGGGGTTTGCCGGGTTGGCGGGGGAATCGCCAGAGTCGGTTATCGAAGAAACGGCGGGAGGGCAGACCGTGTTGGTGATATCCGTTCCAGCCAATTCCACAAGCGTGCAATCCACAAACGCCAGTCCCTTATCCAACCGATCGGTGATGGTGACATTATCCAGCGGAGTTCCAACCGGCAGGTTGACCAGCACTTCATAGGTGAGAATTTCGCCGATGGCTGCATCATTGCCGGATGTGAAGGTCTCATTTGTACCGGTTAACGTCTTGGAGATTGCGCCGTTGTTGGCAATAAAGCCAAAGTCCACGGTGGGGTTGGTCGTCGTGCCGCTGGCATTGGTCACCGTGTTGTTGTTCTGCGCGCCGGGGCTGCCGGGCGTGAGGGTCACTGTATTGCTGAAGACCTGACCCACCCCGCCGCCGACACCGTTATCGTTGTTGTCGGTGTTCGTGTTCGGGTTGGATGTGTCGGCAGAATCGGCGGTATCCACCGTGCTGGTGTAGCCGACCGGCGGCGTAACGAGGACGGTATATTCACCTTCGGGTAAACCGCTGAACAGATACGCGCCGCTTGCGCTCGTGGTAACGCCGCCGGGCGCGTCATCGGCTGTACCGAAGATTCCGTCCGGTCCCACGTTGATTTCCGTCGTCCCATTGCCGGCAAACAACTGCACGGTCGCGCCCGCCAGGAGCGTATCGCCCGCATCGTAAGTGCCATTGCCGTTTACGTCCACGAAGACAAGGCTTCCAAGTTGCTGGCGGTAAAAGCCAAAGTCTACGGTCACGTTGGCGCGCACATCGGGCTGCAATCCCTGACCGATGCCGGACTCAAGATCGGACTCGCCTGTAGGTTCGCTGTTGCCGGGTCCGAGTGTAACAACACGGGAAGCCGCTGCGCCGGGCAAGGCGCCGAACAGATTAAGTTCACCGTTGTCATCAGAATCGACGTCCGGCGCGCCGTCGGGATCGGGGGCGGCAGATTCGGAGATGGTTCCATCGGGGGCAATAGTCGTGGCGGAAGACCAATATCCGCTCAGGACGCCGCCCAAATTGGAGGCAGAGACCACGACGATGTAATCGCCTGCCGCCAGATTATCGAAGAGGTAGTAGCCGCCGTTGGCGGTGGTCTCGGCAGCGAGAGCCGGGCTGATGGGGTTGCCCGCCAGGTCTGCGGCAAAGAGTTCCACCAGCACGCCGTCCACGCCGGCTTCGCCCGCATCAATTTGACCGTTGTTGTCGGTGTCAAACCAGACGCGGTTACCAAGGCTGTAGAGCGTGGGAACAAAGCCAAAGTCCACCGTTGGGTTGGTCGTCGTGCCGCTGCTGTTTGCGACGGTGTTGTTGTTTTGTGCGCCGGCGCTGCCAGGCGTAAGAGCGACCGCCGCCGAAGAGACCGTTCCGCTGGCAACGCCGAGACCGTTGTCGTTATCGTCGGTGTTGGCGGCGGGGTTGGCGCTGTCGGCGGAGTCGAACGTGTCTATGGCGCTGGATGAGCCTGCGGGTCCGGTAACTGAGGCGATGTAGCTGCCTTCGGGTAAACCGGAGAACAGGTACAAGCCGGAAGCATTTGTAAACATGCCGCCTGCGGCGTCATCGGGTGTGCCCAGAATTCCATCCAAACCGACATTGATTTCGGTTGTTCCGTCTGCCGCATACAGCCGTACTTGAATGTTGGCAAGCGGCGTATCCGCACCGTTGAACGCGCCGTTTTGGTCAAGGTCGCTAAAGACCAGATTGCCGGCTTCTACGCGGTAGAAGCCGAAGTCCACGGTCATGTTGGCGCGCCCATCGGGCTGGACTCCCTGCCCCACGCCGCTTTCGAGGTCGCTTTCGTTGAGCGGTTCGCTCAACCCGTTTGGACCGAGCGCGACCGCCTGCGAGATGACCGCCCCGCTGAATGCGCCGGAGGTTTGGAGCGTGCCGTTATCGTCAGAGTCGGTGTCGTTATCCGGGTCGGGTGCGGTGGTTTCGGTAATTGCGCCATTCGACTGAATGGACGTGGCAGACGACCAGTAGCCTTGCAGCGCGCCGCCGGAAGCAAAGTTAGAGGCTGGGATGATGACGACATAATCGCCGGGGTAGAGATTATCGAAGAGATAGTAGCCGCCATTGGCAGTGATTTCGGTGGCGAGAACGGCTCCTATTGGGCTGCCGCCTGCGTCTGCGGCGTAGAGTTCTACAGCCACGCCATCCACGCCGGCTTCTGTGCCGAAGTCAATCCGGCTGTCGTTGTCGGTATCGAACCAGACGCGGTTGCCGAGGGCGTAGGAATAGACAAAACCAAAATCCACGGCAGGATTGGAGGTTGTGCCATTGGCGTTGGTCACGGTGTTGTTGTTCTGCGCTCCCGTGCTGCCGGGCGTGAGAGTCACTTGCGAAGAAGAAACCGAAACAGCCGTTCCAACGCCTGTGCCAATGCCGTTGTCGTTATCATCGGTGTTGACATCCGCGTCGGCGTTATCGGCGGAGTCGAAAGCGTCGGTGGTGCTGACCATGCCGGAGGGAGTCGTGACGCGGACGACGTAATTTCCGGCAGACTGTCCGCTGAAGGAGTACAATCCGCCGCCGGAGGTGGTGGTTGTGTCAAGAATGGTTAAGCCGTCACCGGAGAGCAGTTCCACCGTCACGCCGTCGAGCGGGGTGTCGTCGCCAAAGACGAATACGCCGTCGGTCACGTCATCTCGGAAGATCAAATTGCCGGCTTCCACGCGGTAGAAGCCAAAGTCTACCGTCATGTTGGCGCGATTATCGGGCTGCGCGCCTTGATTGACGCCGCTTTCGAGATCGCTTTCATTGAGCGGTTCGCTGGAAGCGCCAAGCGTGACCGCCTGCGAGATGACTGCGCCGTTGAATGCGCCAGAGGGTTGAAGCGTGCCGTTGTCATCAGAGTCTGTATCGGTATCGGGGTCGGGGGCTGTGGTCTCGCCGATGGAGCCGTTATCAGCGCGGGTGGTTTGCGATGACCAGTAACCTTCCAATGCGCCGCCGCTGGCAAAGTTGGAAGCGGGCAGGACGACGACATAATCACCGGGGATCAGATAATCGAAGTGATAGTAACCGCCGCCAGAGGTGGTATCGGCGGCGAGGATGGGTCCGGTGGGATTGCCGCTGGCATCTGCTGCATAGAGATTAACAGTCACGCCGTCCACGCCGGCTTCGCCCGCATCAAATTGGGTGTTGTTGTTTGTGTCGAACCAGACGCGGTTGCCGAAGGCATAGTATCCTTCCAAACTGCCGGTGTGTGAGCCGCTGTCAGTGTAGTCGTTGATTCCGCCGGAGCCGTTGCGTTCATTCGCCGAGGAGCCGGTGAGCGAAGACCAGTTCAGGCTGGCAGTGTTGAGGGCGGTATCATTCCCTGCCAGGAAGGGCGGCGTGGGCGGGCTGTTGACCGTAACTTGGTAGGTGAGCGTGGCGGTGCTGCCGAGCGGGAGAGTGGCGCAGGTCCAAGTCAGGTTGGGTGCGCCGCTGTCATTGGCGGAACAGCCGCCAGAGGCGGCGATGGAGCCTGAGACATAAGTCAGCCCGGCGGGGATGGTATCGGCGATGGTCAGGTCGTAGGCGTTTGCCGTGCTGCTGCCGAGGTGTGAAACCGTGACGGTGAAGGTGACGGTCTGTCCATAGACCCAGTTTGAATCATCGGCGGTTTTTTGAATATCCAACTCCGGCTCAATGACGGCAATGTTCACCGAGTCGCTGGCAGAGCCGCCCGTCCATGAGACGGCAGCGGTGTTTGTCAGCGACGCGCCGTTCTGACTGCCCGCTTCGTTGAGGACGCGCGCCACAACGCGGGCGATGAAGGCGTTGTTGTTCACTGCATTATCGGCGGCGGTTGTGGTGTCGCCAAAGGCGAGGGTCAGGTCACCGCCGGAGCCGCCGGGGGCTGTGACGGTGGGCGCAGGCAATGTGCCGTTGTAATCTGCGGCAAGTAAGCCGCCGCTTGCCGCCGCTGTAGTGACGACCTGATGGCTAACGTATTCCAGTCCGAGCGGCAGGTCATCCACCACTTGCAAGGCGGGGGTCACGCCTTCGGGCAGAGTGACGAGGATGTTAAATGTGACCTGTTCACCAATCGCATATTGCGCCGGGGATGGTGTGAGTTTGTCCATTTGCGGCGCAGTGAGGGTGGTATTGGCGCTGGAGACGGCGGCATAATCATCCACCGCGCCGCCCACACCGTCCGAACCGTTGCGTTCGCCTGTATCTGTTCCAGAAGCGCCAGGAGCAGCAGAGCCGGTGGGGTTACTGGTTGTTCCGTTCGTTCCGGGCAGGGAGGTATAGGTAAGATTGGCAGTGTTGGGTATGGTGTAACCCGCTGGGGCAGAAGCGGACACCGTGCCGGTTACGGTGACGGTGATGGATTGACCGGGGTCGAGGCAGGTTGCGGTAAAGGTGAGTGTATTAAGAGTGAATGAGCCGCCATTGTGGCTGAAGGTAGTTGTGCCAGCGCCGTTTCCGGTGCAGGTGGCGCCTTGTGTGCTGGTAACGCTGGAAACCGTCAGCCCGGTCAGGCTGAAATCGAAGGCGTCCGTCAGGCTGAGGTCGAAGGCAGTGGCGCGGTCGTTACCGGAAGCGGAAGCGATGGTAAGGATATAAGTGACAGTATCGCCTGCATCGGACGGCGCGGTTGTGATGGCTTTGGCGAGGCTGAGGGAAGGCTCGGCAATGCGGACAGTGACAGAGTTCGACAGCGAACCGTTTGCCGTTCCATTGACGGAAACGCCAAAGTCATTGCTGCGGTTGTCGCCCGCATCGTTGCTGCCCGCCGATGCGTTGTTGATCAGGGCGTTAAATTCAAGGATGACATATTCGGCGTCGGCATCACTGTCGTTGTTGGTTAATGTTCCGAGTTTGAATTGCGGGTCGGTGCTGTTACCGTACGTATCGGTATCAGTGGATGTGCTGTTTGTGCTGCCAACGTTGTTATCTGCCAGAGCGGAACAGGCGGCTGGGATGGCGGGAGTTGTGCCGTCGGCTGTGCTGCCAGGCAGGAAGCAATCTGAATCGGTAATGCCGGGGACGGGTAGAGCGCCGACATTGCCGGAGGTAATGCCTGCGCCGTTGGAGACGAACGCGGCTTTGGCTGTGCCGTCGAGGTAGGTCAAACCGCCGGGCAGATTGTCGTCAATCTGGAAGTTAGCGCTTGTACCCTCCGGCAATTGCACCACCAGCCGATAGCGGACAATTTCGCCAACGACAACGCGCGCTGTACTGCTGACGACTCCGCTGTGCAGTTCGGACGTGGCGAGGAGGTACTTTTGCGGGGCAACGCTGCTGATGGCGACGCCTGCCTGTCCCTGGCTGGCGTAATCGTTGAGCGCGCCGCCCACACCGTCGGCACCGGTGCGTTCATCAGAATCAATGTTGAATGTCGAGCGGTCCGAGACCGAACCGGAAAGACTCGTCCAGCGCGTGATGGCAGTATTGGTAATGGTCTGCCCGGGTGCGGCAGTGTAATCCACCGTCGCTTGAAAGGTGAGCGTACATGATTCGCCCGGTTGGAAGAGACCGCCGCTGCCCGCAAGGGTTGGGGCACCCGCGTCGCTAAGAGTAAGCGGCGTGGAGGCGGTACACGCTCCCATCGCCAGCGTGCCGGGAATGTACGTGAGTCCGGCTGGGACGGCATCGCTCCAGGTCACATCATACGCAGTAGTGGAACTGGCGGCGGGATTGGTGAGCGTTACCGTAAATGTAACGGTATCGCCCGCGTCTGCTGTGGCAGGGAGGACGCTCTTGGCAGTGTTGACCACCGGTTCGATGATGGTGACATTCGGCGCGGAGACGGAAGGCAGGCTTCCGCCCGTCCAGGTGAGCGCGGCGGCGTTGTTACGCTGCCCGCCCGACTGATTGCCGGTCACGTTCAAGACAACCGCGCGGTACGTGATGGTGATGGTTTCAGAAACCGTATTGTCTGTATTGGTATTGACGAGGTTTCCAAAATTAAACACAATTTGACGTCCATCTTGTCCGCCAGAGGCGGAGATAAGCGGGTTGCTGCCGCCGCCCGTTCCGGCGGTACAGTTGGTGCAGTTGCCGCCCGCATCGAAAGTCGTCGCACTGCTGTATATGCCGTCATCGCCTGCGCCAGCCCCGTCGGTATCAGGGTTGGATACGATCACCGATTGCAAATCCACAAATGCCAGTCCGGCGTCGAGCGTATCTACAATCTGCACGGAGGGCAAAACACCTTCGGGCGCGGTGAGCGTGAGGGTATAGGTAACAAATTCTCCAATTACCGCCTGTGTATTGGAGTTTTGAGGCGTGTTGAATTCGGTGCCAGCCAGGGTCTTGGCGAGCAGGGGTTCATCGGTTGCAACATCGGCGTCATCGGTTTGCGGCTGGGGCAAAAAGTTGGGTCCGCCTTCGGAGCCGGAGTAATTGAGCAGGGAAGCGGAGTTGACATAGGTTCCCGGAGCAATATCGCTGCGCATCCGCAAATCATAGGTGATGACGATGACGTTGTTGCCCAGGTTGGGGTCATGCGCCGAGCAAACGCCCTGCCCAACAGGATCCACCAATTCGATGCCTGTGGAGAATAAGTCGCCAGGTCCTGCCGCGCCGCCGCCGGGCAGTTGATAGGAAATTGGACCCGAACCGTCGCCATAGTAAATTTGCAGGTTGATGCTGTTGGGGTCGCCAGCGGAGGGATACTCGAAACCGAGCGCGTCGAAAGTATCCTGGATGACGATATCGAACGCGCCGTTGATGCCCGTGCCTTCGTTGACCAGGAAAATGGCAAAGGTCACCAGGTCGCCGGCGTCCAGCCCGCTCACGTCGCTGTCAATGGGGGTGGCATCCAACAAATTCGAGTTAATCGTTCCAGCCCAGCGCACAGGCGCTGACCCGGGGGCGGTGAATGCAACAGGCAGGGACGGGGTAAAGGCAGGTGCTGGGTTATCGGTGGCAACCACGCTCTTGGTGGTGGTCATCACCGGTGAAGTGTAGGTGATTTCGACAATCGAGGCGGCTTCGCCGGGAGTACCATTGGTCGAGCCTTCAGTGACATACGCCTGATTGGTGAGGTGCAGGTTGTCGGCGAAGGGGTCGTTTTCGACGGTGACGGTGAACAAAATATCAATGGTGGAAGCGGTATTTGACGATGAGTCGTAATCGCCGTATGCCCAGCGCACCCAGTTACTCACACCATCGCTGCTGACGTTTGGGCTGATGGCGGCAGGCAAACTGTGGTATGTGTCGCCCGGTCCGAGGCAGGAAGTTCCCGCTGCCGGAACGCCGCAGACTGTGTTGCTGTGCGTTGTGATTTCAGTGGAATCGAAGATGGGCAGGGGAAGATAGTCTGTAAGGAACAAGTCCTCAAAGTCGCTGGTGACGAGAGCATAGGTCAGGCGGAAGGTGACGGTATCGCCCGCCGCAATACGGACAGGAGAAGGAGGAGGCGTTACGCCATTGACCGCGTAAACGTCTTTGGTCAGCGTGCCGCGCTCGATTGTTGCGGCGGCGCTGGAGTCGTCGCCTTCGGCAAAGCCGGTGGGGGTGACGGCATCGGTAGTGGAGAGTATTCGTCCATTGACCGATTCGGTGTTGATCAATACGTCGCCCTGGTCCACGCTGGAGTCGCCGGAGGGGAAGTTATCGCTAAACTCTTCCTGGATGACGGTGCGGAAAATAACCCGGGCTGTGGTGGGACCGTCGTTATAACCGCCGCTGCCAACATCGCAATTCGGGTCGCCGGGGGCGCCGCCGGGCGGCACGCAGCCGCCGATGAGGCGGCCGTCACCGGAGCGCAAAATCATTTCATCCGATATGCGGAAGGTAATGGCGGTCGAGCCATCGTTGGGAACCGGGTCGGCAGGAGTGTAATTGGGGCTGACGGTATAGTTGGCGGCATTGAATGCGCCCGAAGAGGCGAGCGAGACCGGGTTGCCCACAATTTGCAGGGTGGGAGCAAACGTCGCATCCCAGCGCTGACCGTCGGAGATGGTGTCGGTCAACACAATCTGGTCGAAGGCAAAGAAGTCGGAAATTTGAATATCAATGGCGTACTCGAGTGTGCGTCCGGGCGCGGGTTGACCGCCGCCCACCACACTGACATTCTTCTGGGTGGCAATGGATTTCGGCGTGAGCGTATGTTCGCAGCCGGACGGGTCCTGCGTAAAGGTTCCCCCAATATCGCGTCCATCAATCGGCGTCCAGGAGCCGCCGCCGCTGGCGTTGTTGCAGGAGAGGGCGTCGTTGCCGGTGGAAGGGTCAATCACCGAAGCGCTGCCTGCATCGCGCAGCGGGATGTAATACTCAAAGGTCATGCTCACAGTTCCGCTGACCGAGGTGAAATTACAGGTCAGTGAGCCGCCCGGGGCGGCAGGGTTCGTGTGCGCGCAGGATGCGCCGCCCGGTGCGGTATTAACCAGCGAAACAAATTGCATGTTGTCTGGCATTATGTCTGTCAGGTTGAAAGAGGTCATTGTTTGACCGGGGGCAATTTCAGCGGTGACAGTGTATTGGCGCGGGAAGTTAGGCCCGGTGGCGGTTTCATCTTCCGGTCCGCTGTAGGTTTTGCTGAGGGTAAAAAGAGCGGGGGTTACGCTGCCAGTCGTCCAGCCGCTCAAAGTTAAGCTGGGATCGTCGCCGCAGCAGTAATCGTTAAGCGGGGTGTAGCCAAACTGGTAGCCGCCGCGCGCTTGAATGGTGAGGGGGACGCCTAGATCAGCCAGATTGCTCATCGAGAGGGTGACATCCACCGTCAAAGGCGGCTGGTCGGCGGTGAATGAGCCAAACGGCAGGCGCAAGGCGACAAAAGTATCGCCGGCATTGCCGCAGACCTGCACCGGGCTGCCCGAACTGTCCACCATGTAGGGGTGATTGACACAGGCCACGCCGCCGGAGCCGGGGAAGGTCAGCACAGTATTCTCAACATTTGACCCCAGGTAAGCGGCGTTCACAAAGGTCAAACCATCCAGAGGCGGGTTGGTGTTTTGCGCTCCGTCTGCGCCATTGGTCGGGATGATGAGATCAATCAATGGACCATAACCGGGGTCGGCGGGGTCGGGATTGTCGAAGGTTACCGTGAGAGTGACCGTATCCCCGATAAAGGCAGCGGATGGCACACTCAAAGAAACGGCGGGTGTCGAAACCAACAGCGGCTTTTTCTCCGGCAATGCCAAAGCCGGCTGGACTGGGAGGAAAGAAAACAAATAAAAAATAATAATGCTTGTTTTTACAAACCATTGCAGCGACTTGCTCATGTCATGCTCCATAAAATATAAAACTCCCGCAGGCTGTGGGAGTATGCAGTGACGTCCGGGTTCGCTGTTTGCCCGCCTGAACTCAATCTTGAACAAACAAGAAATAAGGTAATCAAAATGAGCGACCAAATAAGAACTCAGGGTCAGAGTGTCCACAACTGCATTTTAGATTAACTGAATTTTAGTACTTTTCTCCTATTCGACAATGATTTCGCCATTCAATTTTGTAAGCCCGTTCATACCCATTCAATGCCTTCCTCAAGCCATCCTGAGCGGGGTAAATCAGGCGACTCTAAATCAACCCCGGTGATAAAATATTGCCCAGATGTCCATCATCCCCTCCATGCTCCCCGATTTTCGCGTCCGGCAGCGGGATTATCTGCTCGAAATTTCGCGCGCCCTCACCCAGGAACTCGACCTGGAAAAACTGCTTGCGCGCATTTTGCGCATCTCCATCGAAATGCTGGCGGGTCAGGCGGGACTGATAGCGCTCAAACAAGCGGACGGCTGGCGCGTGGCGGCGGCGCACGGCATTGCCCCGGCATTTCTCTCCTACCTGACGCCGCTCCTTGCCGAGGAGAAAGTGCGCGAACTGGATGTGCGCGAACTCAACCGCATGCTAAAGGAACTGACCTACACCGCCAGCATGGGTTTGCTCAACGGCACGGGGCTTCCTCTTGCCGCGCACCAACAGGTTATCGGTGTCATTTTCATCTTCCGCAATTATCCCGATCTGTTCACGCCAAACGACCGTGTCCTCTTGCAATCCTTTGCCGACCAGGCTGCCATCGCTGTCTTCAACGCCCAACTTTACGGGCAGGTCTCCTACGAAAAGAAACGGCTCGACGCCCTGCTCGAATCCGCCGCGGACGGCATCCTCATCCTCGACGCCCGGATGAACATCGAACGCTGTAACGAGGCGTTCAGCCGGATGTACGGCCAGGCGCGGGAGGAAATCAGCGGTAAAAATCACGACCAAATCATTCGGTGGAAGAAGGAACCGCAAGGCAATACCCTGGAAGAAGCCGTCCGCAACGGCTGGCCCCTCACACCGAATGCAACGCTCTATGTGGAAGGCGACCTCGAACGCGCGCTTCCGCAGCCTCTGCCGGTGGGCATCACCTATGCGCCCCTGCTCTCGGAGGAAGGAAAACTTCGCAATGTCCTCGTCAGCGTGCGGGACATCACCCACTTCCGAACCGCGGACGAGATCAAAGCCACGTTCATCTCCATCGTCAGCCATGAACTGCGAACGCCGGTCGCCCTGATCAAAGGCTACGCCTCCACATTGAGGCGCGACGACGCCCGCTGGGACAAACACACCATCAACGATTCGCTTGCCGTCATCGAAGAGGAGGCGGACCGCCTCTCCAAAATGATTGACGATCTGCTCGATGCCTCGCGGCTGCAGGCGGGAGGTCTCAGCCTGAATCAAGCCGACGTCTCACTGCCCAGCCTTGCGTCCAGGGTGATCGCGCGCTTTTCATCCCAATCGCCCAGACACATACTCGTCTCCGATTTCCCACAGAATTTCCCGGTCATCCTCGGCGATGAAAACCGGCTGGAGCAGGTGCTTTCGAACCTGGTTTCAAACGCGCTAAAGTACACCACAGATGGCGAGATCAAGATCAGCGGCGCGGTGCGCATGGACCAGGTCATCGTTTGCGTGAGCGACCAGGGACCCGGCATCGAAGCCAAGGACATCCCCCATATTTTCGACCGCTTCTACCGCTCGACGAACGCCGTCAAGCAGACGAAGGGCGCCGGGCTGGGACTGTACCTTGCGCGCGCGATTGTGGAAGCGCACGGCGGGCGCATCTGGGCGGACCCGCAGCCTGATGCCGGAGCCAGAATCTGTTTCTCCCTTCCACGTTAATCCCCGCATTCGCGGGTAAAAAACCATCCTTCGCGGCGGTGTCAGGCGCAAATGCCGGATGGTAAAATCAAGTTCAAATTCAAAAAAGGAAGCACACATGCCCAAAACCATCCCCCCTCGAAACAAGGTAAACAAGAAATACACCTGGAATGCAGAAAGCGTCTTCAAATCGCAAAAGGACTGGGAGTCGGCGCTGCAAGCCGTCTTGAACGATATTCCCAACGTTCGGAAGCATGAAGGCAAACTGGGAGAAAACCCCGCCGCCCTGCTCGCGGGCATAACGGCAGTCGAAAATCTGATCCGCCGCGCCCAGACGGTCTTCATGTTCGCGCAGTTCTCCTACGCCGTGGATACGACCAACCAGACAGCGGCGGGCATGGTCGGCAAGGCGCAGGGTATGTACGGTCAGGTCGCGGCGGCGGTTTCGTTCGTCAACCCCGAGCTGTTGAAGATCGGCAGGGACACGCTCGAAAAGTGGATGGGCGAAAACGAAAAACTCGCCGTGTACCGGCAGAGTTTCGACGATCTCTTCCGCCAGCAGGCGCACGTGCGCTCCGCCGAAGTGGAGGAGATCCTCGGCATGCTGGCAGACCCCTTTGGCGGACCAAGCAACAGCACCAGCATGCTGGTCAACGCGGATTTCAAATTCGCCCCCGCCAGAGACAGCAAAGGCAGGAAGATCGAAGTCACCCAGAGCAATTTCTATTCCACCCTGCTCGAACACCCCGACCGCAAGGTGCGCCAGACCGCCTTCGAGAGTTATCACGACAAGCATCTCGAATTCAAGAATACGCTTGCCACCAACCTCGCCACCTCCATCAGCATGAACGTGTTCAACATGCGCGCGCGCAAATTCGATTCGACCCTCTCGGCGGCGCTGTTCAACAACAACATCCCTGAAACGGTCTTCCACAACCTCATCAACACGTTCAAGAAGAAACTGCCGGTCTGGCACCGCTATTTCGAACTGCGCCGCAAGGCGCTGAAACTGAAGGACATTCAATACTTCGACATGTGGGCGCCCATTGCCAAAAAGAAGCCCAGGGTGTCATTCGAAAAGGCGGTGGACCTCATCAGCGAAAGCCTTGCGCCGCTCGGAAAGGAATACGTGGAAACCCTGCGCGAGGGATGCCTGAAACACCGCTGGGTGGATTCGACGCCCAACAAAGGCAAGATGAACGGCGCATTCTCCTACGGTTCGACGGAGACCTATCCCTTCATCATGATGTCCTACACCGACGAGATCGGCAGCATGAGCACGCTGGCGCACGAACTCGGTCACTCGATGCACTCGCACCTCACATGGAAGAACCAGCCCTTTGTCTATTCCGGTTATTCGCTCTTCGTGGCGGAGGTCGCCTCGAACTTCAACCAGGCGATGATGCGCGGACATTTGCTGAAGACCATCAAGGACAGGAACTTCCTGATTGCGCTCATCGAGGAAGCCGTGGGCGGGAATTTCTTCCGCTACTTCTTCCAGATGCCGACCCTCGCCCGCTTCGAATTGGAGACGCACCAGCGCGCCGAACGCGGCGAGCCGCTCACCGCCGATTCCATGCAGGAACTGATGGCTGACCTGTTCAGCGAGGGATTTGGTCCAAAGGTGAAGGTGGATCGCGCCCGTGTGGGCATGGTCTGGTCCACGTTTTCGCATCTCTTCCAGGATTACTACGTTTACTCCTACGCCACCGGCATCTCCGGCGCGCATGCGCTCGCGGGCAGAATCCTGCGCGGCGAACCCAACGCGGCGGAAGACTACCTGGGATTCCTCAAAGCCGGTTCGTCGAAATATCCGCTCGATGTGCTGAAGGGCGCAGGCGTGGATTTGACGACGCCCAAACCCGTCGAGGAAACCTTTGCGGTGATGGAAAGTTACATTGACCGGCTGGAAGAGTTGGTTGGGTAGAGAAGTAAAAAAGTAGACAAGCAGACAGGCAAACAGATTGGCAGGTCTTACGCATCACGTTTTACGGAATACGTAATCCGTGATGCGTAATCGTGTAAAATGGGTTTCGTATCGTTCAATCGTAAATCGTAAAATCGGAAATCGTAATGGCTCAAACTCAAATCGCATGTCCCCGCTGCAAACAAATGATCACCGCCAACATCGAGCAGCTGTTCGATGTGACCTCCGACCCGCAAGCCAAGCAAAGGCTGCTGAGCGGACAATCCAACCACGCCCGCTGTCCGTACTGCGGCTATCAGGGCAGGCTCGCCACCCCCATCGTCTATCACGACAATGAGAAGGAACTCCTGCTGACGTTCTTCCCGCCGGAGTTGGGGCTGCCCCTGAACGAGCAGGAGCGGATGATCGGTCCGCTCATCAAGCAGGTGACCGACCGCCTGCCGCCCGAAAAACGCAAGGCATACCTGCTCAAGCCGCAAGCCAACCTGACGTACGAGTCCATGGTCGAGACGATCCTCGGCAAGGACGGCATCTCGCCGGAGATGCTGAAGGAACAGCAGGAGCGCGTCGGACTCATCGAGCGGCTGATTCAGGTCACGACGAAGGACGTCCGCTCGGAGTTGATCAAGCAAAATGCGAAGATCATTGACGAGCAGTTCTTCGCGCTGTTCAGCCGCATTGCGCAAAGCGCCCTCAGCAGCGGACAGGAACAAATCGCCCGCGCGTTGATTGACGTCCAGACGCAACTGCTCGAAGAGACCGAGTACGGCCGCCGGCTGAAGGAATCCGTCGGGGAACTGGAAGCGGCTCAAAGGTCCCTGCAGGAGGCGGGGCAAAGCCTCACGCGCGAAAAACTATTGGACTTCGTCCTCGAATCGAAGACCGATGCAAGGATTCGGGCGTACGTTTCACTGGCTCGCGCCGGCATGGATTACGTCTTTTTCCAAAACCTTTCGGAACGCATTGACAAGGCAGGCGGCGAAGAGAAAGCCCGGCTGGAGGGCATCCGCAGTAAACTGCTGGAGTTCGTGAACGACATGGACAAGCAGTTGGAAGCGCGCTACAAGCAGGCGCAGGAATTCATCGAGTCCCTGCTGGCGCAGGACGACATCGAGAAAGCCACGCAGGCAAACCTCGAACACTTCACCCAGGACGCGGTGGACATCGCCCAGCAGATGCTGCGGCAGGCTTCGGACAAGAACGATTATGCGCGCATGGGCAAACTGCAAAAGATGATTCAGGTGCTGCAAGCCGCCAGCGCGCCGCCCGAAGTGATGTTCATCGAGCAGTTGATTCAGCTGCCCGACGCCAACGCCATCGAAGCGGTGCTCAAACAGAACGACGCGATGCTCACCCAGCAATTGCTGGACACCCTCAGCGGATTGGCGGCGCAGATGGAATCACAGAGCGATAACCCCGAAGCCAGGACAATGGGAGAGAAACTCAGTGAGATTTACAAAATTGCGCTGAGGCTTTCGATGAAGAAGAATTTGGGATGATATTCTCTTGACAAACTAAATGAAAAGCGCCCTCGTGTTTATCAAGGCGCTTTTCATTTATCCAGACTCGCAAAACATCGGCACGCAACGTAAATTTAAGGACCGATATAAGTCTCGCGCTGTGATTCGAAACTGTCGAAGAACATCGAGCCGGAGGTCGAAGAATCCACTCCGCCGGTCGCGCCGAGACGCACTTCGTCCAATGCATGGGTGTCGTTGTCCACGTTAGAGATCGTCCCGGCTAATACGCCATCAATCCAAAGTGAAAGGAAGCCATCGTTTGCGCCGGGCGCGCTCGCCGCCTGCCATTCATCTACAATCAGCACCGGGCTTCCTTCAAACCACCCTCCTGGGTCGTTTACTCCGCACAAGGACAGGCTGTAATAATCGCCTTGTTGTTCGAGAAAGGCGCACGCCGCCCAGAGCGAACCGGAAGAGGCGGCATAAATGTATACGCCGTCCCTTGCGGCAATGTTCACTGAGTTTGGATCAAAGTAGAAGCGGGAATTAAAGTGCTTCTGCCCGCTCTGGGTAGTGGACTGTAAGCGCTTGGTCCAGTTCCTCTCCACTCGGATCATAAGCGGAAAACGCTTGGTCGTTAAGTACGCTAGCGGCCCGTTGGCTTGCAGCACTAGCCTGATTGACAGACAGTAACAGACTTAGAATAACCCACAAAGAAAGATTTTTAAAGTTTCCTAAGTAGTCGGTCGAAATAAATTTTACAAAAATACGCTCCCGGCGGCGTCCCCGCCGCCGAGGACGGCGGCATGAGCAGGAATTTGTTTTCTAAAAAC
>QMIW01000076.1 GCA_024434165.1 Chloroflexota bacterium | reverse complement strand
CACTGCAAATTTTCAAAGGCGGTCACAGACCGCCTTTTTTCGGCGAAAGCGAAAACAAAGGAAATTGAATGAGCATCTGGTTTACCGAAGAATTGCATCCCTACTACCGCAAGGGCTTGCGCGTCAAAAAAATCCTTGCCGATGAAACGACCCGCTTTCAACACGTTCAACTTGTCGAAACCGAGTTTTTCGGCAACGCCATGATCCTCGACGGCATCATCCAACTCACCGAACGGGACAACATGGGCTACCACGAGATGATCGTCCATGTGCCGATGCTTGCGGTTGGAAAGCTCAGGCGTGTGCTGATCGTCGGCGGCGGCGACGGCGGCTCGCTCCAACAGGTCTTGCGATATCCGTCCGTGGAGGAAGCGGTCGTTTGTGAGTTGGACCAGCGCGTGGTGGAGTTGTCCCGTGAACATTTCGCCGCCTCCTTCGGGGACCCGTGGGCGGATCCTCGCGCCAAACTGATTCTTCGGGATGCCTTTGGCTATCTCGAGGAAAACCCCGGTCAGTTCGACGTCATCATTTCGGACACGACCGACCCCATCGGCATGGCGGAGCGTCTCTTTTCGGATGAGTTCTACAAACTCATGGTGCGCGCGCTCGCCCCCGGCGGCGCTGCGGCGACGCAGTGCGAACAGCCCTTCTTTGATATGGAATTGATCAAGTCCATATATCAATCCGCGAAGGCGCTGACAAAGAACCCCGCGTATTACTATGCCAACATCCCCACCTACCCGGGCGGCGGCATCGGCTTCATGTACGTCTCGGATACGCCCTGGGAAAACGGCTTGAAGACGCCGTATCCGCCCGGCGAAAATAAATATCTCAACCCTGAAATCCATAAGGCAGCATTCGCCCTGCCGGAGTTCTTCAGAAAGGAACTTTACGAATGATGCACGCTGCAACGGAAGCAGGCAAGGAAAACGAAACCGAATACTGGGGAGTATCCTCCTGCATTGACCTGTACGACTGCGATCTGGCGCTCATGCAAAATGCGGACGCCATTCGGGAATTTGTGAAACTCCTGTGCGAACGGATTAAGATGCGCCGCTACGGCGAGACCCAGGTGGTCTTCTTCGGCGACGAGCCGCGCGTGCAGGGCTTCAGCATGACGCAGCTCATCGAGACTTCGCTCATCTCCGCCCACTTTGCCGACGCCAGCCGCGCCATCTACCTGGACGTGTTCAGCTGCGCACCCTACGACCCGGACGATGCGGCGAAATTCGCGGCGGAGTATTTCAAGGCAGGCAGCCATCGGGTGAATGTGGTGTATCGGCGGTAAAAAAAGCCGCTTCTCTTTGTCATGTTTTGGGAATTGTATTTTCCCCCAACCGTGCTATAGTGGGGGAGGATAGGGGTGTGTTCACGCCCCCGCTTTGAAATTGCCATGAAATTCCGACATGACGCCCAAAATTTTGCCTGCCGCCTGCGGTTTGCGGGAATGGCTGTAGTGATCCTGCTGTCTGCATTTGCGCCGGTTCATCCGGCGGGCGCAATTCCAGCAGGCACATTCAGCCGGATCGAATTCGTTCCAAACATCGAAACTGCCGGGGTTGTGGTCAGCGGCACGAACCTGCCGAAGACCGCGCAGTTGATGTACCGTCCCAGCGGCGAGACAAACTGGCGCATGGGACACTACCTCATGCGCATTGACGACGGGCGGCTGGTGGGCAGCCTCTTTGGGCTCGCACCTGCGGCATCCTACGAGGTCCGGGTGAGCGACGGCGCGGCGGAAATCACCGGCTCCTTCGCCACACAGACGGACGAACCCGCCTTTACCCCTTCCAGTATCATCCATGTCAACGACGATGCGCCTGCGGGCGGCGACGGTTCCGCCGCCGCGCCGTTCCGCACGATTCAAGAGGGCGTCAACCGCGCCGCACCCGGCACGCAGGTGCTTGTCGCCGACGGCGTGTACCACGAGTCGGTGACCTTTCCCGCCTCCGGCGCGGCTGGGAATTGGATTCAGGTCAGGGCGGAGGGAAGCAGCGCAGTTTTGGATGGTTCCGTTCCCATCGCGGCAGATGCGTGGAAACCGCATGAGTCGAAGGCAAACGTCTGGTTTACGAAGATCGGTCCCGGCATCAAATATCTGGCGCGGGACGGGCTGCGTTTCTATCAATACGACGATTTGAACGGCCTGCTGGAGGGGCGCGGTCACAACAACGTTTCGATGAGCGAAGGCTGGTTTTACGACCCATTGAATACGCGGCTTTACGTCCGCACCCAGCGCGAGCCGCACAAATACAACTGGCAGCTGCCGCGCTTCAACGCCGCATTCATGGTAGAAGGACGCGACTGGGTCTGGATCGAAGGCTTCGAGATGCGCTTCTACGGGACGGAATACGGCTGCGGCGTGTGCGCGAGAAACGCCTCACACATCGTAATTCGCAAGAACCGGATTCATAATTTGCAAAATCCGGTCTTTGTCGAATGGACGGGCGGCGAAGACCGCGGCAACGATACGCGCATCGAATACAACGAGATGTACGATGCGCTTTCCGGCGAGTGGGCGTGGAGCGCGGTCAAGGGCACTTCGATGGAATCCATTGCCATCGTCCTGCGCGGTCACACCGGCGCGATCGTGCGCGGCAACACCATCCATCATTATTTCAACGGCATCTACACCAGTTCCTCCGCCGCGCTGGATAACCCCGGCGTGGCGTTCGACGCCGATATTTACAACAACACCATCCGCCACATCGGGGACGACGCGCTCGAACCCGAAGGGACCGCCGTCAACCATCGCTTCAGGAACAACACGATTGACTCGATCCTCGTCGGCGTTTCGCTCGCCCCGGTCACGATGGGACCCGTCTGGGTGATGCGTTCCACCATCTCGAATTTCTCAGGCAGGAGCGTCAAATGGGATCGAAACTCGGATGGCTGGGTATTGATCTATCACAACACAAGCTGGACGAACTACGCCAACGTAACCCTGATGGATGTGATCAACCCGGTTCACAACTCCGTGATGAGGAACAACATCTTCCAGGGCGGCGGATACGCCATTCTCGAGCAGACCGTCGGCTCGACGGGACACGATTGGAATTACGATAACTGGAGCACTGCCGCGACAGGTCCGCGCTTCAAGTGGGAGAACGTGGATTACGCCGCCCTCAACCAACTGTGCCGCGCAGCGGGGCTGGAATGCAATGGTCACGAGAACGCGCCCGGTCTCGCCAACCCCGGCGGCGGCGATTTCACGCTCCTGCCCAACAGCCCAAACATTGACCGCGGCGCGCTCATCCCCGGCGTCAACGATGCGTTCAACGGCAGCGCGCCGGATATTGGCGCGTTTGAGTCCACCTATGGCGCGCCGCCCACCGCCACGAATACGCCGCCGCCCGCTCCCACCGATACGCCCACGCCGGTCACCGCGCCGCTGGTTAATTCCATCCTGCGCGCCGACCCCAGCCCGAACAATGCCGGGGCGATTCGCTTCACGGTGAATTTTTCCGAAGCGGTCAGCGGCGTGGATGCAACCGATTTCACGCTGACGAAAACCGGCGCAATCGCCAATCCTTCGATCACCGATGTCCTCGGCGGCGGGACGACTTATACGGTCACCATCAACACCGGCACGGGCGATGGAACCCTGCGCCTCGACCTTTTGGATAACGACAGCATTCTCAATGCGAATTCCGTTCCGCTGGGCGGACCCGGCGCCGGCAATGGAAATTTCACCACAGGCGAAGCGTACACCATCAACAAATACGCACCGTTCGTGACCTCGAGCCTGCGCGCCGACCCAAACCCCACCGCCGCTGGAAGCGTGCGCTTCACGGTCACGTTCTCCGAATCCGTTGTCGGGGTGGATGCGGCAGATTTCGGGCTGGCAGCTGCCGGCTTGAGCGATGCGGGCATTGCCTCCGTCAGCGGTGTGGACGCGGTCTACACTGTCACCGTCAACACGGGCAGCGGCAACGGTTCCCTGCGCCTCGACCTGCTGGATGACGACAGCATCCTGGATGCGGCTGGAGCGCCGTTGGGCGGCGCCGGCGCGGGCAACGGAAATTTTTCGGGCGAAACCTACACGATTGACCGGCAGACGCCTGTAATCCAATCGGCGGCGTTCGCATCCGATGGCGCAAACGACGGCTGGATTTTGGAGTCGCGCGAGACCAGCGGCAGGGGCGGCACGACGAACGCCAGCGCCATCACCTTCCGCATCGGCGACAACGCGCAGGATCATCAATACCGCGCCGTTTTGCATTTCCCCACCGATACCCTGCCGGATAACGCCGTCATCACGCAGGCGATCCTGATGATTCAACAGGAGACCATCGCTGGCACGAACCCCTTCCTGACGCACAGAAGCGTCTGGATAGACATCCGCCAGGGCGCGTTCGGCAGTTTCGGACCGTTCCAGATCGGCTCGCTGCAGGCTTCCGATTTTCAAGCGCCCGCCAGCATGTACGCGGCAGGATTGATCGAGAACAACCCGGTGGGCGGCTGGTATTGGGCGATGCTGGATCCCAAAGCGTTCCAGTTCATCAACCGTGTCGGCGCAACGCAGCTGCGGCTCGCCTTCCAATACGACGATGATGAAGACATGCGCGAGGATTACATTTCGTTCTTCAGCGGGAATTACAGTGTGCAGTCGGCGCGCCCACAGTTATCCATCAAGTATTACGTGCCGTAGGCTCCCGGCGTAAAAGCGGGCTGCACTGAAAGTACCGCAGGATTTATCCTGCGAAAGCCATTGCGCCGCAAGGACAAAGCGCAGCAGGAATCCTCTGCGGGGACAAGCTGCTGCGGTACGGAAATGCGGAATTCGCTTCAAACGATGATCTTGTGCCGTTCAAAAAACCCGGGAAACATGTGACTGTTGCTGACAAGCACTTCGGGATGCGCTTTCATGAACGCGCGCAGAGCCGCATCGTGCGGACCGAGCACGAGGTGGATCAGCCATTTGGGCGTCTCGTCGTTGTAGACCGCGCTCGAATCCGCCGCATGGAGGAACCAGCCGGAAGACGTTCGAATGGCGACCCCGCACTGTCCGCGGGAATGACCGAAGAGCGGGATGAAATACATCTCCGGCTCGAACGGCAGGCGGATGGCGTCGAAGTCGTACCATTTTGAATCCACGCTTTCGTAAAGGACAAAGACCGGTTTGTGGGCGATGTAGCGGGGAATGTAGGCGAATTCATCCCAATGCAGCACTTTCCCATCCGTGAAGGCGTCATACTCGCGCTTGTGAACGTGGACCTTGGCATGGGGAAAATCCGCCAGCCCGGAGCAATGGTCGAAGTGCATGTGGGTGAGGAGGATGTGCCGTATGTCTTCGGGTTGATAGCCCAATTGCCGGATGCGATTGACCGCCGCCTCGTTCGGGTCGAACGGCATGACGGTGATGATGCGGAAGAGCCGTGTCATCCATGTGGGGTTGGCGTAATCGTCGAGTCCAAGCCCGGTATCCACCAGCGCCAGTCCCTGGTTGGTTTCGACCAAAAGACACGCCATGCCTGTTTTTAAAACGCCGAAGCGGTCGTTGCAGGTGAAGCAGTTGAGCAGACGAATGGTCATGACCGGTTCGAGTGCAGCATGGATGGGAGGCTCATCTATTAACGCTGTGCGCCTTCATCGCCTGCCAGGCGGTCTCCACATCCGCTTCTTCGGTGCGCCAGTTGCTGAACGCCGCACGGATGCCGGGAACGCCCATGTAGGTGGTGGGCGTCATGAACACGCGCCCGTCGTCGCGGAGTTTTGCCAGAAAGTCCTTCACCCGTTCCGCGACCGCATCTCCGTTCAGCGTGAAGCAGACCACATTCATGCGCACGGGGGCAAGCAGGCGGAACTCCCTGCTCTCTTCGATTCTCGCGCCCAGTTTCTGCGCCATCTCGCAGTTTCTTTCCACAATGCCGCGGTAGCCTTCTTTGCCATACGCCATCAGGCTGAACCACGCCGGCAGGGCGCGCATGCGGCGGGAATTTTCCGGCGCGAGGTGGATGAAATCCATAGGCTCGGCAATCGCACCGAGATAGGCTCCGCTGTTCTGGAAGACGGCGATTTGCAGGTCGCGGTGCCGGGTGAAGATCATCGCCGAATCGTACGGGACGTTGAGCCACTTGTGCGCGTCAATCGTGACGCTGTCTGCCTGTTCGATGCCGTTGAGCAAATGTTTGAACTTCGGCGAACAGGCGGCGAATCCGCCAAATGCCGCATCCACGTGCAGCCAGAACCTGAACTCGGATTTCAGTGCGGCAATGGCTTGGAGGTCGTCGAAGTCCACCGTGTTGACCGTCCCTGCGTTGGCAATGACGATGCACGGCTCGCCGTCCAACCCTTCCAGTGCCTTTTTCAATTCGAGGACGTCCGCCGCTTCTCGGTTTTCAGGAAGCCTGGGTATGGTTTTCAAACTGGCTCTTCCCAGCCCAAGCATGGACAGGGCTTTGAAACTGCTGCTGTGCGCTTCGCAACTGAGAATTTTCACCGGCGGAATCGCGTGCAGCCCCTCCTGCGAGATGGACTTGCCGTACTGCTGCCCGATCCACTCGCGGGCGATGGCAATACCAGCGAAGTTCGACATCGTCGCGCCGGAGACAAACGTCCCTGAGAAGGAGGCGGGCAAACCGAACAATTCGCGCAGCATGTGAATCGCTTCCATCTCGATGTTTGGCGCGATGGAGTTCGCCGCGTGGCTGAGGTTCAAATCGTAGACGCCGGTCAGCCAGTCGCCCATGAGGGAGGCGGGCGTCGTCCCGCCGGTGACCAGGCCCCAAAAGCGCGGTCCGTTGCTGGCGGGCATGTGGTCGCCGTAGCGTTCGAGGAACACGGTCAATGTAATTTCCCCGCCAAGCCCCTGTTCGGGGAGTTCCAGGCGGTCCTTCGCGGCAAATGCCGTTGCGGGCGGGCGTTCGTTGATGGAATTGAGGTACTCATCGGATGCCGCTTTTGTACGCTCGAGCAGGATGGATAAATTGGCAAGATCGTTTTCAAGCAAATTGTGCATGGCTGCCTCGTAAAGTTGTAACGTCCCGGAAACGACATGCGGGATTGTACACCAAACAGCCGCTGGTTAGCGTTTGGGTGAATGTGATAAAATTCCGTCGCAAAATCTTTTTAACAGAAAGGCGAGTTACATGACAGATAAACCAACAAGGGAATTATCGCGCCGCGATGCGATAAAAATCATCGCCGCGGCTGCCGGGGCAGCCGTCCTGGCAAATATCCCCGCCGAATGGGTTAAGCCCGATTTGGAAGTCGGAGCGATCCCCGCACATGCGCAAACTTCCGGCCGCGCCATCGCCGCCGGGGCGTCTGACCCTGATGCAAATTTCTGTTTTCCGCTTATCAGTACTGCTGCAATTATTCCTCCCGAAGCAGGGATTGTTTTACGCTATGTGATCACCCCCAGCCCCGGTATTACGATTCTGGTGCCTGCTTCCCTCACCGGCACGATTCCGACCGACGGCGCGGGGAGTGTAAGCCTTGCCATTGAAGTGGATACATCTTCCTTTAACGTCGGCGATACGGTCACGGTGACCTGGAGTTTCGACAATCCCGCCGACGGTACGGACAGCGACGCTCAGGTGTTTACCAGCGGGGGCAGCGGTTGTTAGCGGGTTGATGTTCCACCATGCGCGATGCAATCGTTCCAGTACCGGTTGACGGATTTCAAATCGAAATGATGGATGGAGAGATGGTTCTTCTCCATCCATCCCGCAATCTCATCATTCACGGCAATCAAACAAGCGCGCTCATCTGGCAATTGTGCGACGGCGCGCGCGCGGTGGGGGAGATCGTGGAACTATTGAGCGCGGCGTACCCCGAAGCCCGGGAAGACATCCAAGCCGATGTCCCCGCTGCGATCCAGGCGCTGATCAGCCAGGGCGCGCTGACGATAAAGTGAGCATCCGTTCCGCCAATGACCGGCTGATTGTTTTTGCGGGCGGCCGAGTGCGTTTCAGCTGCGATCACGCGCGCATTCTCGAAGCGGTCGAAACGCATTTCAAACACTGCCTGGGCGAAAACGGACCGGTCATAGCCGACTACAAAATCACTGCCGTTGATGAGATTCGGTTTTCGATCTCGGTCAACGGCAGTGATGCGATTTCTAAAATCGCGTATGAACAGGCAATGCAGTTCCTGATGCAGGATGGCATCACGCGCTTGAATGGGGAATCGAACACGCATCTCGTTTTTCACGCGGCAGCATTGGCATATCAAGGGCAGGGAGTGATCTTGTGCGGAAAAAGCGGCAGCGGAAAATCCACGCTGGCAGCCTGGCTGACCGCCGATGGAATGCAATACCTGACCGATGAGGTCATTTCCCTTCCTTTGGAAAGCGAAGAGATCGGCGGCTTTTGCCGCTCCGTGATCCTCAAAAAAAACTCAGCCTTTATCTGGCAGCGGCTTTTGACGAATGGGAACGCAAAAGACATCCTTCATTTTGAGGATGGCGGCGCCTGGATCCCGCCGGCGCTCCTCAACGCTTCCGCCGTTCGCGCAAACGTCGCGCCGCGCATTCTGCTCTTTCCGCAGTACGTTCCCGGCGCGCAATTTCATACACAGAAACTTACCCCTGCCGACGCCTTGTTCCGCCTGCTGCAAACGCTTGTCAACGCGCGCAACTTCGCAGATGGCGGCATGACCGCAGCCGCCCGCCTCGCCCGGCAGTCCGCCGCGTATACCCTGACATATTCCGACATCGAAAGCGCCGCGCGATGGATCACACAGACCGCTTCGACGCAATAGACCCGGCTTATCGCCTGCTTGCATTGTGCGCCCGCGCCGGGGGACACCCTCTCTTCCACGAGCAGTTAGCCAGCCGGGTCGAACGTTTTAACGACTGGCATAAACTGCCGCCACAAGCCGAACTTCACGGCATGGCTCCCTTGCTCTGGCATCACTTTCGTGAAGCAGGCATCTCCCTTCCAATCGAGACCGAACAGGCTCTGCGGGGGCTTTATCTGCGTCACCGCCGGCACAATCAAACGCACATGCACGTGCTGCGAGAAATCAATGTGTTGTTTGAGCGGGCGGGCATCCGCGCTTTGCTTCTCAAAGGGCTGGCGCTCGCCTGTCAATATTACCCCGACCCTGCCCTGCGCCCGGTGAGCGACATTGATCTATTGCTCAGGCGGGAGGATTTAATTCCCGCCCTGGATTTGCTCACAAGCGCGGGATTTCAACCCCGCCCGCCTCACGCTTCGCGGACCCCGGACCTGATTCCCGGCGAACTGAAAGTGGATTCCCCGCTGAGAGCGGGTATCCGCGTGCAGGTGGAATTGCATTCCCCGTCCGTTCGAAGCGAAGCGGACGAAGAGTTCAAGGGTCTCGAAATTGCAGCCCACCCCCTTGCCGTCGTTGGAGATGCCGTTTACGTTCCCAATCCATGGAATACGCTTCAATATCTCTCCCGCCACCTCCGGCGTCACTTATTTGCCGCCACCGAATCCAAGCCCCTGCCGCTCAAGTGGACTGCGGATATGCTCAGCCTCGCAGAACAAAACGCAGAGACGCTGGATTGGGTTTCCCTGAGTCGGTCAGACCCGATCCTCATTGCCCAGCTTGAAATTTTTTACAGTCTGACGCCGATGCCTGACCGCCTGAAAGGCGTGATTCCCATCCGGCAGATTTCTCCTCCAAAGGGAGTTAACCAATATCCGCGCGGCTGGCCCCAGCAGCCTTTTTCATCCTGGAGGCGTGTGGGCTGGTTGAAATTTCTCCAGCAGACTTTTTCCCCGCCCTCCGAGTGGTGGCTGAGACTGTATTATGGTGTTGGCAGGAGGTCAGTCGTTTGGTACGGTCGAATCATCTATCCCCTGCAAATCCTCAAAAGGATGCTCTTGACCTTGCTTCAGCGGCAATAAATAGAGATTCTTTGGGATTTGGTGGGGTAAAACCCTTTTTGGACACGGAGTTCATGGAAAAAAAGAAAGGAAAATCCGTGTTTTCCGTGTCGTCCGTGTACCGCCCCCACGTAATCCCAGAGAGCCTAAAAAGACTTCGGAAGTCTCAGAGACTTCCGAAGTCTGCATTTCTCACACCAACATCCTCACGGGATTTTCCAGGAACCCCGCCAGCGCCTGCATGAACTGGGCGGCTTCAGCGCCATCGCTGACGCGGTGATCCACGGAAATGGTCGCTTTCATGCGCCAGCCGATTTTGATTTCGCCGTTTTCCACCACAGGGACTTCCCTCGCGGAGCCGACCGCCAATATCGCGGCTTCGGGCGGGTTGACGATGGCGATGAAATTCTCCACGTCGTACATGCCGAGGTTGGAAATGGAGAAGGTCGAGCCTTCGATGTCATCGGGCTTGACCTTGCCTTCGCGCGCGCGCGCGACCATGGCTTTGACCTCGTTGGAGATCTGGCGCAGGGGCTTCTGGTCGGTGTCCTTGTGTGCGATGGTGAGCAAGCCGTTTTCGACGGCGACGGCAACGCCCACATTCACCGCGCCGTGACGAATCACTTTATCGCCTGCGAAGGAGGCGTTCAGGTTGGGGAACTGGCGCAGGGTCAGCGCCGCGGCTTTGACGATGAAATCATTGACCGAGAGTTTCTCGTTCTCGGGTAGATATTCGTTGATCTGCTTCCGCAGCGCCATGACCGCGTCCATTTTGTATTCGTGCGTCACGTAGAAGTGCGGCACGCTGGTCTTGGATTCGGTCATGCGGCGCGCAATCGCCTGGCGGAGTTTGGTCAGTTGGACGGTTTCGTCCTCGTAACTCGTGATGCGTGATGAGTAAGCAGGCGACGGACGACCTTCGACCTTTGACATTTGATTCGAAGAAAGCGCGGCTTCCACATCCTTGCGGACGACACGCCCGCCTGGTCCAGTGCCTTGAATGCGGGACAAATCCAAATTGTTTTCGCGGGCGATTTTCCTTGCCAGCGGAGATGCCTTGATCATGGACGATGGACCATGGACGATGGACGATGGTTCAGGGGAGGAAACTGCCTGGGAAACAGGAGCAGGCGCGGGCGGAGTCGGAAGCGGTTTTTCATCCGCCCTTTTCTCACTGATCGCTGGTGACTGATCACTGATAACTTCTCCCGCCGCACCAACCACCGCAATCGGCGCATTGACGGGAACAATCGTCCCCTGCTCGACGATGTGTTGAAGCACAACGCCGCTTGCGGGCGATTCCACTTCCACGGTGGCTTTGTCGGTTTCGATCTCGGCGAGCACGTCGCCTTTATTGATATTTTCGCCGACCTGCTTCACCCAACGGACGAGCATGCCTTCCGCCATGTCGAAGCCGAGTTTGGGCATGTTGATGGTTTCAGCCATTAGCGCAATACCTCCTTTGCCGCGGCGATGATGTCTGGCACTTGCGGCAATGCGGCTTGCTCGAGCGTGCGGTTGTACGGAAGCGGCACTTCTTTTTGCGCCACGCGCAGGATGGGCGCGTCCACGTAATCGAAGGCTTCTTCGTAGATGCGGCTGACGATCTCGCTGCCGACGCCGTAGGACTTCCAGCCTTCTTCAACGACGATGGCGCGGTTGGTTTTCTTGAATGACTCAAGCACAGGCTCCATGTCGAGCGGACGAAGCGTGCGCAGGTCAACGATTTCGGCTTCGATGCCTTCTTTGGAAAGCTGCTCGGCGGCTTTCATCGAGAGTTCAAGCCCTTTGCAGTAGGTGACGATGGTGAGATCGCTTCCTTCGCGCTGTACTTTGGATTTGCCGATGGGGATGAGGTATTCGCCTTCGGGCACATCGCCTCGTACCTGGTACATGGTGGCGTGCTCGATGAAGAGGATCGGGTCATTCGAGCGGATGGCGGATTTGAGCAGTCCTTTGGCGTCTTCGGGTGTGCCTGGGCTGACAACCTTCAGACCAGGGAAGTGCGCGAAGATGGCGTCGGGGGTCTGCGAGTGGGTGGCGCCAAGCTGGCGTCCTCCGCCGCCGACGGCGCGGATAACGAGCGGAAGGGTGAACTGCCCGCCGAACATGTAGCGCAGTTTGGCGGCTTGGTTGACGATGTAATCCATCGCCGAGAAGGCGAAGTTGATGGTCATCAGTTCCGCAACGGGACGCTGACCGACCATCGCTGCGCCGATCGCGCCGCCGAGGATGACGTTCTCTGCAATGGGCGTATCCTTGACGCGGTCGGGTCCGTATTTGTCGTAAAACCCTTTGGTGACGGCATACGTGCCGCCCCACACGCCGACTTCCTCGCCCATGATAAAGACGGCGGGGTCGCGGTCCATTTCTTCCATTAAGGCTTGCGAGATTGCCTCGCGCATTGTGATTTTTGGCATAGAATGTGGTTCCTCTATATTTCATTTACGGGCGAATGAATTCGCACCTACCTCTGCGAAGACGACCTTCGTCGTCTTCTTGAAGTCCACGAAGGTGGACTTCGTAATTGTTGCTGCGACTTCCAGTCGCCAACAATCATTCCTCATCCTGCTCGAACACCTCTTCCAATTCGGAGATGAGTCTGTTCTCTGCATGATGTTTCTTTTGGTTTTCAATATATGCTTTCACCGTCGGCGCTTCCGACTTGCGGATGGTGAATGCTCCGTATGCGCCCTGCCATTTGAAAAATGCGCCCGGCATGATGGCGTGCGTGACCAGGTGTGACGACGAGCCTTTCACTTCCTTGACCAGCGTTGCGATTGCTGTTGTTGTGTGAAATCGGGTCAGCAGGTGCATGTGGTCTTCGACGCCGCCGATGGCGATGGGCAGGCATTTGTGTTCGCGGCATTTTTCGGCGATGGCGGCATAAATGCGCGGTTCGAGTTTTGGCGTGATCAGGGGCAGTCTGTCCCATACCGCCCAGACCAGGTGAACGTAGAGTTGGGTATAGGGTTCGCGCATGTTTTGATTTCCGAAGGAGTCTGCGAAGGCAGACTTTGCCATGGTTGCCGCGACTTCAGTCGCTAACCATATCTACTCCGCATACACATCCGTAAACAACTCTTCCAGCGTCGGCTCGGGGCTGGTCTCCGCGAACTCCACCGCTTTCTGCACTTCCTCTTCCACGCGGGCTTCGATCTCGTCCAGCGCCTTCTTCGTGGCAGCCTTTTTTTCGAGCAGGTACTTGTTGAAGATGCCGATGGGATCGTTTGCCTGCCACTGCTTTACTTCTTCCGCTTTGCGGTAGCGTTCGGGGTCGCCCATGGAGTGACCGCGGAAGCGGTAGGTATCCACTTCGAGGAAGAACGGCTGGCTTTCCTTGCGGACGTAATCAATCGCTTCCTTCGCCGCTTCGTAAACCTTCATCACATCCATGCCGTCCACTTCCGCGTTCTTCATGGCGTAGCCTTCCGCCTTCTGGCGGATTTCGTCCACCGCCGAAGCGCGTTCCACCGACGTGCCCATGCCGTACTGGTTGTTTTCACAGACCCACAGCACGCGCAGTCCCCAGGTTTTCGAGAGGTTCAACGCCTCGTGGAAATAGCCGATGTTGGTCGCGCCGTCGCCGAACATGCAGATGGTGACGTTGTCGTTCTTGGCGTACTGGTCGCCGATTGCCAGCCCTGCCGCGATGGGCAGGTGACCGCCCACGATGGCGTGCCCGCCCCACATGTTCTTTTCCACGCTCGCCATGTGCATCGAGCCGCCCTTGCCTTTGGACATGCCCGTTGCCTTGCCAAGCAGTTCCGCCATCACTTCGTTGGCGGAGATGCCGCAGTTCAGCGCCACGCCGTGATCGCGGTAGGCGGTGATGACGCGGTCACGCGGTTCGCGCGCCGCTATGATGCCCGTCGAAACGGCTTCCTGCCCGATGTACAGGTGCATGAAGCCGCCGATCTTGCCAGCCTGGTACAGTTCCGCGCCGCGTTCTTCCACACGGCGGATCAGCACCATCTGGTAATACAAGTCTAATAGTTGTTCTTTCTTCATTGAATGGAAACTCCGCTAAGAGGGTCGTATGCCGGGGCATAACGGAATTGAAGTAATGCACAGGAAAAAAACACCAAAAGCCCGCTGGCGTTGTGTTTCCCGTAAATCGAATCGGGGATTATATCAGAGAAAAAACGTCCAAATTCGGCTTGGAGGCGCGTAAAAGCCGGGTAAAGAAAACTCCCCGCTCTTTGATGGCGGGGAGGCGTCTTTACTTACATGCCGGCACGATCTGGATTGCCCGTTCCGAGGTGCCGTTTTCGTTCACGGCTTCGATCTCATAGGTGATGTTCTTGTTGAACGGCGCGTTGGCGTCCTTGTAGTTGAACTTGCCCGCCTTCAACTCGATGATGCGCCCCCCGTCGCGGTACAGGCGGAACGCGGTTTCGTTCCCGCCGCTCGACCAGCTCAACGTCACCGAAAATTTCTTCGGTCCCGGCTGGCACAACTGGTCAACGACCAGGAAGTTCAACGGAATACCCGGCAGGGGCGGCGCATCGCCGATGGGCAGGGAACTGAGATCGGTGTTCGGCGCGGCGTTCTCGTTGAAGATCCAGCATTCGCGGTTGGTGGGGTTGATCACCTGCCACCAGGCGTTATCTTCACTGCGCCCGATCACGGGCAGGGTTTTCCCCTGCGCGATCTGGTCAATAATATTGTAGCGGTTGTTCGGACCCACGCGGCAGTTGGAGTTTTTCGTGAGGGTGATCTCCGGCGGCACTTGCGGGGTGGCGGTAAAAGGGATGGGCGTCTCGGTAGGGATAAGGGTAGCTGTGGCGGTATCCTCCACCACGACCGTTGCCGTCTCTGCAGGGATCTCAACGGCAGCCGTCGCCTCTCCACCCCCCGAATTCGGGTTGGGCAAATTGCACGCCAGTGCGAAAATCAAAACGACAACAATGAATAAAACCTTCCTCGCTTTCATACGCAGTTCCTCCGGGTGTGAAATAAAACAACTTCGTGATTATACACTTCCCTGCCTTGTGATTTGTTTTGGTTGTACAATATCACTATGGCTTGGTTCTCATCGTCAAAGCAGGGCGAGGCGAAGAAACTGGTATCCCAGCTTTCAGACGCCAACGTGGACAAACGCGACCGCGCCGCGCAGGAATTGATTCGACTCGGCGGGGACGCCGTGCCTGCCCTGCTGGATGCGCTTCAGACTCAAGACTTGAACCTGCTCCCGATCTATGAGCATCTCCTCGCCCGGATTCCCTCCGCCTCTCCTGTAATGGCGAAGTCTTTGTTGACAGCCCATCCGCTCATCCGCGGAAGGATCGCGGAGGTGTTTGCCATCAGTAAGGACAAAAACGCCCTCCTTGCATTGATTGAAGCCCTGCGCGGGGAATATTACACCGTCCGTTCGCGCGCGGCGGCGGCGCTGGGAAAAATCGGCGACCCGGGAGCCGTCGAACCGCTGCTGGGCGCATTGAAAGACGGGGAAATGGAAGTCCGCATTGCCGCCTGCATTGCGCTCGGTCATTTCAAAGACCCAGCCACCTTCGACGAGTTGGGAAACCTCCTGCTCGAAGATTCGATGATCGAAGTACGGCAGACCGCGGCAAAGGTTCTGGGCGCGACGAAACACCCAGCCGCCGTTCCGTATTTGATGGATGCCCTGCGCGATTCGTTCTGGTGGTACGAACGGGAACAAGCCGTCCGCGATTTGCTTGCCGCCATCAAGAACATGGGCGAGCCTGTCGTCCAGCCGTTGATCGAGGCGTTGGGCGACCGCGAAGGAACGGTCCGCAAATTTGCCGCGATGATCCTCGGAGATCTGCAAGATGGACGCGCCATCGAAGAACTGGGCATGGCGCTGTACGACCTGCATCACGAAGTGAGTCAAGCCGCGGCGCAGGCGCTGGCTCGGTTCGGCGCGCCAGCCATCGGCGTCCTGGAAGAGGCGCTGAATCACCCCGAAATGTGGATTCGCATCCACTCGGTCGGCGCCTTGTCGAAGATCAAGGACACGCGCATTTTTCCGATTCTGTTACAGATGCTGGACGACCCCGAACGCGAGGTGAGAAGGGAGGTCGTCCGATCGCTGGGAGAGTTGGGCGACGCGCGCGCCCTCCCGGCTTTGCAGGCGGTCTTTTCCAACCGGGCGGATAGGGAACTGCAAGCCCTTGCCAAAGAAGCCATGTCAAAACTGAATTGACGGTGATTCCGGGTTATATCTGCGAAACGCTCACCCCGCCCGGCTGCTGGTGCTGACTTTAGGATGACAAACCCATGAAAAGAATCCACCTCCTGTTAGCCGTTCAATCCATTGTTGCGATATTGGTTTCCATCAACCGCCTCGGTTCGTGGACGTTGGGATACGTCCTCCCGAACGAGTTTTTGCGCTGGGTGGATTTCAACAACATGCTCGTCCTGCCGCTCATCAGCCTGACGGCGCTGTATCTTCTAAAGAAGTCCATCGAGTATGATGCGCCCGTCCGCGAGAGCCGGGCGCATCTTGCCTGGAATTTGATCTTCATCATTGGGTTGTACCTTACCGCCGCCAGTTATGGGAACCATGAAGTGACCAACTACCTGCACGTCCGCTTTTGCGAGCCAGACCCCGGAAGCGACCTGTGCCGCATCGTCATCTTCAACGACGATGAGTTCTCGCACTGGGTGTTCTTTACCGGCTTTGTGACGGTCAATGCGGCGGTCCTGTTTTTGCAGGGCTTGTTCCCGCATCGGGAAAAACTATCAGGCATGGATACGGGCTTGCTTCTGTTGAATTCCCTCTTCCTGGGTGCGGGTGTTTTTGCCAATCTTGGGTTTGAAGAAATCGGGTTGGATTTGTACGTGGTGGCTCTGCTTGCCCTGGCTTCGACCTTCCTGCTCTGGAAGCGCGGCAGGCAGCCGATGTTCGTCTATTACACCTCGGCGTACTGGCTGGGGCTGGTTGGAAGTTTGATCGCGCAGTTGTGGCGTGCGGGTTAATTCAGTTGAAGCAGCCTGCCGATGGTCGGCGCGATGCCGGTCAGGTCGTGCGCCTGGTTGAACGCATCCCGCGCGGATTTCTCGCCGAACAAAAGCAGGGGGACTTGAGCGCCGGTATGCTTGCGGGTGGATAAATCCTCCATGTTGCCGTGGTCGGAGGTGAGCAGGATGAGTCCGTCTTCGCTTCGCCACGTGGACGTCAAGCCTGCCAGCACGCCATCGAGCGTTTCCAGCTGACGGATCGCCCAGTTCATATCCTGTTTGTGACCGGCATAATCGCTCGCCCAATATTCGAACAGGGAGAAATCATATTCCCCGGCGAGTTGGGCGAGTTTTTCCCCGGCGGGGTTGGGCTCAAAATACGGCGCATTTGGAAAGCCCAGGAATTCGCGCCAGCCTTCGCCGGTGAAATCCGCCGAGAGCGCGCGCCCGGCAAAGTAATCTTCGTGCGTGAAGAGGGGAATGCCTGCATTCGTCAGCGCCAGCGGAATGGAGGAATACAGCCGTTTGCCTGAGTCAATGCCGTCGAAGTAACGCGGCGGATAGGCATTGAGCATGGCGGTCTTCTTCCCGGCGTTTACGGTTTTGGAGAAGAGCGTCCCGCCGTTGAGGTATTGCGCCACTTCCGGGTTGGGTTTGGGTCCGTAGTGGTAGCCGAGTTCGGCGGGGATGTTGATTCCGGTCAGCAAAACCGCCTGCCCGGTGGCGGATTGAGGCAAGCCTTTCACGCCGAGATTGGGGTCAACCGCCTGCAGGGATACCCGTTCGCTCTCAAACGGCGCGGCGGACCTGGTCATTTTCCTTCCACCGAGCAGGGATTGGAGGAACGGCATCTCCGCGCGCGCGAATGGATTGATCTCGGAATTATCATCGCCAAGACCGATACCGTCGAGGAAGAGGAAGAGGATTTTCATGGGAAGGATGAGGGATGAACGGAGAAATGAATAACGAGAAAGAACCTGCAACCTTGAACCTGCTACTTCGCGCCGGTCAACTCATCACTTAACCGCCACAAAAACCACGCGGAGGGGCGTTCGCGTTTGTCCCAGCCGTCCTTGCGGGAGGTGAGAACCAGGTTATGGCGTTGGATCAACTCCAGGTCGGAGTCCACAAGCCCGGGTCCGGGGTGATGCGGGTTTTGTTTGAAGAATCCGTACAGGAGCCAGAATCCGCCGGGGGCGAGGATGCGGCTCAGTTGGGTCAGATAATCCGCCTTGTTTTCGATGCCGTGAAAACAGCCGAGGTCGAGGGCAAGGTCGAAGACGCCGCGCACGTTTTTCATTTTGGTTGCGTCGTCCAAAAAGATTTCGGCGCGGATGTTCGCGGCTTGCGCCTTGCGTTTTGCAATTTGAACCGCGCGGGAGGCAAAATCAATGCCCGTCACCTGCCAGCCGGCGTTTGCCAGCGTGATGACGTTCGTGCCTGTGCCGCAGCCGATGTCAATGGCGCGCCCGGCGGGGTGGCTGGCGATGAAATCGTAAAGTTCCGGCGGGCTGACGCCGCTGTCCCAGGGGGCGCTGCCGAGCAGGTAGGATGAATTGAATTTCAGTTTACGAAGGAGGGTTTTCATTCGAGCGCGCCGATAGTGTCTAAAATGCCATATTATGCGGGTGACGCTTCACACTTTGATAATTCATTATACACGAGGTCATTCCTGCGAGCGCTGCGATCACAAGTTTCAACCGAATCCACTTTGACAAAAAACGGTCTCGGACGATATGTCAACGAGACCGTTTTTTTACTTACCTGTCAAACGTCAGTCCATCCCTCCGTAAACTATGGGACGTAGACGTAGTACTCAATGAGCAATTGCGGACGTCTCGCCGCTCCCGCGTTGCCGCTGTAGAACCTCATGAAGTCCGCGCCGAGGTCGTTGTTGTCGTCAAGGACAAAGTAGATGCGGAACTGGGTGGTCCCTGTGCGGTTGATGTATACCC
>QMIW01000075.1 GCA_024434165.1 Chloroflexota bacterium | reverse complement strand
AATTTTACAAAAATACGCTCCCGGCGGCGTCCCCGCCGCCGAGGACGGCGGCATGAGCAGGAATTTGTTTTCTAAAAACTTATGACCGACTACTTAGTTGATGGTTTAGCGCTTGGATCGCGTAGATAGGCTTTGATCGCGTAATCGAAAATCCTTTGCAAAGTTGCCCTGGTCGGTCAGGTCATAAACCAAATTTGCCAATTCACGCGCTTGCTGCCATGCGCAGGCATCTTCAAATCGTTCAATTTTCATAAATCCTCCTGAGATTTTGGAATTTGACCATCCAACACTGCGACTGTCCGACCAACTGACTGACCGACTACCCCTGCCGATCCCGCCAAATCTTATAGTTATTCTTTATCTGCTCGATGTGACCCGGAATATGCGCCGAGTAGATGTTGAGCCACTGCTCGAACGTGTAGGGTTCGTCATATTCAGGATGCTTGACCGAATGAGAGAAAACCTCGTCCGGTTGTTTCTTCAGCAGGGCATACGTCGTCTTGCGGGCCAGGCGCACCACTTCCAGCGCATCTTCCCAACTCTGGTCGAGGTAGTCGAGTTCGACAGCCCACTTGTCCTGGTCGTAGCCCATGAGAGTCCCGCCGGGTTCGACGACCAACTTGCGGGCGCGGAGTGCGGCGTTCGATTCAGAATCCGCCAGATGCAACAACACCTCATGCACACTCCATTCCGTCGGCGCGGGCTTGAAGGTCCACACCTCGCGCGGAATATCGCGGAGCGTTTGCATCAATAAGTCGTAACCCCTGCCGTACAGCTCGATCTTCTCGTCGCGTTCCCGTTTCTCCATCACCAATTCTCCAATCCTCTAATCTCCAATTACCAATTACCTGATTACCAATTACCCCTCACTCCATCTCCACCGCCATCGCCACCGCCTCGCCGCCGCCCAAACACAACGAAGCAATGCCGCGCTTCAGTCCGCGATCCTTCAAGGCGTAGAGTAGAGTCGTCAACACGCGCGCGCCGCTCGCCCCCAGTGGGTGACCGAGCGCAATCGCGCCGCCGTTTACGTTGACCTTGTTCCAATCCCAGCCCTGGTCGGCAAGGGCGTACCCGTCCGCGAGGACTTGCGCGGCGAAGGCTTCGTTCAATTCGATGAGGTCAACATCCTTCAACGTCCAGCCGATTTTCTTGAGCAGTTTTGGCATGGCGTGGGCGGGCGCGGCAAAGAGGTATTTCGGCTCCAGAGCGGCTTGCGCGTAGCCAACAATCCGCGCTAGGGGTTTGAGGTTCTTCTTTTCGGCATACGCGCGGGATGAAATCACCACTGCCGCCGCGCCGTCGTTCATCGTCGAGGCGTTGCCTGCGGTCACTTTGCCGTCGGCTTTGAAAACCGGTTTTAGTTTGGCAAGCGACTCCAGCGACGTATCCTTGCGCGGACCTTCATCCACGCTGACGGTGGTCACTTCGCCTTTGCGTCCGGGGATTTGGACGGGAACAATCTCCGGCGTAAACCGTCCCGCCTCTTGAGCCTCCACAGCCTTCTGGTGGGAGCGAAGCGCGTATTCATCCATCGCCTCGCGCGTGACCTCATACTCATCCGCGATGAACTCGGCGGCGCTGCCCATCGCCCAATTTTCGAACGGGTCCCACAAGCCGTCGTTGAGCAGGGCGTCGGTCATCTGGGTGTTGCCGAATTTCAACTCGCCCATGCGCCCGCTGACAAG
Source organism: Chloroflexota bacterium (assembly GCA_024434165.1). GTDB lineage: Bacteria > Chloroflexota > Anaerolineae > Anaerolineales > Villigracilaceae > Villigracilis. The sequence continues at coordinate 17,250 of QMIW01000075.1, read as the reverse complement.
ATAGGGAGCGCGGCTCATGGATTCGAACCCGCCTGCGATGAAGAGCGACGCATCGCCCGCGCGGACGGCTTGCGCCGCCATCATCGCCGACTTCAACCCGGAGCCGCAGACCTTGTTGAGAGTCGTTGCGCTGACGGTGGCTGGCACGTTGCCGAAGATCAGCGCCTGCCGCGCCGGAGCCTGACCCAATCCCGCCGCAACGACGTTGCCCATGATGACTTCCTCCACTTCGCCGGGGTCAATGCCCGCGCGTTTGACCGCCTCTTCGACGGCGATGGCTCCCAGTTTTGGGGCGGGAATGCCGCTCAACGCGCCTTGAAACTTTCCAATGGGGGTGCGCGCTGCGCTCAAGATGACTGCTTCGTTTTCTTTGCTCATTGGTTCTCCTGTTGGGTGATTGTATTATACGCGAGAGGAATCGAGGGGTGGTTTTAAGTTGCAGGTTACAGATTGCAGGTTGATAAGCTGTTTGTAGGGGATTTTTGTTTGTTGCAGACTGCCTCGTTACCCGAAACGCCTAACCGATGTTCTTCAACGCTTCTCTCCTGCTCAGCGGATGCAGTTCCTTCGTCGCCTTCACGAACTTTTTCACCGGGGCGGGTTTGGTCCAGGCGTACTGCCGCAGCGCCCAGCCGATGGCTTTGTTGATGAAGAATTCATCCGAGCCGAGATTTTCGCGGATGATCTCGCACAGCAGGTCGAAGTCGGTCTCTTCCTTGTAGCCGAGTTGAAAGAGCAGCGCCGAGCGTCTCAGCCAGAAGTTATCCGATTTGCGCCATTTTTTCAAATACTTTGCCTTGACCTTCGGAAAACGTTTGAAATGCACGCCGACTGTGCTGCCCGCAATCGAGTCCACCGTGTCCCACCAGGACTTGGTGACGATGAGATATTCAAGTGTGGCGATGAAATCGGGTTCCAGTTTCTTTTCTAGTTTTCCAAGCAGGCTGACCGCCGCATATTGAAACTCCCGCTGGGACAGCGACCACAACTCCCGCACGATGACATCCAGTTCCTCCAGCGGCGGAAGCCCATGCTTTTGGATGAATTCCTTTTGCAAAGCCGCGCGCTCGGGCGTTTTGATTCCCAAATACTCGAACTGGTCGCGCATGTACTTTTTCATCGGCGCGGCGTTCGCGGGGTTGGCGTTCGCCTCGAAGACTTTCTTCAGGGAAAGAACGTAGGGATGCATCAAGCCTCTGATCCTTGTCTCGCCTCAAATCGTGGAATGCCGGCACCCATACTATAGTACGTCAAGTCTGGAAAAACTACTGATGTTTGTCATGCCTTGAACGAAGCCTCCCTGCCATGCGAGGCTTTGCGCCTAATTTGCGCCTTCGGGCGGCGTGTAGCGGACGGTCCAACTGCCGTCCATTTGGTTGGTGACGAATGAGTACGGCGTGGCGATGAAAATCCACGTCCTGCCGGGCTTGAGCGGAATGAGATTGCCGTCCGAGTCCACAAAATAGATGGGGCGCGCCTGACCGGTCTTCTTTTCGTATTCGCGCGCCTTCGTACTCCAGCGAATGTCGTACTTCATCCCGTCGCGGAAGAGAAAGGCGAAGCCGCCATTGCCGAGTTCCAGGTCAATTTCCACGAGGGCGGGCACGGGCGTTCCCTGATACTCGAATACTTCATGGTCGGCATAGATCACCACGATGTTTTCGAACTGCAGCTGCCGCCCCGTCAGGCGGTCAATTTCAGGGTGCAGGACCCCGGCGTTTTCCTGGGAGGTATCGTCCACGTAGCGCCAGTACGAGCCGGAAAGCGGGTCATAGACGAAGGCAGACTGGTTGCGATACGCCACATACATGTTCACCCGGTTTGCGACCCAGCCCCCCGCCGGCGGGGTTTCGGAAAATACGTTGCTGGCGTAGTTGAATCTGCCCGACCTTGTCTTTTTATTCTCCTCGGCGAGCGCTTTCATCTTTTCGATGCTGATCATCGCGCCGCCGCTGGCTTCGTCGTGCGGGACGAGATAGCATTGCGGCAGTTTATCCAAAATCTCCAGCGTGGCAGAGGCATAGACAAAGCACGAGTTGAGGAAGAAGTCGTGAATGTCTATGAAAACCAGGCGCCCCGAGCGGATGGGTCCCACCTCGGCGGGGGGCATTTGGGTGGATTCGTTTACGGGTGGACTCACTTCCTCGGACAGGACCAGGCCTGCGTCCAGATGAAGAAGCGCGGATGTAACCTCCGCCTCCGCCCGACCCGATGCCTGATCCACATCACTATCCTTGTTCTCATCCCCGACGTTTTTCTCCGTAAATTTCAACCACGCGGGAACCTTGAACTCGACGATGTAATTCCCCGGCTCGACGTTGAACCCGTAATAGCCGTTTGAATCGCTCGTGGTTTGTTGAATTGGTTGATTCGAAGAATCAAACAAATTGACGCACACTCCGCCGACGCCTTTTTCGTAATCTTCGTGCCTGCCGTTTGCATTTTCATCGAGCCAGATGCGGTTGCCCAGCAGTGTGGAGGTCTGGATGAACGGCTCGCGCCGCACTTCGCAATCGCCGGTGACGGGGATTTCGGGTTCAGGAAATTCGCCGTAAAACGCGGCGAGGAAACGGGTGGCGCCTTCGGTGATGTAATGCTCGAAGACCCAGGACGCGAACGAAAGCCCCGCCTGCGGGCGCGCCGCCACCGGAAAATGCGAAATGGACATCATCATGGCGGGCGTGCGCAGCAGGCTTGGGTCTTCCACTTGCAAGCCGGTCAGCGGGTTGACCCCTGCCGGGAAATTTTGCAGGTTGGGTCCGTACGTAAACGGAGTGGAGATGCCCTGCGGTGTGGGGGTGAGGGTGGGCTGGGGTGTGCCGGCGGTCGCTGTGATGGCGGGGCTTGGAACCGGCGTTTCGATGGTTTCCTTTGCTTTGCAGGAAGAGATGATCATTAAGATAAGAAGAAAGGGAATTATTGTTCCTGTATGTCTCTGCATAGAGTCTCCATGATTGGTTCTCCCCCTTTCCTGACCACAGGCGTTTGCGCCGGACGCAAGGGCGGCATGAACAAAGAGAAACGGGGTTGCTTCAATCCGTATTCATCTATGTGTATCTGTGGTTTCGAACGCCTGCCGGATTCGTTGATACGTCTCCTCCAACGCCTCGGGTAACACGCGCGTTCCGCCGATGGTGGACATGAAGTTGGTATCGCCAGCCCAGCGCGGCACAACGTGGACGTGAACATGCCCCAGCACGCCCGCGCCCGCCGCTTCTCCGATGTTGACGCCCACATTGAACGATTGCGTCCGGTACACTTTGCGCAGGACGGCGGTGCAGCGTGAGGTCAGTTCCATCATTTCGGCGCGCGTCGCAGGGTCCAATTCTTCGAGGTTCGGGACGTGTTTGAAAGGGATGACCATCACATGCCCGCTGGTGTATGGGTAGCGATTAAGGATCACATACGCCAGTGTGCCGCGATGCACAATGAGATTCCCCGTGCTGTCCGCCTGGGCTTGCGCGCGGCAGAACACACAGCCGTCTTCTTTTTCGTGGTTTTCGATGTATTCCATACGCCAGGGTGACCAGAGATGGTTCATGAGGAAAGGATAAAAGATGAAAGAAAGTTTTCCCAATTATAGGCGAAAAACTGCATTCCTGATTTCCTATTCCCCATTCCCTCGTTTTCGATTATCCTACCCTCAATGCAGCCCAGTCTTTTCCCTGAAACGCTTACCGTCTCCCAACTCACCTTCCGCATCCGCAAACTGCTGGAGGATGATCCCGAATTGCAGGATGTGTGGGTGGCTGGGGAGATCTCCAACCTGTCGCGCCCGGCGTCGGGTCACGTCTACTTCACGCTCAAGGACAAGAACGCTTCCCTGCGCTGCGTGATGTGGAAGACGGATGTCCTGCGCACACGCCCGAACCTTCAGGAAGGCGCCGCGGTTGAAGTGCATGGGCGCATCGCCGTGTATGAGCCGCAGGGACAATATCAACTGGTCGCCAATCTCATCCAGGCAAAAGGCGAGGGCGCGCTCTTTCAGGAATTTCTGCGGCTCAAAGCCATGCTCGAAGCCGAAGGTCTTTTCGATCCTGAAAGAAAACGCCCCATCCCCGAACTGCCGCGCAGGATCGGCATAGTCACCTCATCCACAGGCGCGGCATTGCGCGACATGCTCAACACCATCCGCCGCCGTTTGCCGATTGCGGAAGTGATTCTTGCACCCTCTCCCGTACAGGGCGTCGAAGCCCCGCCCGCGCTGGTCAACGCCATCCAATTCCTCAATTACCAGTTACCCGATGTCATCCTCCTCGCGCGCGGCGGCGGTTCCATCGAAGACCTGTGGGCGTTCAACGACGAGCGGGTCGTCCGCGCGGTTGCCGCCTCGAAAGTCCCCGTCATTTCGGGCGTCGGTCACGAAACGGATTTCACCCTGTGCGACTTCGCCGCGGATTTGCGCGCCCCCACTCCCACCGCCGCAGCGGAACTGGCGACTCAAACCACGCTGGACGACCTCCAATTGCAAATTACCAATTACCAATCCCGCCTCTTTGACTTAATCTCGAACCTGCTCGCTGACCATCGAGCTTTGACCTCCTCCCTGGCGGCGCGCCTCAAATACGTCTCTCCCGAACGGCTCATCCAATCCGAGTTTCAGCGCCTCGACGAACTCTTCCGCCGCGCCCTCTCCGCGGTGACGCACCGCATCCAATTGCAGTCTGCCAGCGTAGATGGAATGTCGAAGCGGCTCGATGCGCTCAACCCGGCGGGCATTTTATCGCGCGGATACGCCATCGTCACCCGCAGGGAGGATGGAAAGGTCGTCGGCAAAATTTCGGATGCGCGCGGCGAAATGAACGTGCGCGTGAGCGATGGAGAGTTTGAAGTAATCCCGAAGCGCCAATCGTAAATCGTAAATTATTTGGAGTCCTCATGCCAAAATCAAAATCCACCCAAAAACCCGTCGAAGAATTGTCCTACGAAGAAGCTCTCGCTGAATTGGAAGGAATCGTCGAAGCGCTCGAAGGCGAACAGAACCCGCTCGAAGAGGCGATGAAACTCTACGAGCGCGGACAAGCCCTCGCCGCGCACTGCGGCGCATTGCTCGAGTCTGCCCAGCTCAAAGTGCGGAAACTGGCTGGCGGGTCGCTGATCGAATTTGAAGAGGAATCCGAATGAACCTGCTTGGCGTTCTTCAAAACAAGGTGTTGATCGCCGTGCTGACGGCATGGCTGCTGGCGCAGGCGTTGAAAATTCCCACCGAATACCTGCGCTCGCGCCGCTGGCTGTGGGCGATGGTCTTTGCCGCGGGCGGAATGCCCTCCTCCCACACCGCGCTGATGGTTGCCGGCACGCTGGCGGTCGGGTTGTATCACGGCTTCGACAATCCCGTCTTTGCCATTGCGGTTGCCGTGACCATGATCATCGCGCACGATGCGGCGGGCGTGCGCCGCCAGGCGGGCAAACATGCCGAGCGTATCAACCTGCTTTTCGAGGAATTGCTCAAGGGGCATATCTGGAACGAGGACGAATTGAAGGAAGTCATCGGTCACACCCCGCTGGAGGTTATCGGCGGCATCCTCCTCGGTCTGCTCGTCGCCATCGTGCAGTGGATGGTGTGGAAATAAGACGATGGACCGCGGCTCATTTCTTCAGCCGCCGCATCACCCCATTTGCAATGTAACTCAACTCCGGCAGGCGCAGGGCGAACAGAATGCCAAAATAAACCGCCCCGCCGATTGCCACACCCAGCGGGACAAGAATCCAGACGCTGAGAAGTTTCCCAAACGCCAGCCAGCCCCAGAGCGAAAGCCCCATGACCAATCCCGCCGCCGCAAAGGGTATCGCTCCGCGCAGGATGTAGCCGCCTTCGATGCCGTTCAATCGCTTTCGCATCATCATGAATAATGCGGCTGCTTCGAGCGCGGTTGCCAGTGAGTTTGCCAGCGCCAGCCCGCCGTGCGGCATCCAGCCGATGGACTCGAACAGACGGGAGAAGGACACGCTGAAAACGACGTTCAACAACATCGCCGCCGTGCCGATGATGACGGGCGTCTTTGTGTCGTGCCGGGCGTAGAAGGCGCGCGTCAACACTTCCATGATGGAGTGACCGACGAGCCCCGCCGCGTACCACAGCAGCGCCCACGCCACGATCTGCACCGAGCGTTCGTCGAATTCGCCGCGCCGATACAGCAGGGAAATAATCGGCTCACGCAGGATGATCAACCCGACGCTGGCGGGCAGCGCCAGCAGCATCACCCCGCGCAAGGATGAAGCCAGCGATGAGCGCATCTCGTCCTGTTTGCCGAGCGCATGCTGGGCGGAAAAGGTCGGCATTGCCGCAATCGCCACCGACTGGGCGATTGCCGCCTGCGCCATCAGCATCAGCGAAAAGCCGTAGTACAAGCCGGTCACGCTTCCCGCCGCCATTTGGGAAGCCAGCCAGGTGTTGACCCAGAAATTGAGTTGGACGACGGCAACCCCCAACAGGCGCGGTCCCATGAGGAGGAGGACCTGGCGAAAGTTGGCGTCGTGGAAATCCAGGAAGTGGGAAGTGGGAATTGGGAATTGGAAACTGGAGATTAATCTTGCAAGTTGGGGAAGCTGAACAAAGAGATACAATGCCGCCCCGGCTACCACGCCCCAGGCAAGACCATATACTCCAATGGAAGGTGCGAGGAAGACCGCGCCGAAGATGATGCCGAGTTGGTACAGCGCGGGCGTGAGCGCCGGGATGAGAAAGATTTGATGCGCGTTCAGGATGCCCACGATCAAGCCGCCCAAGCCGAACAATACGGCGGAGATGAGTTGAATGCGCAGGAGCGAAATCGTCAGCGCGAAGAGTTTGGGGTCGGCGGCAAGCCCGGGGGCGAGCGCGAAGCGCACCACTTGCGGGGCGAACAAGGCAGTGAGCGCAGCCAGCAGGCTCAGGGTCAGCGTGACCGCGTTCGCAATGGACGCGGCAAGCCGCCAGGCGGAGGTCCTGTCCTCTTTGGCGAGCAAGCCGGTGAATGTCGGAATAAAAGCGGAGCCCAGCGCGCCGCCAGCCACCAGTAAAAACAACGTCTCGCTGACACGGTTGGCGGCGAAGAAGGCGTCCAGTTCGGGCGAAGCGCCGAATGCCCGCGCCACCAGAACGCCGCGTATGAGTCCCGCGATTTGTCCGAGGATGATGGCGAACATCACCGTGCCTGCGGCGCGGGCGATCTGGCGGTTTGCATTTTCGGTGTTGGTCATGGACGGGGATTATAAACGACGCACCCACCCTGCCGTTCCGCCGGGCGGGGGAGGCGGGGTTATAATGTTGATAACCCATGTCCAATTTTGCTCGACGCGGATATCTTGTTCTTGCCGATATTTCGGGCTATACGTCTTTTGTCGCCAAGACGGAACTGGAACACTCCCATGAGATCCTCACCGAACTGTTGGAATTGCTGGTGGCGGAATTTCAGCCCCTGATGACGATTTCGAAACTCGAAGGCGATGCCGTGTTTGCCTACGCGGACGAGGAAGAACAAACGCGCGGCGAAATCCTGATCGAATTCATGGAGTCTGTGTACGCCGCCTTCCGCGACAAGCAGGTCTCCATGCGCCGCAAAACGACCTGTACCTGTGCAGCCTGCCGGAACATCTCTTCCCTCGATTTGAAATTCATCGTGCATTACGGCGATTACATCGTCCAGACGGTTGCAAACATCCGGGAATTGGTCGGCACGGATGTGAATCTGGTCCACCGCCTCTCGAAAAATCATGTGTCGGAGGCGACAGGCTGGCGCGCTTATATTCTCCTGACGGAGAAATGTCTCAACTGTATGCAGTTGGACCTCCCGGATGCTCATTTGCAGCTGGAAGCATACGAACATTTGGGAGAGGTAAAGACCCGCAGCATTGACCTGCACGCCAGATACCGGGAATTGACCGACGAGCGCCGAGTGAGGATCACGGAAGAAGAAGCGGATTTGACCCTGAATGTTGACTTTCGCGTGCCGCCGCACATCGCCTGGGAATGGATGCAGGACCCTTCCAGGCGAAATATCTGGTGTCCAGACGTAAAATGGTCCATCGGCGATCGCCCCCGAGGACGCCGCGGCAGGGGAGCCAGCAATCACTGCGCGCACGGGAAGGGAATCAGTACCGAAGTGGTTCTGGACTGGCGTCCCTTTCACTATGTAACCGTTCACTCCATCGAAAATGGGAAGGTGCTGTTCATGGAAACGGCTTACTTCGAGGCGCTGCCCGATGGCACAACCCGTTTTCGAGACTGCATCAGCATCCGGCTCATACCGGGACCGCGTCCCCTCCGGCGCATTTTAGGCTGGTTCATCTTTATCGTTGTGAATAAGTACGATAAACTGCTTGCCGATGCTGCGCGCCTGGCGGAAGAGGATTATGGGAAGAGCAAAGAATCCGCCAGGTTTTGATCTCCCGTCTCCTCCCTCGGTCTCCGTCTGCCAATTGCCAAACCGATGACTCGCCTTGCCCGGCTCCTCTCCATTAAACCCGGCGAAGGACGCATGTCCTCCTTCTTGATCGGGATCATGCTTCTGACGGCGTTCGGCGCGGCGCTTGGCGGCACGGGCATCGAAGCGCTTTTCTTCGCCCGCTTTGGCGTGGACTATCTCCCATATATGTACATCGGATTGGGAATCACGTCCATGCTGACGTCCTTTCTCGTCACCGCCGCATTGGGGCGGATTCCGAAATCCATCCTTTACACCGCCGTTCCCCTGCTTGCCGCGCTGCTTTTGCTCGGCGCGCGTCTTGTCCTGCTCGCCGAACCGCCCTGGCTTTACCCTGTCCTCTGGCTTGGCAAGGAAGTGCTCAACTCGCTCGTCAATCTTGTGATCTGGGGCGTGGCGGGCGTGGTGTGCGATGCGCGTCAAGCCAAGCGGCTCTTTCCCCTCTTCAATGCCAGCCGCATTCTCGGGCAGATCCTCGGTGGATTTGCCACAGGGCTGCTGGTCAGCTTCATTGGCGCCGAAAACCTGCTTCTTGGCTGGTTTGGCTCCCTCGTTCTTTCGTTTCTTCTCAGCCGCGCCCTCGTCGCTCTTCGACCCACTGGAATAACGCCTCAGCCAAAATTCCGGCGCAGTCAACCCGCGCTCATCCAGGAAATGCAGCGCGGCTTCGAGTACGTCCGCAAATCCACGCTAATGGCATGGATCGCCGTTTCGACCGTTTTCTTCTCGATCCTTTATTTCTCCATCTCTCTGCCCTTTTCCCGCGCCGTCACAGAACAGTTCCCCAATGCAGATGACCTTGCCGCTTTCCTCGGTCTCTTCAACGGATTCAACACCACCGCCGCGTTTCTTGCGTCGCTGCTGCTTGCCAACCGTTTGTTTGCGCGCTTTGGAATCATGCTCTGCATTCTGGCATTTCCGGTCATTTACCTCACCGGCTTTGCCGCGCTTATTCTCGCGCCTTTCTTTGCCGTCATCGTTGCGTTTCGTTTCCTGCAAATGCTCTGGCTCTCCGGCATCGCCGACCCCGCCTGGCAAACCATGTTCAATGTGGTGCCTCCCGAAAAACGCGACCAGGTGCGCGCCTTCATCGGCGGCGTGCCCGAACAGGCGGGCGTTTTCATAGCGGGCGGCATCCTCATCATCGGCGAGCAAACCCTCCTGCCTGGGCAGCATTACCTCATCGGTCTGGCTGCGGCGGCGGTATGTGCCTTCATTCTTTACCAGGCGCGGCGCGGATACAGCCGCGCGCTCGTCGAAGCCCTGCGCGCGGGACGTCCGCAATTGTTCTACGCCGAAGAAAAACCCTTCGGCGGTTTCCGGCAGGATGCCGCCGCCGTTCGCACAGCCTTCAATGGCTTGCGCGACCCCGACGTGCTCGTTCGCCGGATTTCCGTCGAAGTTGTAGGTCAGCTCTCACTGCCCGAAGCGATTCCCGCCCTCGTGAATGGGTTAAGGGATACCGACCCACAGGTGCGGATCGCCTCCCTCCGGGCGTTGACTCAGTCCAAAGCCTCATCTGCCCTGTTGGATATCGCCGCCTCTCTCGCGGACCCGGAGCCGGATGTGCGCTGCGAAGCGGTTTCCTCGCTGACGGTTTTATCCTCCAATTCCCCCGCGCTGACGATGTACCTGACCCCCCTGCTCACGGATGAAAACGCCAAGGTCAGCGCGCGCGCTGCATTATCGCTGCTGCGCGTTGATAAAACGAACATGGAGGCGAAACGCCGCCTGCGCCAAATCTCCATCATTGGGACGCTCGACGAGCGCATCCACGCCATCAAATGGATGGGCGAATGGGGCGACATGGACGCCTTCGATTTCCTTGCCAACGAACTGCAAGACCGGCATCTGGAGCCGGCGGTCAAAAAAACCATCCTGACCACACTTCATCAAATTCACCCGCAGAACGCCGCCTCTTACCTGCTCGAAGCGCTGCGCGACCCCTCTGTGTGTGAAACTGCCGCCCAACTGCTCGGCTCCATCGGCACACCTGTGATGCCGTCCATTCTTTCGGCGCTGCAATGGGAGGAAACGGCGGATGGGGCGCTGCTCGCGCTCGCTTACCTCCCGTCTCCGCCGGCAAAGCCGGTCATTGACTTTGCCCGGCTGGCGGTCTCGCGCTCGCGGGAGTATCACGCTCTGATGGGTGGAATCAACTCACAGTCCGGGAAGGATGCGGCGGGGTCCATCCGGCGGGATGCCGTCAATTTGCTCGTCGAAGCCCTGCGGGAAAAATCGCAGCGATACGGAATCCGTGCCCTGTCTGCAGTTGGTCTGCTTGGCGACCGGGGAGCCATGCAGCTGGCGGTTCGGAATTTGAGTTCGCGCGACCCATCCCAACATGCCAATGGGCTCGAAGCGCTGGAAACCATCGGCGCAAAATGGCGGGACGTGTTGCAGCCGCTGACGGTTTTGTGGGAAAATGATGCCCGGGCGGCAGGTTCCCCGGATTGGGAAAGGCTGTTCAACGATGAAGATGAATGGATTCGCGATTGCGCGCATTACGCCGCGCAGCGGAGTGGAGTGATCAACGTGGAAAATTTATCGCCGCTTTCCCTCATGGATCGGATTCTTTTCCTGAAACGTGTGCCGTTGTTCGAAAACCTTTCTTCTGTGGATTTGAAGCAGGTGGCAGCCATTGCCGGGGAGGAATCTTTTGTGAATGGCGAAGAGATCGCCCGCGAAGGGGAGCCGGGCGATGTCATGTATGTCATCGTAAGCGGCAGGGTGCGCGTATGCGCCATGCGGGGCGGGCGGGAGGTCGAGATTGCGATTCGAGGAGAAGGCGATTATGTGGGTGAAATGTCCATTATCAGCAACGAGCCGCGCATGGCGTCCCTGGTGGCGGCGGGCGATGTGCGCACCCTGTGCATTGACCAGAAAAGCTTCGAAGAGTTGCTGCGCGAACGCCCCGATGTGAGCCTGGCGATCATTCACGAATTGAACAGGCGCTTGCGGGAGGCGTCGCTGCGGGGGTGAATGTGCGTCCCGTGTTGTGCGCAGGCGCAGGGTCATGCCGTCCATTACAAATCGTAAATCAAAATGAAACCATCCTTCTTTCCTGCTTTCCTCCTTCTTCTCATTCTCTTCCTCTCCTCCTGCGGTGAGACGACCCCTTCGCTTCCGCTGGAAGATGAGCCCGCCTCCGCAGCGAAGGTCGAACTCAAGCCGATTGAACTCCCCGCAGGCTACGGCGTGGAGGGCGGCTGGTTCGAGTTGTATTTTACGAACCCGCAAAGCCCCCTCGCCTCCCAGCAGACGGGCGGAGTTGACCAGCCCATCGCCGAATCCATTGACGCCGCCAAACTCAGCGTGGATGTCGCCGTTTACAGCCTCAGCCTGAACAGCGTCCGGGATGCGCTGCTGCGCGCTCATGACCGCGGCGTGCGGGTGCGCCTGGTGATGGAAAGCGACAATCTCGACCGCGCCGATCCGCAAAAGTTGAAGGAGGCGGGCATTCCCATTTTGGGCGACCGGCGCGAAGGATTGATGCACAACAAGTTTGTGGTCATTGACAATTCCGAAGTGTGGGCAGGCACGATGAACCTGACCGATTCCGGCGCGTATGAGGACAATAACGTCATGATGCGCATCCGTTCGGTGAAAGTGGCGGAGAATTTCACCAAAGAATTCGAGGAGATGTTCGTGGACGACCAATTCGGGGAGGCTGTTGCCGCCGAAACGCCCAACCCGCGTGTGACGATTGATGGGACGCCGGTGGATACCTACTTTTCGCCGGATGACGGGATTCAACCCATCCTCGTGGACATCCTCAATGAAGCGCAGGAGAGCATTTACTTCATGGCGTTTTCCTTCACCGCCGACCCGTTGGGCGACGCAATTCGCGCGCGCGCCGAGGAAGGGGTGACGGCGGCGGGCGTGATGGACGAGGATCAGGTCGCTTCCAATATCGGCACGGAGTTCGACCCGTTTCGGCAGGCGGGGCTGGATGTGTACCTGGACGGCAATGACGGACAGATGCACCATAAAGTGATCGTCGTTGACGAAAGCATCGTCATTTTCGGCTCGTACAATTTCACCCACAGCGCCGAGACGAAGAACGACGAGACCCTGCTGGTCATTTACAGCGAACCGATAGCGGCGCAGTTCATTGCCGAGTTCCGGCGCGTGTACGAGCGGACGAAATAGCCCTGTTTGGTTGTACGCATTGAGGCAAAATTCACAGGCGCTGATTTCCGAAAAAAACCGGCGGGGGGAAGCCGTAACTTTTTCCCTCTCAATTCGACTATGTGGATGTAGTCACTCAATATTTCAAAGAGGTGAAAAATGAAAAGGACAACCTACGTATTCATGCTCGTCCTGGCGCTGACTGCCATGCTCATCAGCGCCTGCGGCGGGGCGGCGGCTTCACCGGCAAATTCCTCCGGCGGGTCGAACAAGCCTCAGGCGTCAATCATCGAATTCACGGGTGTGATCGAAGCCATGGACGGCGACCAGTGGACGGTGAACGGGCAGGTCATTACCGTGGATCCCGCCGTTGTGCGCGACGGATCGTTTAAGGTGGGCGATACCGTGAAGGTCGAAGCCGAAGTCCAGGCGGATGGCTCGATTGTTGTAACCCGCGTCGAGCCGCCCGATACGGACGGCAACACCAATGACGACAACGGCAACGACGATAACTCCAACGACGGCAACACCAACGACGACAACGGCAACGACGATAACTCCAACGATGACAACGGCAACGACGACAACTCCAATGACGATTCGAACGACAACGGCGACGATGACTCGAACGACAACGGCGACGATGACTCGAACGACAACGGCGACGATGACTCGAATGACAACGGCGATGACGGCTCGAATGACAACGGCGACGACGGCGACAACTCGAACGACGACGACGGCGGCGACGACAACTCCAACGACGATGACGGCGGCGACGACGACAACTCCAACGAGGACGATGACAACGGCGGAAACGACAACGGATAGCCGCCGGGGCTGACGCAAGATGGTATCTCCTGGTCGTCTGGACGAAGTCACGGTTCAGACGACCAGGTTTTCGCTTTTTATGGAATTATTCAATGTTCAAACGAATTCACGCTCCGACGATCCCTATCCTGTTGTTCATCCTGTTCTTTGCCGGGATGGCGGCCATCCAGTTTTCGACACCCAACCTGCCGGATAACGACGGTTTCTATCACATCCGCTTCGCCTGGTTGATGCGCACCGAAGGCTTGAAACCGGATTTTCCCTGGCTCCCGCTCAGCATCCTGAACGAACGCGAATTCTACGATCATCATTTCCTCTTCCATGCGGCGCTGATCCCCTTCACTTTCGGCGATCTTCTTGCCGGGGCGAAGTGGGCGGCTGTGACCTTTTCCGCGCTGGCGTTCCTAAGCGTTTGGTATTTGTTCCACCGCCAGAACCTGCCTGCCTCCGGCTTGTGGGCGCTTGCCCTGCTGGGAATTTCCGATGCATTCCTCTACCGCATGTCCATCACCCGCGCGCAATCCCTTTCGCTGGCGGTGCTGATCCTGGGCTTTCTGTGGATGCTGGAAGGCAGGCACAAGCGCGTTGGCGTGTTGTCTTTTTTCTACGTCTGGTTTTACAATGCCTTTCCGCTCATGCTTGCCGCCGCGTTCCTTTACGGGCTGGGAGTGTGGCTCACGGAGCGCCGGCTGGAAGCCCGTCCGTTGGTTTGGGCGGGCGCCGGCATCCTTGCCGGGTTGATCCTCAATCCTTATTTTCCAAATAACATCATCTTTACCTACCACCACTTTCTGCCGAAACTGCTGGATGCAACCTCGGTGCGCGTGGGCAACGAGTGGTATCCCTACGATACGGAGCAGCTGCTCCGAAACTCCCTGCCCGCTCTGGCTGCTTTCGTGAGCGGCGCGCTGGCGCTCGGTCTTTCCGGTCGAAGAATGGATGCGCGCACAGCGGGCGCGTTCCTGATCGCCCTGCTCTTCGGCTTGATGCTCTTCAAGGCGCGCAGGTTCGTGGAATACTTCCCGCCGTTTGCGCTTGTCTTTGCGGCGTTCGCCTGGGCGCCTCTGTTCGATGCCGAACGCTCGCAGCCCAGCCTGAAATTCAGGCTCGGGTTTCAAACGGGCGTATCCTCAATTCTGCTTGCGGTTGCCGTCATCGCGGGAATTGTGAAAGCCATCCCCGCTGCACAGGCGCAGATGGCGCGCTCGAAACCCGCAGATTTATACGAGCGCGCGTCTGCCTGGCTGATGGAAAACACCCCGCCGGGCGAGCGTGTCTTCCAAACCGATTGGGACGACTTCCCGCGTTTGTTCTTCTACAACACCCACAACACCTACCTGACTGGGCTGGACCCCACCTACCTCCAGTTGTATGACGAAGCGCTTTACGACCAATGGATTGACATCACGCGCGGCGACGTGGAACGCCCGTCCAGTATCATTCGTTCGCGGTTTGCCGCGCGCTATGTGCACACCGATTTGAACCATGGCGATTTCATCCGCCGGGCTGAAAACGACCCCGGCTTGCGGGAGGTGTACCGGGACGACCAGGCTGTCATTTATGAAGTCATCGAATGATGATAAGATATTCGGTGACGGAAGTTAAATGAAAAAATTCGGATATTGGGTGTCGGAAAAAATAATGACAGCAGCGGACGGGAAGCAAGGAATAAACGACCTGCGCGACTTGGATTCACAAGCCATTGGCGCGGTATACGACCAGTACTTTTCCGAGGTCTATCGTTATGCCCTGTATCGTTTGGGCGACCAGTCACTTGCAGAGGATATCGCCAGCGATGTCTTCATCCGCCTGCTGGAAGCGGTTCGTTCGGGACGCGGACCGGATTCCAACCTCAAAGGCTGGCTGATCGGGACGGCGAACCACATCGTGACCGACCACATACGCAGGAAGTACCGCCGCAGCGAGGAGGAAATCCCCGAATCGCTGCCGGACCTCCAGCCCGGTCCCGCCAGTGAAGTGGACCAACGCGAACAGAACCGCGCCGTGCAGAACGCCTACACCAAACTGACCCCCGAACAACAGCATGTCCTTGCCCTGCGATTCGGGCAGGGATATTCGCTGGAGGAAACCGCCGTTCATTTGAACAAGAATGTCAATGCCGTAAAAGCTCTCCAGTTCCGCGCGCTGGCGGCTCTGCAGCGCGAGATTGGCGAGGTGGATTATGAATAAATTATTCGACGCTTTGGAAGTTTGCCTGCACGAGATCGAAAACGGAACCGACCTCGAGACCGCCCTTGCCCGTTACCCCGATCTTGCCGGCGAGCTGCGCCCGATTCTCAAAACCGCCATCAAGGCGCGCAATATGTCCGCTGCGGAACCCTCCGCAGAGGCGGCGCGGCGCGGACGCGCGCGGGTGATGCAGCGCGCTGCCGAAATCCGCGAGTCGAGGCGCGCGCCGAACAGGCGCGTGATCCCCGTCTTTTCGCGCCTGGCGATTTCCTTCGCCCTGGTGATCGCATTCCTGTTGAGCGGAACCGGGATTTTGAGCGCCTCCGCTTCGGCGCTGCCGGGCGAGAGTCTCTACCCGGTCAAGCGCGGGTGGGAGAGCGTCCGCCTGTTCTTCATCTTCGACCAGGAAGCGCGCGAATTGCTGGCAAACGAATTCGAAAATGAACGCCTCCACGAAATTGATGAACTCCTGGCGGAGGGACGCCACGAGACGATTCAGTTTGCGGGCGTGTTTATGCGGGTGAAAAACAACACCTATGTTTCGGGGTTGATGGTCGTCCTGCCGGAAAATATCCAGTCGCCTGAAAACGGCGCGCCGGTGATCGTCAGCGGGCGGACCAACGCCCAGGGCTTCATCGAAGTGACCAGCCTCGACCTGCTCCCGGCTGGCTCGGTGGTGCCTGCCGGCAAGCCCATCGAAATGGAGTTGGAGGAAGAGGGAAGACCCCAGCCCGCCCCCAGCCCCAACCCGGATGATGCGGCGGATGTCCCCGCCCGGTATGAGATCAAGGGAACGCTTCAAGCCATTTCCGCCAATACGCTCGTTATCAACGGGATGACGGTTTACCTTTCGAACCTGTCTACGCAGGGGTTGTGCATCGGCATGACGGTGGAAGCGACCGGTTACTACGGCGAAGACGGCAGGTTCATCGCCACCGGCATCGAAGCGGAGGGCGAGTGCTCCGATGAAACCGGCGGCGGGACTTCCACGCCGGCTGTCAATGAAAACGACGATTCGGAATCGAACGAAAACGACGACGGCAGCGAAGATAACGGCAGCGATGACAACTCGACCAATGACAACGAGGACGATGGCAACTCCAACGACGATGACAACAGCGACGATTCCAGCAATGACAACGATGACAACGAGGGCAATGAGGACAACGACAACGATTAGCGATTAGCGAAGAACTGCGAGGCGGACCCCCTCGCAGTTCTTTAACATTTTGGAGTCAGCCAGCTTGCTGGCGTATTACAAGAGCAGGTGCCGCCACGGCGTCACGCGGCGCTCCCTGACTCCATAACCCGCTTCCAGGAGGAAAACATGGCACGAAAACTCATCCTTGTTCTTTTGATTTTGATGCAGGCGGGATGCAGTTCCCTGACCACCCCCGCAACACCCCCGGCGCCGAGCCTGACCCCGCCTTTGCCCACCCGGACGTTTACCTCCGCTCCCACCGCCACAATCACGCTGACCCCCACACCTACGCCCATTGCCTTCACCCCCGACCAGCTCGCCCAGATGAGCGAGGAAGAGAAACTGGCGGCAGGAGCGGAGGCGGCAGCAGCGTACCTGGAGGGAGTGACAGTTGTTAAGGCGGAGTTGCGCGGCAGCCAGTACTGGACGTATAAGACCGAGCTGTTTGAAAACGAGCATTTGGAGCAGGAGGAGCGGACGGTGGTAGCCGGG
>QMIW01000074.1 GCA_024434165.1 Chloroflexota bacterium | reverse complement strand
GGATGACAACAACAACCTGCTGGCGAACCTGCTGCGGCTGTACAGCGGAGATGCGGGCATGGCGCGGCGTCCGCAGTTGATCGTGGAATATTACGTGCCGTAGGGAATTTGAATAGAATCAAAAAGCCGGGATGTAAAAGTCCCGGCTTTTTGATTCCTGTTTACAGGCGTTTCTGGCGGCTGGGGGAATTTCAACGCACTGCCTCGATGATCTGCTCCCAGTCGCTCATCAAAATTTTCGGAATATCATTTTTCAACGCGGCGGGATTTTCCCCTTCCACCAGTTGAATCAGCGCTCCCAGGTATTGAGCCAGGTCGGGCATTTTGTATTCTTCGAACGCCTGCTTTTTCAACCCGCGCAGGGCATCCAACCAGTCGCCTTTTCGCTCCGGGCTGTTGGTAAGGACCGCGATGGTATTGTGGATGATCTGCCCGCGCGCTTCGAGACTGATGGATTGTCCCGCTTCATTTGCCGTCAGCGTGTGATTGACGATTTGCAGGATGGTTTTCCAATCTTCGGCGTACACGTCTGGAATCCTTGCATCCGCTTTTTCCAAATCGTTTGCGTCCCGCAGGACGATGATCAGACCTTCCAGATAGGCGATGTCCTCCCTGCCCAATTTGTCCCCGCGCGTTTTGACGATGTCCTCCAAAACGCCCGCCCATTCAAGCCGCTTCTCATCCGAACCTGTCATTGCGGCGACCATGCTTTGGATGGTTGCCTTTCGGAATTCCTCGTTGAACATGTCAGTCTCCTTTCACCGTATCTTGATTGTGAGGCGTTCTTCTCTCGCTTTCAAGTGCAAAATGTCATGTGTGGAACAAAAGAAAAAGCGCCCTCATCATGAGGGCGCTCGAGTCGTATTCTGAAAATCGCGGCGCCGGTGTGACTTCGGGTGTCGGGGTGTGGAGAGCGCAGCGCCTCTGCCCGCTTCAACTTCGATGTATTCCAATCCGCTTTCTGTTTTCATTTGCTCCCCATTTTGTTCGATGTTTGGAACGCCAGCCGGATCTGCAAGGCTCCCAGGATTCCCGTTGCAAGAAAGAACAGAAAGAAAATCCCTGTGCCGATGCCGCCAAAATCCGCTTGACGTTCCGGGGGCAGGCTCAGATTCGTTATGAGCGTGCCAAGGATGGGTAGTATTCCGCCCGTGAGCAGATTCAGTCCAAAGGTCAGGTATTCTGAGGCGGCGCCGCGCCTGCCGCTCAAGATCCACGCGCCGACGGCCGGAGTGACGAAAGCGGAGGCGTAGATGTGGGCATGGAAGGCGTCCACATGCCAGGGCCAGAAACGGGTCAAGGCTTCGGGGGCAAAGAACAATCCAATGCCGTATAGTCCTGCGAGCAAGGCGAATCCCTTGAGGACGGTTTTCCAGGCTGGGGAAAGATCGTCCTGGGTTTTAAGTTCGACATTGCGGAACTTGTATAGAAAAACCGCTGAGTTGATGGGCAGAAAAATGTAAAGAGGCCAGAAGACCAGGAATGCTGCGGGGCGGTCCCAGGCGAATGAATCGGCGTGAAGGAACATGGCGGCCATGACCAGCACGGTGAATACGAAGATCATCCAAAGCACCAGCCTGCCGGGAGTCCAGCGTGGGTTGAGCCAGAAGATGATCAATGGAATGTATGCCGCAAAATAGACCGCACCGACGAAACGCGCGTTGAACGGCGGGATCGTCCATGCCCAGAGGTCTTCGGAAAACGAAGGCAGGAAAAACAATAAAAACGCTGCTGTGAAAACAACGCAGCATTCGACCGCAGTGACAAAACGCAGATAGGCAGGAATGGGTGGATTCTCAGGCGACTTGTCGAACATGGACGGACTCCCGTTCAGTTTGGCGGGCGAAAAAACCCAGATACAAACCAATGACCGCCTCCAGCCCATGAAGCCAGACATCGTGACCGTACAACGGCAAATAACCAAACGTCGTGTGAAGCCGGGGAATCAAGCCCATAACGGTGAAGATTCCCAACGTCACGCCGAGGAAGCGGGAGAAAATGCGTGACAGGCGATAATTCCGAAAAGCATACATACCAAAGACGCCGGTCGAAAAGTGGAAGATGCTGTGCAGTGTGTTGACCGGGAACAGACCGAGCAGCAATCCATAGTTCGAGTTCAAGATCAGATGGGGAGCATCTGCGTGGGGCGGCGGGGTAAAGAACGGGATGAATCCTGCGATCCCTGCGAGGACAAATGCAATCCCGACCACAAGCGCAAAATATCGGGTAATGTTATTAATGCCTGACATGGATTTCTCTCCTCATGAATTGCCGAACACAAAGATAAACTTATTCGATTATAGTTTATCTTCAACACAATATAAAAAGACCGCATCGAGCGATGCGGTCTTTTGTGCCCAGATCTGTTACGGCTCCGGCGCGGCTGTTGGCGTTGTGGAGAGCGCCTGCGCCTCCGCCGCCGTGCGCGGCATTCCGTTCATGATCCAGCGAAGGAAGACCTCCACCACGTTCGGCTTGAGCGGACGGGTGGGCGGCATGACGCCGATCAGTTCCTCCTCGGGGTTTTCGGGATTCATAATGGGCTGTCCCTGAATGGTGAGCAGGAGGTAACTGTTCTCGTCCCCGGCGATGATGTTGTTCGCGGCGTTATCGCCGGTGGTGAGGATTTCCTCGTAGGTGGTCATCAGGTAGTTGTTGTTGTCTTTGCCGGGGCGGTGACAGGAGATGCAATAGCGTTTGACGATGGGCTGGATGTGAACGTCATACGATGGGACTTCCCCCTCTGCCAGCGGCGGGAATAAGGGCTTGAGCGCCTCTTGCGGGACCTCGAAGCGGTCGTCCCACATGTAGCGCATGAACACGACGATGTAATCTATCTCGCTCTTGGAGAGTTCGCCGCCGTAGGTTTTCCCAAACGGGGGCATGCCCGCGTTGGGACGCCCGTAGGCAATGACCTCGAGCATCGCGGAGTCGGTGATGGTGTACAGCACGTCGCGGCTGTTGATGGGGGTGATCTTCTCGCCTTCGAGTCCCTCCACGCCTTCGATGACTGCAATCGAGCCGTCGTCGCCGTGACATTCGGTGCAGTGGACGGAATACAGATCCTGCCCGGCGAAGATTTGGTCAACCAGCGTGGCGGCGACTTCCGTCTCTTCGGTTGGCTTTTCGGGGGCGAGGGTGAGAACCGTCCCGGAGATAAAAATCATGGAAACGGCAGCCAGCCCCGTCGTCCAGAGCATGAGGCGGGTGTTATTCTTGAAAACGAAGAGCAGGACGTAAGCGGTCAGCGGGATGAAAATCCCTGCGATGGTTTGCAGAGTTCCAAGCAAGGTCGAGCCGTCTTCGGAGACGGTCGGGACTTCGGACATCAAGGTCAACAGCACGATGCCGACGACCATGATGGTCATGATGGAGATGGGCAGGACGCGCTTGCTGTAATGGCGGTGCGGGCTGCGTTCGATGAACGGAATCAGGGTCAGCACGCCGAGGGCAACGCTGGGGACGAGGACGGTGGCGAGCCATTCGATCTTGCCGATGAGCGGCAATTGACCGTACAACGCCAGGAATTTGAAAAGGAAGAGGAAGTACCACTCCGGGCGCGGAATGTAGGAGGTATCGCTGGGGTCGGCTTTGGGTTCGGCGGGGATGCCGACGAACGTGGCAAGCAGAATCAGCAGGGTGAAGATGCCCAGCGACATGATCAGGTCGCGGAAGATGGTGTCGGGCCAGAAGCGCTCGCCTTTTTCGAGGTGCTTTTCGTAGCGTTCGTTGATCTGTTTTTTGGTTTCGTCGTCCATGATGGCTCCGCTGTCATGGCGAGTGGCATCTTGCGCCTTGAAGCAATTCCAGGGGTTGGGAGATTGCTTACCACTTCGCGGCACAAGTCGTCGTGACGCAAAGCGTCACTCCTCGCAATGACAAAACAATTCAATCGTCTTTCGTGGGGAAGTGCGACTCGCCGTGTTTGATGATGAGGAACAAATGCACGCCGATCAGCGCGGCGAGCGCGGCGGGAATCATCCAAATGTGGGCGGAGAAGAAACGCTGCAGGGTGAGCGCGCTCAGGTCGGGTCCGCCGCGCAGGGCTTTGAGGATGAACTCGCCGAGGAAGGGAACCGTGCCTGCGATCTGCGTGCCGACGGTGGTTGCCCAATAGGCTTTTTGATTCCACGGCAGCAGGTAGCCCGTAAAGCCCATGCCGAGTGTGGTGAGGAACAAGCCGATGCCGATCAGCCAGGTGAGCTCGCGCGGATATTTGAACGAGGCGGTGTAGAACACGCGCAGCATGTGAACGAAGACGAGGATGACCATCAGCGTTGCGCCCCAGTGATGGATGCCGCGAATCAGCCAGCCGAACGCCACGCCCTCCATGATGTACTGGATGGAGTCGTAGGCGTGGTCGGGCGAGGGGGTGTAATACACGGTGAGGAAGATGCCCGTGAGCCCCTGTAAAACAAAAAGGAACAGGCTGGCTGAGCCGAGCGTGTTCCACCAGGTTGTTTTCGGTTCGGGGCGGTCGAGCAGGTTTTTATACAAGCCGTTGAAGCCGATGCGCTCATCGAGCCAGAGATAAATGTTTTTCCACATGGTCATGCTGCCTTGAAAAAGATTTCCACGATCCCATCATCTGTGACGCGGTGTTCGTCGAACACATCCAGTTCGCGGGGCGGAGGTCCATCCAGCACTTCGCCGTCCGCGCTGAATTTGGCGTCGTGGCACGGACAGAGAAAGGCACTCGCTTCCGCCGACCAGTTCACCGTGCAGGCAAGATGCGTACAGCGGCTGTTGAGGATGAACAAGTCGTTCGGGTCGTCCGATTTGCGGATGGCGTATCCGCCAAAACTGCTGGCGGTGCGCTCCCAGCCGTTAACCTGGACGCGCGTGAACGAGAACGGGTAGGGAACGCCGACCTGCATATCCTCGAATTTGCCGATGGGAATCCAGGCATCCTTGCCGCCCTCGCGCAGCGCAGGATCAATCAAGTAATAGACCGAGGGAAGACCGATGATTGCGCCGATCAAACCTCCAACGATTCCCGTCGTCACCTTGATGAAATCACGGCGGGAAAGTTCATGCGAATCAGACATGTGCGCCTCCGAAAAAAGAATGTTGCGCTTGCCAATTGTCTAATGGATAAGGTGGGAATGCTCCGGCAACAAGCGGTTGGAATTGGATTATAAGGGTCTCCGTTCCCTTTATTGTAGGACGGCAGGAACGAAATTGACAGGATTTTTGTCATGTTTCGGTTTGTGCAGCTGTTCTCTTATACTTTTGAGCGATAGCGGGTAAAATTGGCGCTTGTAACAAAATTCACCACGGAGGCAGCCATGGGCTTGAAACGGGATGTCAGCCTTTCCGCAGGTCTGCGTTATCGGGGACCGGCGGGATACCTGACTTACATCCTGCACCGCATCGGCGGGCTGGGCATGGGCATCTTCATTGCCATGCACATCCTGGCTTCGTTTGTCGGCGGCAGGTTCGGGGGGACCCTCAACGGTATTTATGAGAACTGGGCTTTCCAGATTTTTATTTTCTTCTGCGCATTGTTCCACGCCATCAACGGTTTGCGCATCACCATTCTGGACCTGTTCCCAAAATTGCTCGATTATCAAACGGAAGCCATCTGGATCGAATGGGCGGTGTTCCTGCCGCTCTTCGGGCTTTCCGCCTATGTGATTCTCACGACGGCTTTGGGAGGGTGAGATGACGAAGAAATCAAGGACCCTTTCCATCAAGGCGCGCGGACTGTCGAACTTTGAATCGATCATGTGGCTGTTCACGCGCCTCTCCGCTTTGGGGATGTACGCTCTGATCCTTGTGGCTTTGATCGGCGCCCTGATCATGGGCGCGCGCAACCACATGAACCTGGCGGACGTGATGCGCTGGGCATTCCTGCCGAACGTTTCGCATGTGCAGAGCACCGACCTGCAAAGTACGGACGCCTGGGCGACGCCGTTCTGGCGGCTGACCGCCAGCGCGCTGTTGCTGCTTGCCACGGCGCACGGCGTTCACGGTCTGGTCGTCATTGCGGACGACTACATTGCAAGCTCAAAGGGGCGCAATGTTGTGCGCCTGGTGAGCATCATCTTTATGACCGCGATGAGCCTCATGGGCTTGTGGCTGATCTGGACTTCATAAATTTGACCATGGACGATAGACGATGGACGATGTTCCATGGTCTATCGTCCATCGCCTATTGTCAGTAACTTTCAGGAGCAATAATTCATGGCAAATGTTCATCAGTTTGACGTGGTGGTCGTGGGGGCGGGCGGCGCAGGCTTGATGGCTGGCTTGTACGCCTCACGCAGCGCAAAGACCGCCGTCATCAGCAAACTTTACCCTACACGCTCGCACACCGGCGCGGCGCAGGGCGGCATCTCCGCGGCGCTGGGCAACTACGAGGAAGACAAACCCGAATGGCACATGTACGACACCGTCAAAGGTTCGGACTACCTCGGCGACCAGGATGCCATCGAGTTCATGTGCAACGAGGCGATTGACGCGGTTCTGGAACTCGAACACATGGGGCTGCCCTTCGACCGCACCCCGGATGGACGCATCTCGCAGCGACCGTTCGGCGGGCACACCAACAACGAAACGGGCAAACCCGTGAGAAGAGCTGCCCACGCCGCAGACCGCACCGGTCACATGATCCTGCAAACGCTCTACCAGCAATGTTTGAAGAACAAAGTCAATTTCTTCGACGAGTATCAGGTGCTCGACTTCATCATCGTCAACGGACGGGCGGCGGGCGTGGTGGCGGTGGAACTTGCCACCGGCGAGCTGCACGCCTTCCACGCCAAGGCGGTCATCTTCGCCACTGGCGGGCACGGACGAATCTTCGAGGTCACATCGAACGCCTATGCCTACACCGGCGACGGCGCGGCGATTCTGCTGCGTCGGGGAATCCCGCTGGAGGATATGGAGTTCTTCCAATTCCACCCGACGGGCATTTACAAGCTTGGCATCCTCATCACTGAAGGCGTGCGCGGCGAAGGCGGCGTGCTCATCAATGGGCAGGGTGAGCGTTTCATGCCGAAGTACGCGCCGGCGGTGAAAGACCTCGCCTCGCGCGACGTGGTCTCGCGCGCGATCTATACCGAGATCAAGGAAGGGCGCGGCGTGGACGGCAGGAATTACGTCTGGCTCGATGTGCGCCCGGAGAGCGTGAACCGTTACGCGGCAATGGACGGACGCACCAACCCCGACGGCTCTCCCTACACGATTACGGGCGAACAGGTGCTGGCGAAACTGCCGGATATCATTGATTTCTGCCGCGTCTATCTCGGCGTGGATCCAATCACGCAAATGATGCCCATTCAGCCAACAGCGCATTACACGATGGGCGGCATCCCCACCAACAAATACGGCGAGGTGGTCGTGGACGATACAGGTACGGTCTTCCCCGGTCTGTATGCGGCGGGCGAATGCGCCTGCGTTTCAGTGCATGGCGCGAACCGCCTGGGAACCAACTCCCTGCTCGATTTGGTGGTGTTCGGCAAGCACGCGGGGCTCAGGGCGGCGGAGTATGCGAAACAAGCCGACTTCGAGAAACTGCCCGGGGACGCAGAATCAGCCGCGAGGTCCGCTTTTGATGCGTTGAGAAACGGGTCGGGCAGGGAGAACGCGTTCGACATCTCCAATGAATTGAAAAAGGTCATGTTCGAAGATGTCGGCATTTACCGCAACGAAAAGGATATGACCGCCGCATTGGAAAAGGTGCGCGAGTTGCAGCGGCGCTTCAAGGATGTGTCGGTGACGGATACGGGCAGGATCTTCAACACCGAGCTGTTGAACGCCTGGGAACTCGGCAACCTGCTGGATATTGCGGAGGTGGTGGCGGTGAGCGCGTTGAACCGCAGGGAATCGCGCGGCGGACATTCGCGCGAAGATTATCCCGAACGCGACGACCAGAACTGGCTGAAGCATACGTTGGTCACGAAGAAGGACGGCAAACTGGAGATTGGTTACAAGCCGGTGGTGATCACGAAATTCCAGCCGAAGGCGAGGGTTTACTAATCAAAGAAACCCGAAAGGCGCTTCACACCTTTCGGGTTTGAGACTGGAGATTAGAGATTATGGAAGTAACCGTAAAAATCTTTCGTTATAACCCCGAGAAGGACAAGCGCGGCAATTACGTGACTTATAAAGTGGAAGCCGACGCCAACGACCGCGTGCTGGATGTGCTCGAATACATCAAAGGCAAGATTGACGGCGCGCTTTCGTTCCGCCGCTCGTGCGCGCACGGCGTGTGCGGGTCGGATGCGATGCGCATCAACGGACGCAACATGCTGGCGTGCAAGGTGCTGATCCGCGATGTGGGCGCGAACATTACCGTCGAGCCGATTTTGGGACTGCCGGTCAAAAAGGATTTGATCGTGGATATGGAGCCGTTCTTCGACAATTACAAGAAGGTGCTGCCGTATTTCATCAACGACAGCCCGCTTCCCGAAGACGGACGCGAACGGTTGCAGACCCCCGAAGAACGCGCGCGCTTCGATGAGACCACCAAGTGCATCCTGTGTGCGGCGTGCACCACCTCCTGCCCGTCGTACTGGCTCAACGGCGAGTATTACGGTCCCGCCGCGATCGTGAATGCGCACCGTTTCATCTTCGACAGCCGCGATGAAGCCGCCGACCAGCGTTTGCAAATCCTTGCCGAGACGGACGGCATTGCGCGCTGTCACACCGCTTATAACTGTACGGTCGCGTGTCCGCGCGAGATCAAGGTGACCAAAGCCATTGGCGAGGTGAAGATGGCGATCATGACGGGGAAGTTGGATTGAGCCAGGAAAATGGGGAACAGTTTATAGTGAATGGGCAGACCGCATGGAAAACGCGGTCTGCCTTGTTTTTGGGGTGGGATTTCCTATATCAAACCCAGGGATGGTTCACCGTGGTGGAACCCATCGAGGTGGAGGACGACGTGGAATTCCCGGTCTGCACGCCGACGCTGTTTCCCATTGGCGACCTGGATGAAATTGACGCGCCGATTGACGAGATCACCGGCTGCAATGTGCCTGCCAGCCTGGCGCCATGCAGTTTCGTTCCGGGATCTGGAAACGCCGGCACGCTCACCATCCATTGCCTGAAGAAAGGCACAGGACCCGGCACAATCACCTTCATTCCCATGTGGACCGGAGATGGACCCGGAAACAATACAGAGCGGACGGTCAAGTTCAATTTGGTATGCGAATAGCTCGAGGGTGGAAAAACACATCGTCAGTGGTTTTGCCTCATGGTAAACAATGAACGAAAAACCGCGTCTGAGAGGATGCGGTTTACTTTTTAACCCGAGTTGCTGCCTTGGTTTCAAGAGGCTTCCCTCACCCCAAACAGGGTTATATATTCTGGGATGACTTCCCCCTCTCCCGATGGGAGAGGGCAGGGTGAGGGCTATGGGCGGGAAACCTAGAAAATCTATTGGAAGGTGGCAACTTGAGTTTTTTAATTTTGGAGGTCCCAATGGACATATTACGCCTTGCGGCATTTTCGCAAAATGGTAAAGGCGGCAATCCCGCCGGGGTTGCGTTTTGTGATGCGATGCCGTCCGCCGAAGAGATGCTCGCCGTGGCAAAGGATGTCGGCTATTCGGAGACGGCGTTTTTGGTCAGGCAGGGCGACGGCTGGCGCGTGCGTTATTTTGCGCCCGCCATGGAAGTCCCTTTTTGCGGGCACGCCACCATTGCGTTGGGGGCGGTGCTGGGTGAACGCTACGGCGAAGGGACGTATCGGCTGTACCTGAACGACAGCGAGATCAGCGTCCGCGCATCCAAATCGGACCTGGGAATGTCCGCCACCCTGCAAGCGCCGGAGACCTCGTCGCAGGATGCGCCGCAGGAATACGTGGATCGAATCCTCGCCGCGTTCAAACTGACGAGGGAGCATCTTGACTCAAGATTCCCCGTTCGTGTGGCAAGAGCTGGCTCGAACAAACACTTGATCGTTTTCCTCAAAGACCGCAAGATACTTGCGGAGATGTCCTATCCCTTCGAGGAGGTCCGCGCGCTGATGGCGGAGCAGGGACTGATCACCATCAGCCTGCTGTGGCGGGAGTCTGAGGCGGTTTTTCATTCCCGCAATCCCTTCGCGTCGGGGGGAGTCTACGAAGACCCGGCAACCGGCGCGGCTGCCGCGGCGCTGGCTGGCTACCTGCGCGACATCGGCTGGAAAGGACCTGATACCTTCACTATTTTGCAGGGCGAGGATATGGGCATGCCCTCGTGTCTGACCGTCAGGATGACGCCCGAAGCGGGAGGAGAAATTTCCGTTGGCGGCGAGGTGCGGTACATCGCTGAATAAATCATCGTGAACGGCACGGACGCCTTCGCATGGCATGCCCGAACCCAAACGCCCCCTCAAAGTCTTCCCTTCGGCTTCGCTCACCTGTGCCTGCGGCACTGGCGCAGGCAGGGCAAGCCTCTGCCATGCCCATACCCTGCGGGGCACAAGCCGTGACGCCGTCCGCGCACAGTATACGCGGCTGACGGACGGTGGCGTGGACCGCTCTGTGTGGCTGGACAAGGAAAAACTTCTCCAATGGGTTGTATAATTGACCTATGAAAATCCAACGTATTTACATTGATACGTCAGTTATCGCGGCTGTTTTGACGACGAATTTGCAGAGTGGTCGAACGGTTTGATGGCTGATTTTCGAATGGGTATCTTTCGCCCATTGGTATTAGAAGTTGTTGCCGCCGAGATCGAAGAAGCCCCTGTAAGTGTGCAAAGTATTTATGCCGAGTTGGTTTCCATCGACGCTGAAGTTCTGACTGTTGGCGAAAATGCGCTCGGATTGGCTGAGGAATATCAAAACCGGGGTATTCTGACTCCCAACTTCTATGATGACGGATTGCACATTGCGCTGGCAACAGTTGCCGAAGCAGACTTGCTCGTAAGTTGGAACTTTAAGCATATTGTTCGTTTTGATAAAATTCGTTTGTTCAATGCAGTCAATATTGAATTTGGATATAAGTCTTTGCAAATATTCAGTCCCCGCGAGGTGACCACCCATGGACGTGAAGAAGATTAAAACCATCGAAATGACTCGTAAAATCCGTGATGAACACGCCAAAAAGTTGGCAGGTAAATCTCACGCGGAGCGGATTGCCTTTTACCGCGAACGCGCAAAGAAACTGGAGAAGAAAATCCCTGCCTTGCTCAAAGATATTGAGAAATCGTAATTTTCTTGAATAGCAGATGGGACGGATATGACTGAAAAGCGACCGCTGAAAGTATTCCTCTGCCACGCATCCACGGACAAGCCAAAGGTGCGGGAACTGTACCGTTACCTGAAAAGGCGGGGAATTAATCCCTGGTTTGATGAAGAGCATTTGGTAGGTGGGCAGGACTGGCAAGTCGAAATCCCCAAAGCCTTGGCAACCTCGGACGCCATTATCATTTGTTTGACCAAAAACTCAGTAGATAAAGAAGGCTATATCCAGAAGGAGATCAAATTTGCTTTGGATAAAGCCCTCGAAATGCCAGAGGGACGGATTTTCCTGATTCCCGTCAAGTTTGAGGAATGTGAAGTCCCGTTTACCTTGAGCCGCTATCAATGGGTGGATTTGACTGTTGAATCTGGCTACGCCAAGATGATGAAGGCATTGAAATTCCGTGCTTCGCAGTTGGAAAGGTCAACGGTTGAGATTTCCAAGAAGGATGTTGATGAGGGAAACCTTGCTCGTGAAAAGGCAGAAAAAGAAAAGAAAGACAGCATACCCCCAGCAGGATTAGTTTCATCCTCGGATTCAAAAAACTTTGACGCAATTAACTTGAACTCGAACAGCGTAATTAAGCAAAGTGATTTCGAGAAACCACCTTTAGTTGAAAAAAACAAGATGAAAAAGAATTTCTTGAAAAACAGGCTCGCGAAGGCAGAGAGAAAGCCAAACGTGTAACTGAGAAAAAGGAAGAAAAACCTGCAACCATAAAGCCAAAGACAGGCGGACAAATTGCTTATTGGTTTGGAGGCTTTATTGTTCCGGTTCTAGGGATAGTGCTTTTATCATCATTGAATAACCCTCCATCTACTGAACAACCAACGCCTGAAAATACTCAGACGCAAACAATAGCCACCTTGACTCAGGATACAGTTGAACCAAACTTAACTGCAACACCGAAATCAACCTTAACTCTTGCAAGTACACTAACACCTACCCCTTTACCAACTGAAATTACGGATGCCAAAGATGTTGAAATGGCACTCGTACCAGCAGGAGAATTCATAATGGGGAGTGATGATGGGAAGGATGATGAAAAACCTGCGCATACTGTATATCTTGATGCATATTACATAGACAAATATGAAGTGACCAATGCTGCTTACAAAGTTTGTGTAGATGCAGGTGTATGTCAACCTCCAAAACTAACGATACACTCTGGTGCGAGTGACAATTCGGTATATTACGGGAACTCAAAGTTTGATAATTATCCTGTAATTTTTATGGATTGGTTTAGTGCAAACGCTTACTGTGAATGGCGTGAGGCAAGTCTTCCTACTGAAGCTCAATGGGAAAAAGCTGCACGTGGTACAGATGAACGCCTTTACCCATGGGGAGATGAAATAAGTTGTGATAAGGCAAATTACTCAGTAACTTATCGATATGGCTGTAGTCGTGATACTTCCGAAGTTGGCAGCTATCCCCGAGGTGTTAGTCCCTATGGTGTTTATGATCTAGTAGGTAACGTGTCAGAATGGGTAGCTGATTGGTATTCAGCAACATATTATCAGATATCTCCTCAATCTAATCCACAAGGACCAGACTCTGGACAATATCGTGTTTTACGTGGCGGTTGGTGGTTTGATTATTACCACGAGCATTTTATTTCTACGAGTAGAAATAAAGCAGAACCTAACTATTCAGGCGAATATTTTTCACGTATAGTTGGGAGCGGTTATGAGGCAATTGGTTTCCGTTGTGCCAAAGATGCAACACCATAAACGTAATCCAAAGTTCCTCGAAAAAGAACCAACCTCCCCTTAAGTCCGAACCGTACAGATGGAGAATGGACATTACCCCCATTCTCCATCTTCCATTAACCATCAGTTATAATCCCCTCGCAATTCTCCAATTCTCCAATCCTCCAATTCCCCAATCTCCAATGACCAAATCCTCCTTTCAATCCATCATCCTCAAACTCCAAGACTTCTGGGCATCCAAGGGATGTCTCATCACCCAGCCCTACTACACCCAGGTCGGCGCAGGAACGATGAACCCTGCCACCTTCCTGCGCGTGCTTGGACCCGAACCGTGGAACGTCGCCTACGTCGAGCCGTCTGTGCGCCCCGACGACGGACGCTACGGCGAGAACCCGAATCGCTTTCAGGTGCATTATCAGTATCAGGTCATCCTCAAGCCCGACCCTGCCGCAGGGCGGGAGGGACCGCAGGAACTTTACCTCGACTCGCTCAAAGCCATCGGCATTGATCCGCGTAAACACGACATCCGCTTCGTGGAGGACAACTGGGAACAGCCCGCCATCTCCGCTTGGGGCTTGGGCTGGGAGGTCTGGCTCGACGGGCAGGAGATCACGCAATTCACCTACTTCCAGCAGATGGGCGGTGTGCCGCTCGACCCCGTCTCAGTGGAGATCACCTACGGTCTCGAACGCATCCTCATCGCGCTCAACAATGCCAAAGCCATTTGGGAGGAAGAGTGGGGCGCGGGTGTAAGGTACGGCGAGATTCGCAGGCAGGAGGAATTCGAACACTCGAAGTATTATTTTGAAATCGCGGATGTCGAGCGCGTCCGCAAGATGTACGATCTCTTCTCCGCCGAAGCCGATGCCTGCCTCGCGCAAGGACTCATCGTCCCTGCGCATGATTATGTTTTGAAATGCTCACATTCCTTCAACATCCTCGACACACGCGGCGCGATCAGCGTCGCCGAACGGCAGGCGTTTTTCAGAAGGATGCGCGAACTGGCGCGCAAGGTGGCGGAATCGTATGAAGAGCAGCGTAAAGGGCTGGGGTATCCGCTGTTGAAAGAGAGTCAAAAGTCAAAGGTCACAGGTCAAAGCCTTCCTTCGACTTTCGACCTTCGACCTTCGACTTTCCTTTTGGAAATCGGTGTCGAAGAATTACCCGCCAGCGATGTGGATTCCGCCCACGAACAACTCAGCCAGCGGATTCCGACTCTGCTCGATGAACTGCGGCTTGACCACAAAGACATCCGCATCTTTACGACCCCGAGGCGGCTCGTTGTTTCCATTGAAGCCTTATCTCCCTCCCAGCCCGACCGCGAAGACCTGGTCAAAGGTCCGCCCGCCGATAAAGCCTTTGTAGGACAAGCCTCAGACTTGTCCTATACCCAAGCCGCGATTGGCTTCGCCAAAAAGAACAACGTCAGCGTCGAGAATCTCCAAGTCCGCGAAGAGGGCGGAGGCAAATACGTCTTCGCTGTCGTCAAGCAAAAGGGACGCCCGACTCCCGAAGTCCTCGCCGAAGCGCTGCCGAAGTTGGTCGAAAGCATCAAGTTCGAGAAGTCCATGCGCTGGAATGACTCTGGCGTTTCATTCTCACGCCCCATCCGCTGGTATGTTGCCCTGTTCGGCGACATGGTCATCCCATTTGAATATGCTGGCGTCATCAGCGGCAACACCTCTCGCGGACTCCGTCCCTACGACTCGCCTGAAATCAAAATCCCCTCTGCCGATAAATATTTCGATGTGATTCGGGAAGCGGGCATTCTCCTCGACAAAGAAGAACGCAAAGCCTCCATCGTGGAGCAAGTGAATCAAGCGGCGTCATTGGTCGGCGGCGAAGCCATCCTCGAAGAGGATTTGTTGAGCGAGGTTGCCAACCTGGTCGAAATGCCCACCGCTGTCATGGGCGGCTTCAATGAAGAATTCCTCTCATTGCCGAGAGACGTCCTAATCTCGGTAATGAAAAAACACCAGCGGTACTTCCCGATCCAGTCAAAAGTCGAAAATCAAAAGTCAGGTGGAACCTCGACCTTCGACCTTCGACCTTCGACCTTATTGCCGCACTTCATCGCCATCCGCAACGGAGATGACATCCACATTGACACCGTCCGCGAAGGGAACGAACACGTCCTCGGCGCACGCTTTGCAGATGCGAACTTCTTCGTCCGCGAGGATATCAAACTCAAACTGGAAGAATACCGCCCGAAACTGGCTGGCTTGACCTTCCACACCAAACTCGGCTCCATGCTCGACAAATCCGAGCGTATCCTCAAACTGACCAAAGAACTCGCGCCTGCCCTCGGAATTACCAATAACCAATTACCAATTACTGAACGCGCAGCATTCCTGATGAAAGCCGACCTCGTCACGCAGATGGTCACCGAAATGACCTCGCTTCAAGGCATCATCGGACGGGAATATGCCCTGCGAAGCGGCGAGAAAGAGGAAACGGCGGCTGCAATTGGCGAGCAATATCAAACCGTGCCGCAGACGAGGATTGGTCTGGCAATTGCGCTCGCGGATCGGCTGGATTCGCTGGTCGGCTTGTTCGCAGCGGGACTCGCTCCCAGCGGCGCAAAAGACCCCTTCGGTCTGCGCCGTGCGGCAATTGGCGTCGTCCAACCGCTCATCGAACACGATGTGGACTTTGACCTCGCCGATGCGGTGAAAAAATCCGCGCAGACCCAGCCCATCGAAGTGACCAACGAGACGCAAAGGCAAATCCTTGATTTCATCGCGGGTCGTTTATCGGTTGTGTTGAAGGAAATGGGCTATCGCTACGATGTCGTGGATGCCGTCCTGGCAGAACAATCCGCCAACCCGGCGGCATCGGCTCGGGCGGTGAAGCAGCTATCGGCTTGGGTCGGACGCGAAGACTGGTCGGCGGTATTGCCCGCGTTTGCAAGGTGCGTCCGCATCATCCGCTCCGCGAATTTGGACGATAGACCATTGATCATTGACGGTAAAGCCTTCATCGAAAAGGAAGAAAAAGACTTACATAAAGCCGTTCAATCGTCCGTCGTCAATCGTCCATCGTCTATTGATGAATTCCTCAATATCGTGGTGAAACTCATCCCATCCATCAACGCCTTCTTCGACAAAGTGCTGGTGATGGCGGAGGATGAAAAGGTGCGGCGGAACCGCCTGGCGCTCGTGGGGCAGATTGCCGGTTTGTCCAAAGGCATGGCGGACCTGAGCAAACTGGAAGGGTTCTAAATCCTCACCCTCATGCCCTTTGGGCGCTAATACGTCAACGTTAATTGTCCCTGGCAAGATGCCATCTTGCCAGGGACAATTTAGCAAATTACCCTACACTTTATGTTGCTTGGGTGCGGGCATAATTAGAAGGATATAAGTATTTCCCCAAATCGGATAAGGTTGGGTATAATTCACGCCGTCATGGGGAAATGAATATCAGCCAGTTCGTGCATCGCTCTTTCCGTCAATGCCAGATAGATGACAAGGAGAAGATAGTATGTCCAGGTTAACCACACGAGTTGTCCTTACGTTGTTGCTCTGCATTGGGGTCGTCGTCGGAGTGTTCATGAGCGTGCGAGCCGTGTCGGCGAACGTCCAGAAGGATGCGCTGGGAATGTATGTTCTCGGCGGCGGGTTGGTCAATCCGCTGGTGGAACAGAGCGCTCCCGAACAGGAATCCTTCCAGTCAATTCCCAAAACCTATCCCAAGGGCGAGGGCGGCGGGCGCGACTGCGAATCCGAATACCACGTCAACCCTGAAGAATAGAAATTCATCCAACGCGGCGGGGCGGTTCCTAGGAACCGCCCCGTTTTTGCTTTCCGCAGGGAATCGTGCGTAACAAACTCCCGCCTGTTTCGTTTTAATTTATACAACTGTGAAAAGAAATTCAATCACGCAATCCAAACCTCCATTGTCGGAAGAAGCCCGTCTGGTCGAGCGGGCAAAATCCGGCGACCCCGAAGCGTTTGGGCAGTTATACGACGCCTGTCTTGAGCGCGTCTATCGGTATGTTTATTTCCGGGTTTCGAATGATGAAACGGCGGAGGATATTACATCGCAGGTTTTTCTGAAGGCATGGGAGAACCTGGGTAAATATAAAGCGAACGGTTCGCCGTTTGTTGCGTGGCTTTATACCATCGCCAGGAACCTGATCGTTGACCATTATCGAACCCGAAAGGATATGCTTTCGCTCGACGCCGCCGCCGCCGCTGCCGGGGAGGAGGCGCTCGATGAACAGGCGGAACTGCGTTTTGAACTGCAAGCCCTGCGCGACGCGCTCCAGTTATTGACCGAAGATCAACAGCAGGTTCTGGTTCTGAAGTTCATTGCCGGCCTGCCAAACGAGAGCATCGCAAAGATGATGAATAGACGGGAAGGCGCCATCCGCGCCTTGCAGATGCGCGCCCTGCAGGCTCTTTCAAAACACATGCAAGAGAAGGAAATGGTATGACCGATTTTGATGAGATTCTTGACCGCTGCCTGAGCGACCTGATGAGCGGCGCATCCACCCTGGACGAATGCCTGCTTCGCCATCCAGAGCATTCTGCCCGGCTCAAGCCGTTTTTACAAACCGCCATCCGCCTCCATCAGGGAGTGGATATTCACCCCTCCGCCGTTTTCAGGGCACAGGCACGCGCCAGGTTGAGCCGGCACATGCTGGCTCATCCGCGCAGGGGAGCATGGACCAATTTTACAATCTGGAGATTTGCAGCCGCTCTTGCGGTGCTTGTCCTGGCGCTGCTCTCCTCGGGGACCGCTTATGCACAAACCGCACTGCCCGGCGATCCGTTTTACGAATGGAAGCTTGCCAGCGAACGCGCGTGGCGTGCAATCTCGCCCGACCCGCTGAAAACGGATATCGCAATTGCAAACCGCAGAATTGATGAAATAAACGCCGTTGCCGATGACCCTGTCCGCAGGGCTCAGGCGTTGGAAGGCTACCTTGAAGTGCTAGTCAGGCTCAAGTCCGAATTGGACGCGGAAACATTACAGCAGATCCTTCCGGCAGTGGATCCGGTCGAACCCGCCGGGCAGCCCGTTCCCACTTCACTGCCGGATGGAAGCAGGACACCCCAGCCGGAGGCGGTGAACACTCCGCTTCCCTCTTACCCGGAAGTCGTCCCGACCAACATTCCGAATCCTATTCCTACGATTGTTGTCCCACCTGTGCTTCCATAGGGCGTTATTTCCAATTTCTTAAATCGAAAATGAGATTTTGTACTTGGGATTTAAACCTGCATAACACGCTTCACCGTCCTTCGTTATACACCATGAAGACCTCACACGAGGTCAATCAATAACCTGGAGGTGTGAAATGACAAAATTTTTCGCTCAACTGCTGCTCTCGGCAATGATTGGCGTGGGAGCAGCCGCCGGTCTCGACCCGGATGTGAAAGGCAGGGTCGTGGCGGCGTGGACCGACGCAAAGACCACTGCACAGGCTGTCGTCCGCACCGCCCTGGATGCCGTCGCTGAGACGCGCTTTGACGGCGATGCGTCGGCGAATATCTCCGCCGAAAGCGGCGTAAATGCAGATGCGCGCTCGGACGTTCAAGCCGAGACGGGCGGAGGGGTGTCCGTGGATGTGAGCGGTGTCTTCGATGAATCTGCCAGCCTGGATCTGGAAAATTCCCTCTCCGCTGACTCTCAAACCGAGATCGGCGCGGAAACGGGCAACACCGGTTTGAGCTTGGCGAATTTCCTGAACACCGCGTTGGACATCAACCTCGGCTTTGGGAAGTAAACCGCTTCCCTGTTTCTCCGGGGCAGTCCTTGCGGACTGCCCCGTTTGTTTTTTGATTCTTTTTCTGTATAATTTTTCAAGCGCTTGCGGGTGCGCGCTGGATTCGGTCGCCACGCTCTACAACCTGCCGCGCGGGAGCCGCGGAACGATGAGTTATACATTTACCGTGACCGTAAAGTGACCTGCCCTCCATTGGCTTGCATCCGCCAATTTGTGAGTTTCGAACGGACTGCGCGATGTGCGTAGTCTGTTTTTTCATAACGAGTGCCCAAACAACTTAAAAGCGGAGGGGCAAGAGCGGTGAAACTCAGCCGCTTTTGCCTTACATCTTCATGTTGTTTGGGTACGAGGCTGCGGGAAAACCATCCCCGGGAAGGGTGTATTTCGTTCTACGTCCATTTAAGTAGTCGATTTTACAAAAATACGCTCCCGGCGGCGTCCCCGCCGCCGAGGACGGCGGCATGAGCAGGAATTTGTTTTCTAAAAACTTATGACCGACTACTTAGAATGTTCGTCACTTCGCCAAAGGAGACGATCATGATTCGCCAATTTGCATCCACGTTTCATCTGGTGTCCGCCGTCTCGGCGCTGGTCTTCGGGTTGTGGGTGATTCTCGCCCGCAAGGGAACGCGCCTGCACAAACAGGCGGGATATGCCTACTTTTTCAACATGCTTGGACTCAACGTCTCCGCCTTTTTCATCTACCGGCTCACGGGTCATTTCGGACCGTTTCACGGCGCCGCCCTCGCGAGCCTGTTCACGCTGATGGCTGGTTTTATTCCCGCTTATCTTCGTCTTCCGCGCGGCGGCTGGCTGGAACTGCATTACGAATTCATGAACTGGTCGTATGTGGGTCTGGTTGCGGCGGCGGTTTCCGAAGCCCTCACCCGCCTGCCCTCGTCACCGTTTTGGTGGATGGTCCTGCTTGGGTCGCTGAGTGTATTTGTCACGGGCGGAGCGCTCATTTCAAAGGGCAGGGGAAAATATCGGTTCGAGAATCAGTCCTCCCGTCCGCGCGAGGCGGGTGTGGATTGGATCACAGCATGGAGACAGCGAAAGGCATCCTGCAATTGAAGTACTGCGAGATTTATCTTGCCTTTTGCGCAGCATCAGTTAAAAGATCGAACAGGCGGACATTTTGTCCGCCTGTTGTTTTCATCAGCCTTTCAAAAAGCTCACAACCTGTTCGGAGATTTCCTTCGATTGCAGCGCGCCGCGATGACCCAGCCCGTCGGTTTCGACATACCGCACACCCTTCCATGTGCGGGCGATGGCGCGGCTGTCTTCCACCGGCGTGACGTTATCCGACTTGTCGTGGAACATCAAAGCGGGGACATGGATGGTTCGAACCAGCGACTCGTTCACAATGGACTCCAGTACGTCTTTCCCAAATGTTTCGTAAATCATCGCGCCCAGACCGTGGATGATTTCATCCGGTAATTGGGCGATTACCTGAAAGCGCGGGAGGGCATCCATCAACCGGTTGAACGCGCCGAAGTACACCAGTCTGGAAGGCGGCGGGAAGTTCCGCTTCGCCAGCGCGTAGGATGTGATCAAAGTTCCGAACGAATGGGCGAGGATGGCATCGAACGGTCCCTCCTGTTCGAGGATCAAATCCATCGTCGGCGTGATCTCAAGGAGGTTGGTTGTGGTTCCGTCCGATTCTCCGTGCGCGGGCTGATCATACGCCGCCACGCGATAGCCTGCGTCGAGCAGGGGATCCACGAAGCCCGTCATTTGCGCGCGGCTCCCGCCCCAGCCGTGCATGAGCAAAACGGCAGGATTGGAATCGTCTCCCCAGGTGGTGACGGCAAGTTCGCCGCCCTCGAACGGGATGCGATACGTGTTCCCGCGTGCGAGGATGGCTTCATCCGCCGATTTCGTTTCGTACCTGCCGGGGCTGAAGAATGCGCGATAGACTTTCTTGAGAATGGCTTGCGTTTCAACGGGGGGTGTTTGGGTGGACATGGTTTCTCCTGTAAAATAACTTACTACCTGGTAAGTTTCGACGACAAAAAATTAAACGAGCAGGTCCTGCTTGTGCTGCTGCACCACGGCATTGAACTTTTTCGTCCCGAGCGCGCGCGCCATTTGGAGCGCTCCCTGCAGACTGGCAAGGATCAGTGCGGCTTTATCTGCCGCAGAGCCGTTGAAGTGGAACACGCCCGCCTCGCGTCCCTCCTGAAGCGCGGCTTCCAGCCATTCGAGATATTCCCTCGTCATCGCTTCGGTCTGGGAGCGCAATGCATCGGGGATGGAATTGAATTCGGTTTCCAACGAACCCGCCAGGCAGACCTTGCCGTTATCGGCGCGCATGTTCGTGTAAATGTGGAAGAACCAGTCCAGTTTTTTGTCGGGCGGGAGGTCTTTCACGCGCGCGTTGTTGACCCATAACTTGAACCGGTCGCGGTAGCGTTGGAGGACGGCGACCGCCAGTTCCTCCTTGGTGCGGAAGTGATAATGAACAGCGGCATTCTTCACGCCCAGTTCCGCCGAAATATCGGCGTAACTGAATCCGTTGTAGCCCTTGTCGTGGAGCAGGGCTTCTGCCAGGTCCATGATCGCGCGCTTGGTGTTTGGGCTTCGTACCATGTCTAAAGTTTACTTACTAGTTAGTAAGTTGTCAAGAGCGAATTTCGGCAGTGGGTTTGTGTAAATGATGTAGAGCGAGATACCCTCGTCTATGGGCATAATCATTGATTTCGACCATCACCCAACTTTCAATGGGAGTATGCGATAATCGGGTTATGAAATTTCCTCCCGACCAGCCCCTCGCCCGCGGGCGCACCGCAGACGTTTACGATTGGGATGAGGGTCACATCCTCAAGTTGTTTCACAACTGGTTTCCCCTCGAAGACATCCAATATGAATTGAGAATCGCGCGCGCCGTCCATGCCAGCGGGGTCAAAGCGCCTGCGGTGCGCGAACTGGTTCAAGTGAATGGACGCAACGGTCTGATCTATGAGCGCATCCGGGGTGAATCCATGCTGACGATGTTCCAGCGCAAACCCTGGATGATCTTCTCCCATGCCCGCACGCTCGCCCGTCTCCACGTCCAGATGCACGAATGCGTTTTCGATGCGGATGTCCCCGACCAGCACAGGAAACTGGATTACAAACTTCGACATGCAGACGCGCTTCCGACTCCGCTCAAGGCTGTTCTTTTCAACTCATTGCTTTCCCTCCCCGAAGGCAGCCGCGTTTGTCACGGCGATTTTCATCCCGCCAACGTGCTGCTCACCGAAACGGACTCCACCGTCATTGACTGGATAGACGCCTCGCGCGGCAACCCGCTCGCCGATGTGGCGCGGACGAGCATCATCCTGCTCGGCGCAGCGGCGAGTTCGCAGGTCCCCAACCCGCTGTTGAAGGTTTTCGTGCGCACGTTCCACTCCGCCTATCTGCGGGGATACTTTCGCCTCAAACCTGGCGGCTATGAGGAATACCGCCGCTGGCTGCCCATCGTGGCGGGTGCGCGGTTGAGCGAGGGCATCCAAGAGTTGGAGACGTGGCTGGTGAAACAGGCGGCAGGAGTGTAGCATCGTAAAGGCGCCCGCCCGGCGGGAAGAATTCGTGAAGATTTTACGATTTGGCAGCGGCAGAGATCAAAGCAACATGCCTCTTGAAGTGCAGCGCAAAACTGTCGGTGACGTATGCTCAAAGCTGCCGCCGTTCGCCGGTGGGTGCAGGTGAGACGCAATACCTATTCTGGGCATAAATCCCCGGCGGCGCGTTGCGCGGGAGCAGTAAGAAAATTACCGATACTTTTGTGCTATACCCGGCCCTTGCAAAAGTTGCGGGACACTTTTTGCGTATGTTATAATCGGCATATCTCGATATTTTCTAAATGTGGGTAAGAGATTTCATATGGATGCAGCCCCGGAAAAACAAAAAGACTATACGCCTGAAATTCTTCTTTCAGCAGGGTACATCATGTTTTTTTGCCTGGCTTCAGCAGTGTGTCTTGCCTTTTACTTTTACAC
Organism: Chloroflexota bacterium; assembly: GCA_024434165.1. Taxonomy (GTDB): domain Bacteria; phylum Chloroflexota; class Anaerolineae; order Anaerolineales; family Villigracilaceae; genus Villigracilis. Next base: position 2,363 of record QMIW01000074.1, on the reverse strand, counting down.
CTTTGTGCAGAAGCAATCCGCCGGTTCGGTTAATGTAATTGCAACGAACCTTCCCTCGAGGACGCCAACTCCTCATATTAACCCGGCCGGGCAATCTGAAGCCCCAATAATCTTTGCAGACGACTTTTCCAATGATGATAATCGCTGGATACTCCCGGACGGTGAAGGGCATAGCCTCAGCGTGGAGGATGGGAAACTGTTCCTGGAATCGAAAATTGACAACGAGCATGCCATTGCCGAGTGCAGGGAATGCCCTTATCTGGATGAGCCCTACTATCTTCAAGCAGACCTGGCGACAACCACCGCCACGAACGAAGATTTTGGGATCGTTTTTAACTTCAACCCCAGCCGTGAGACCTTCTATCTTCTTTCCATCAACACGGAATCAAAGGAATACTCCATCTACCACCTTGGCGAAAACAGCTGGTCCAGGCGGCTCGAAGGCGGGAGTCTTCAAATTAAGTCGTTTCCAAACCCAAATACACTGGGCATATATGCGGACTCCGGCATTGTTGAAATTTATATCAACGGGCAGATCGTCGATTCCTTTGTTCAAACCGGAGAGCCGTTCCACTTTGGATATTTCGGCTTCTATGTGGACGATGAGGGATTTGAATTATCGGTTGACAATTTGATCATCAGCAAACCAGGGAAGTGAGCTGGCATGAGCGAGATAACAAAGGCTAAAATGCCGACACAAAGATCTTTTAGAATTTTTGCACTGGGGTTATTGGCCGTTCTTTTTCTGGCGCTTTGCCTGTTCACGGCTTTATTCATTCGCCGGCAGGTTATGGATGGCGATCAGCCTGTTCCAACACTCACCCCCACTGCGGTTGTAACCCCGCAGATCCTTGTCCATCAACCAAAATACAATTGGCAGGTCCGGTACGATGATTTTTCCGATGACAGCCGGGAGTGGAGGCTGCTTTTTTCCCAGGGAAAGTTGGAATTGATCAATGGCAGGTTGATCCTTCAGTCCTATGTAAAGGGAAAAATCGGTATTGCCACTTCCTACAGTTTGTTTGCCCCAAACACGGACAAGTATTATGTCCAGGCTGATTTCACCACAGATGCAAAGACATACGATAGTTACGGACTGGTCTTCGGATTGGACAAATCCCTCGGAACTTTTTACGTGTTCGAAATTTTGCCCCAATTCCAGTCCGTCCGCCTGGTGAAATACACCGCCGATCAATGGTATAACCTGGTCCCCGCGACCCCGGTGACCATCAGCCCATACCCCGAAGCGACGACGCTCAGCGTCTATTTCGATGATGGCGATATTAAATTATACGTAAACGGGAATCTTGCCGCTGCATTTAAGGATGACAATCCCCCGCAGTCCGCAAATGTTGGGGCGTTCATCAGCGATACTTCCGTACGTTTGATTGTGGATAACTTTTTTGTTTACGACGATAACAAGTAGTTTGGAAATATTGAGTTGCCTTGCGTACGTAATTCGGACAGGCCGGTCATGCCCCCGCCTTGCGAGACTGCGAAGCGTGTCGTGCGCGCCGGGATTTTTGGGGGCATGCAAATATTTTACCCTTGTTTGAAGATGGGACTACACCTTCTCCCCGCTGAACTGCGTTTCATACAATTGACTGGATAACCCTCCTGGGAATATCAAGTTTGCTGCTTTTCAAATATCCCTGCGCCGCTTCGAGAAATTCGCGCGCCTGGTGGATCATATTAACAACCAATTGATTTGTGATATTGGTATCCACCTCGTAGTCGCCGGAGATGCGAAGATCGAAGCCCGACCTCAAGTTTTTGTGGTATTTTGGGTCGAGCTCTTTTGTTTTGGCGAATTCCCTTCCGTACGCGCCAATCACCTGTCCATGGGCATTGAATTCCAATCCCTTTTCATACAACAGCGTCTCGGCAATATAGAACATTGCATAATAAGCGCGCCCAGCCGCAATCTCCGGTTTGCCCATGTCGAGTATGGCTTCAGCCGACTTCGATTGTGTCGAGAGCCTTATCAAGCAGTTTTCGAGTGCGTTTCTTCACGCAGGCAATCCCTCCCTGCGGATGTTCCGAAGGACAGGTTTATCATCTTCCTTCCATTGAATTTCCTTGATGAGGATGTAACTCACCGTCACGTCATATTTGAGTGAAATTTCGCTGATGTAATCGCTGGAGCGATGGTATTCCCTCCAATAATTCCTGTAACTCTTCAGCAATACCATCACATCCACATCCGAATCTTCGCGGTAATCGCCGCGCGCGTAGGAACCGTAGAGATATACGGCTTTCAGCTTGTCGCCGTAGATCTTGGCAAGTCCTTCTTTAAGTTCCTTCATCAGTTTTCTGATGCGTGCCGGGATTTTTTTGGGCATGCAAATATTTTACCCTTGTTT
>QMIW01000073.1 GCA_024434165.1 Chloroflexota bacterium | reverse complement strand
AGGTTCCCCGCCCAAAGCCCTCACCCTGCCCTCTCCCATCGGGAGAGGGGGAAGTCATCCCAGAATATATAACCTTGTTTGGGGTGAGGGAAGCCTCTTAAAACCAAGGCAGCAACTCGGGTTACCGTATGACAACAACTTGTCCTCGCAGAGGATTCATGTTGCTTCGCACGGGCAGGATAAATCTTGCGGCGCTGCGTAAGGTGAGTTATTTCAGCTCGCCGTTCAATTGCTTTAACTTAATGAACAACTCGCGCCACTGGATCTTGGATACGCCGATCTTTTGGCGAATCTTATCCGGTTCCATGCCGTTCCGGTAATCGCGCAGGGCGCACGTCCAGCGGCACATATCGAAGGACAGGTGCTTGTTCAAGCCCGCCTCCTCGCCAATATCTTCGAGCAGGTATTCCAACCGGCGCGGCGACCAGGGGAAGACCTGGTCCACGGGCTGGTATTGGGTGAGGTATTCGTTGTAGGCGGTTACCCAGTCGTCGTCGAGTTCGATCTTGCGTTCCTTGTAACGGTTGGCGGGGCTGGCATAGCGGACAAACAGAAACGGTCCGTTCTTGCCGTCCAGATCAATGTGGTTGACGTGAATCCCCAGGCATTCGCTTTTCTTGATGCCCGTCGTCAGCAGCAGGTAGACGAGGGTGTAGGGGCGCGCATCCGGTTTTTTGCCGCGGCGGTGACGGTCTGCCGCCAGCAGGACCGCTTCGTATTCATCCTCCGACAGGACCTGCGGCAGGGGGCTGATGGCGGAACGCTGCATGACCTTTTCCGCCGGGTCAATCGTCACCACGCCGTATTGGTGAAGCCAGCGAAAGAACGATTTTACCGATGTAATGCGCCGCGAAAGCGTCTTGGGGCTGCACGGAACCCCGCGCCCCTTTTCCATCCAATCAAAGAAGCGGTTGAGGTCTTCCGTGCTGACCGCGCCGACAGCCTGGTCGGGCGGGATGAACTGGCTGAGCAGGCGCACATCCGAGAGAAAGGCTTTGACCGTGTTCGGGGAACGCCCCTGATCGAACAGGAACATCTCCCAGCCGTTGATGGCGGCGGGCAACAGCGATTTTGCGCTGATATGTGCAGAGACTGAGTTTTTTGCCATACGAATACCCTTGCGTGTAGATTTTGTCTTGCGTATAGTTTAGCGAATTCAGGAGACGTTGTCAACTGGGGAAATTTTTCGGAAAAGCCTATCGAGCCTTGTGTTTGTCCGTGAAGCCCGTCTCACGCACCGCACATACCATCCGTTATGAATCATCTTTGAGAGAGTGTTTTATAAGTCAAAATTCACCGTAGACACCGCACTTGCGTTCGGTGCCAGTGTAAACGCGGAGGAACGTTGATTTTTGACGGAAGCGCCTTTAAATCCAATTTATCTGTGTTCATCTGTGGTTATAAACGAATTTCAAAACACTTTCTGAGTTCGCAACCCAAAGCGCGGGGAATCCGTCCACTACAATAAAGTTGTAAGCAGGATTTTGAAAAATTCTGTTAGCATTGAATCATGCCTCGCGTCATCATCCTTGGCTCATCGAATGCCATCCCCACAAGAGACAGCGAAAATACACACATGGTGATTGTGGGGAAGGAGCGTACGCTGCTCATTGATTCGGTCAGCAACCCCATTTTGCGGCTGGAACAAGCCGGGCTGGATTTCAACGACCTGACAGACCTCATCCTTACCCATTTCCACCCGGACCATGTCTCCGGCGTCCCGCTTCTGCTCATGGATATGTGGTTGATGGGCAGGCAAAAGCCGCTCAACATTTACGGGCTACATTACACGCTGGACAGGATGGAAGGCTTGATGGGTTTTTACAACTGGTCGGAATGGCCCAACTTTTTCCCCATCGTCTTTTACCGCCTGCCCGCGCGCGAAATGACTCCGGTACTGGCGTGCCCGGATTTTATCGTCCATGCTTCGCCGGTGCATCACATGATTCCCAACATCGGGCTGCGAATCGAATTCCCTGCCAGCGGCAAACTGATGGCGTATTCCTGCGATACGGAACCCTGCGGCGAAGTCATCCGCCTCGCCGCCGGGGTGGACGCCTTGATTCACGAAGCGACAGGCGAACTGCCCGGACACTCCTCTGCCCGGCAGGCGGGCGCCATTGCCGCAAAGGCAGAGGTGGGCAGGCTGATCCTGATTCATTACCCAACCGGCAGGTTTGCCAAAGGCGACCTGGTCGCCGAGGCAAAGACCGCCTTCCCGGGCGAAATCGTGCTTGCAAAGGATTTCATGACTCTGGAATTTTGAAACGTGCATGGGAAGCCCGCCCAGTTTCAATGCAAACGGCATGAATGAAAAAGGGAACCTCCATTGAGGAACCTCTTTGAAAATTCCCTGTGAACTTCGCAGCCCCTGTGACAAGAGGGTCTTGTGCGGCAGAGATTCAAAAATCCCCTCCTCCAATCGGAAGAGGGGATTTTGATTTACCAGCCGGAGATAAATGGCTCCCACTCGCGGTTATCCGCCAGGTGCTTGCCGAAGATATACGCCGCGTTTGCGGGCGGCTCTTTGGGGATGTGCAGAAGGTGCATGTGCGCTTCCTCCGCCTTGCGCCCGCCCTTGCGGTGATTGCAAGCCGAGCAAGCCGTCACCAGGTTCGTCCAGACGTGCTGTCCGCCCATGTGGCGCGGAATGACATGATCAATGGTCAGGCTGACCTCGCGTTTGCCGCAATACTGGCAGGTATAATTATCGCGGCGGAAGATTTCCCGGCGCGTTAATTTGACGCGCGGACGCGGCCGATGGACTTGCGACTCGAGCCGGATGACGGAGGGACGCGGAAGCAGCTGTGAAATGGTTTTGATATGTCCGCGCCCGTTCGCGATCATGCCTGCCTTGCCTGCAAGGATCAACCCAATTGCCCGGCGCGTCGTGCAAACGTGGATCGGCTCAAAATTTGCGTTGAGCACCAAAACGGGTTCGTTCATGGCTTCTCGGCAATCTGCGTGATTATACATCCAGTTCGATAAATGCGTGACCGACTCAACGATACTACAACAAAAGGAGCGCTTGCGTGAACGTATTGATCTCAGGCGGTTCGGGTTTTTTGGGATGCGCCCTGACCCGTTCCTTCCTCGAAGACGGGCATAACGTTTTCATCCTTACGCGCGGCTCGCGCGTCCCTGCCGGGGCAGAGGCGGTGAAGTGGGATGGCAGGAGCGTGAACGGTTGGGGGGCGCTCGTCAACGAGATGGATGTGGCGATTCACCTGGCAGGGAAGACGCTCGCCTCCTGGCCCTGGAGCAGAGCGGCAAAGCAAGCCTTCCTGGATTCCCGCATCTTTCCCGGACTGGCGCTTGCTCGAGCCATTCGGGAAGCGGCTCGACGCCCGAAGGTTTTCATCCAGGCTTCCGGGATCAATCACTACGGCTTGCGCGGCGGACCCGCCGATGAAACCACCCCGCCCGGCGAGGATTTCCTCGCGCAGTTGACGGTCAAATGGGAAGATGCCACCAGCTCCATCGAAGAATTGGGTGTACGGCGGGTCGTCACCCGCTCGGCGGTTGTGTTGGGAAGGGGCGGCGGTCTGCTCGGCTTGATGGCGCTGCCGGTGCGGATGTTTGTGGGTGGTCCGCTTGGCTCCGGCAGGCAAGCCATGCCGTGGATTCACATCGCAGACTGGGTGCGGGCGGTGCGTCATCTGATCGCGGACGAAGGCGCGCAGGGAGCCTACAACCTGATTGCGCCCACGCCGACATCCAACGCCGAGTTCAATAAGACCCTGGCGGGCGTGCTGCGTCGTCCATATTGGTTTCCCGCGCCGGCGTTTTTGTTAAGGAACGTTTTGGGCGAAATGAGCGTCTTGATCCTCGAGGGCCGCTTTGCCCAGCCCAAACGGTTGACGGAGTCCGGGTTCGTGTTCCAGTTTCCGGGTCCGCGTGAAGCGCTGACCGATCTGCTTGGTTAATCCAAAGGAGTAAATAAATCCATGAAGAAATATATCGTCTTGCTGCTGGTCTTTATTACTGCCTGCCTGCCTCCTTTAGGGGGCGACCCCTCTTCGCAGGAACCGGCGGTGGTGATGCCAGTGTTTTTGCCGACCGCCACCGCATATATTGATCCATCCTATCCTACGGCGGAAGTGGCAATGGCGTCCCCGAACCAGACTGCCAGCGGAATCGAAGTGAGAGTGGAGCGCGCATGGGTGGAAGGCAAGAACGTCAATGCCGATGTCTGCTACACCCTGCCCGACGCATCCGATTGGTCCATCTGGTCGGCGAGCCTCACCTATGCCGGGACGGTCTTGCAGGAATACGGTACAACGCTGGTGAGTTTGCAGGAGGCAGCAGAGAACCAGCCCGGTCTGCGCTGTGATACGCTGACCTTTGTCGTTCCGCCGGATGCCGATTTGACCAACGCGGTCATCGAGATTGGCGCCATCGCCGCGCCCCCCCAGCAGGATGACTATTGCTCCGTCTACATGCCGAAGATTCAACAAGCCATGCAGGAGCGGGGCATCGGCATCGTACTGGAATGCCTGGACGTGAACGGTACGCTGACCATGCAGATCACCAGCCGCCCGCCGGAAATGACCCAGGAGCAGGCGGAACAGATCGTTTACAGCGACGAGTTCTACACCGTGAAGGGACCGTGGAGTTTCCCGTTCAATTTGTCCCAGTAGGGTTCTTGTTGTATAATAGCCGCATGTCTGGAAAATCGGCTGTCCGTTTCTATTATTACCGCGTCCATCCATAAGCCTTTGCGATGGTGTGAATTGAACGCGCCCCATCATCGCGGGCGCGTTTTTGTTTGCGGCTCCGGGTGGACCGGGGATGAACAGCGACAAGTTTCGAAATCATTTTTCCGCAGGGAGAACATATGAATATTGACGAACAGGTTGAATTGTTGATGCAAGGCACCGACTATGGCGATGAGGAGTTGCAGAACGCCATGGCGGCTGAACTGCGCGAGCGCCTGCTGACGGCGCAAAAAGAAAACCGCCCCCTGAGGGTCTACTGCGGTTACGATCCCACGTCCACCGACCTGCATCTTGGGCACACCATTTCCATGCGGAAACTGCGCCAATTCCAGGACCTGGGTCATGACGTGACCTTCCTCATCGGCAGTTACACCGCGCTGGTGGGCGACCCTTCGGATAAGAACAAGGCGCGTCCGATCCTGACTGAGGAGCAGGTCAACGAAAATGCCCGCACCTACGCCGAGCAGGCGTTCCGCGTGCTGGATCGTGAGAAGACCCGAATCCGCTACAACGGCGAATGGCTCTCGAAACTGACGCTGGTGGATTTGATTCGCCTCGGTCAGAACTTTACCGTCCAGCAGTTTTTGGCGCGCGAGAACTTTGCCAAACGTCTCGAAAAAAGTGAGCCGATTTACCTGCATGAGACCTTCTATGCACTCATGCAGGGGTACGACGCCGCTGCGATGGAAACCGACGTGCAGGTGGGCGGCTCAGACCAGTTGTTCAACATCATCGTGGCAGGACGCAAATTGCAGGAAGCGCTCGGGCAGAAGCCGCTGGTGGGCATCATCACGGGCATCCTGCCGGGGACGGACGGCGTGCAGAGAATGTCCAAGTCCACGGGCAATATTGTGCCGATCAACACCGGCGCGGACGATATGTTCGGCAAGTTGATGTCTGTGCCGGATTCGGCGATGGGGATTTACATGCGCCTGGTCACGCGCTGGAATCCGCATGAGATTGCGAAGGTGGAAGCCGATGTGGCGTCTGGTGCGCTTCATCCGCGCGATGCGAAGATGGCGATGGCAAAGGAGATTACCAGTATTTTCTACGGAGATGCCGAAGCCGCCGCCGCGCAGGAGCAGTTCGTCAAAATGTTCCAGCAGAAGGAAATCCCGGATGAGATGCCCGAATACGAACTGCAAGCCGGCCAGACGGTGCTGGATGTGGTTCTCGCCGCGAAACTGGCGGAGAGCAGGAGCAAGGCGCGCGCGCTGATTGACCAAAAGGGCGTGCGTTTGGATGGTGTTGCGCTCGAACGGGGCGACGTTCCGTTCCCGCACCCCGGAGTGCTCCAGGTGGGCAAACGCCGGTTTGTGCGCGTGAAGTAACGGCGGATACAATAAAGAAGCGGTATAACTTCACCGCTTCTTTTTGTTTTTTTCGTTGATTTGCCGTTTTTGCCCAACCGATTCCGGCTGATCCATGTCGGGAATGTTCAAGCGGATAAACTTGGGGTCGTTTGCCAGCATCTTTTTGAAGGCTTCGACCACGCGCGGGTCGAATTGTTTGCCGGAGAGGTCGGTAATGTACTGCATTACTTTTTCCTCGCCCCAGGCTTTTCGGTAGGGTCGGTCCGAGAGCAGGGCATCCCAAACGTCCACTACGGCAAAGATGCGCGCGGAGAGCGGAATCTCCTCGCCTTTCAGCCCGCGTGGATAGCCGCTGCCGTCCCACCATTCGTGATGATAGTAGGCAATATCCAGGGCGGGCCGCAGGTAGGGGATGGGGGAGAGCAGGTCATAGGCATACTGGGGATGCTTCTGCATTTCGATTTTTTCCTCTTCGGTGAGCGATCCCGGTTTATGGAGGATGCTGTCTGGCACGCCCATTTTGCCGATGTCGTGAAGCAAAGTCCCGCGGCGGATGTGAATCAATTCGGGTTCGGTGATGCCCATTTGCCGTGCCAGTTCCACGGTCAGGTTGGTGACGCGCCGGGTATGTCCCTGGGTTTCCTTATCCCGCAGTTCGAGGGCTTTTCCCCATCCCTCCAGGGTCGTATCGTAAGCAAGGGAAAGTTCCTGGTTGGTGCGCTGTAAATTTTCGAACAACTGGGTGTTGTCAATGGCGATGGCAGCCTGCCCGGCAAGGGTTTGGACGAAATCGAGCCAGTCGGTTGTGGGAGTGAAGGGGGATCGGAAGTAGGTTTCCAGTATCCCGCGTGCGGCACCTTTTATGAAAAGCGGCACGGCATAGTAACTGACAAACTTTTCAATGACATGGGGGTCAAACGGTATGACGGCTTTTTCCTGGCGCAGGTCTTTTATGTATACCGGCTTGCGGTTCAACAGTATCTGACCCATTACCCCTTCGCCGATGCTGATGGAGGCGTGGGAAGGTTCGCGGTTGCTGAAACCCTTTCTGGCGTAGTAGTCCATCATCTGGCTTTCAGGGTTGAAGACCAGGATGGCGGCGGCGCTGACGCCCATCTTCGAGATCAGATGTTCGGTGATGATGTTCAGCGTGATTCGCAGATCGAGGCTGGATGAAATGGCGGTGTCCATTTCGCGCAGGGTGGTGAGCCGCCGGATCTGTTCCTCGCTTCTTTCGTACAACGTGGAGCGGTAGATGGCGTTCCCGGCGATTTCCGCAATCGTGGTGATCAAACGCTGGTAGTGCGTCTCGAATTTCCTCGGCGATTGGATTCCCACCACAAGCACGCCGATCGTCTCCGACGTGGTTTGGATCGGCACCGCAAGGACTGACCAGCCGGGACCCATGAACTCTCTGTTTTGGGGGAAGGCGTTCGAGTCGCTGCTGAATTCCTGGCTGAAGTGGGTCTTTCCGGTTACAAAGACCGTCCCGACAATGCCCTCCCCCGGTTCAAAGACCGGTTTGGGAATATCCGCCAGTCTTCCGCCAGCCGCCTGTGGAACAAGAACATGATTGTTGGGGTCGAAGATCCAAATGGCGGTTTCCTGGGTGTTGAAGATGTTCTTGATCTCGTTCAGCAGGATGGGAAGCATTTCCTGCGTGTCGCGCGCCGCACGGAGCGCAAAGGAGATGCGGCTTACCATTTCAAGTTCTTCGAGTCTCTGCCTGGTTTCGGTGTACAACCGGACGTTCTCAATGGATGTAGCCGCCTGCTGTGCAAAAGTCTGTGCGGCGATTGCATCGTTCCGGGTGTAGATATTCGGCGTGTGGCTGTCAATCGTCAGGAAGCCGATCACCTGCCCGCGGGAAATCAAAGGGACGCCCATCCATCCGCGCACGTGTTTCGCTTCCGCCCATTTTTCGAAGCGCGGGTCGGACCAGCAATCCTCGATGATCAGCGCCTGTCCCGTCTCTGCCATGATCTGGCAAAGCCTGTTGTTCAATGGATACACGTGATCCAACGCCAGTTCGGGCTTGGGCAAGCCCTTTTCGGCAGTCAGTTTGAGGTGATCTCCTTCGATCTCAAGGATCGAAGCGCTGTCGTAAGGGACGATTTTGGAAAGCCATTCGAAGATCGTTTTGTGCAGGGTCGGCAGGTCCAGCACATTGGTCAGGGCGGTGGATGCCTGTCGGACGGTTTCGGCGGTTTCGCGGCGTTTTTTCTCCAATTCGAAGAGCCGCGCCTTTTCAATGGCGGTCGCCGCCTGGTTGGCAAAGGTTTGAATTAATGCAGCGTGTTCCTTTGTGAAGGCGCCCGGCGTGCGGCTGTCGAGGTTGATATACCCGATCAGGGCATCTTGTGCGAACATGGCGATTGCCATCCAGCCGCGGATGTATTCGCTGCCGGGCCATTTTTCAAAATTGTCGTCGTTCTGGGCGTCTTCGACGATCAACGGCTTGCGGCTTTGCTCGATAGCCCGCCACTTTGGGGTAATTGGAAACTCCTGCCCGATATGAAATTCCTTGGGCAGGTTACGGCAGGCAACGAGCCGGACGGAGTTCTCCATCCGCATCAGGACAGATGCGCTGTCGTAGGCGACCAGTTGTTGAAGCCAGTCGAGGATCTTCTCTAACAGGTCGCTTGCGTCAAGCGTGTTCGCAAGGGAGAATGTTGCCAGGCTGAGGGTCTCCGCCTCCTTGCGCCGGCGCTGCTCAAGGTCGAACAATCGGGCATTTTCGATGGCGATTGCTACCTGGTTTGCGAATGTCTGAACGACGGCGGCGTGTTCTATTTTGAAGAAATCCGGCGTGCGGCTGTCAATGTTCAGAAAGCCGATCAGTCTATCCTGGGCAAGAAGCGGGATGCCCATCCAACCCCGGATGTAGCTGGTCTGTTCGAATATCGTAAAACGCTTGTCTTCACGGACATCGGGAATGAAGATCGGCTGGCGAAAGGTTTCTTCGCCGCCCCACCGGCTTGGGTCGAAGGGGTATTGATGCCCGATCAATTCCTCCGGGATGTTCCTTCCGGCGACGATCTCGACGTATCCCTGGTGGAACATCTCGATCGAGGCGCTGTCGAACGTGATCAATCTTTCGAGGAGGGTGAATATCTTCTCGAAAAGCTTTTCCGTTTCGAAATAGGACGTTAATTCAATGGTGGCTTCGCGCAGGAGTTCCGATTGTTCGAAGCGCTTCCTCTCCAATTTGAGCAGCTGGAGGCGTTCCATGGCGCTTGCCAGCCCTCCGGCAAGGGTGTTGAGCAGCCGCTCCTCCCGTTCGGTGAAGGCGTTCAGCGAACTGCTTTCCACATTCAAGGCGCCAAAGACCTTTAAGCCGCTGACAATCGGCACGCAAAGTTGGGAGCGCGTATGTTCCGATATTTGGCGGTAGGACGGTTCAAGTGAGACGTCGCCGATGCGGATGGACCGCTTGTCAGTTGCGACTTTCCCGTAAATCCCCTGCGTCACCGGCAGGCTTTCGAAAATCCTTCGAATGTCTATGCCGCGGTAGGAGGGATGGGGAATCAGTTTGTCGCGGTTCTCGCTGATGAGCAAAACGCCGCAGTTGTCGGCGTGCAGGCTGTCGGCGATGATATCTGTGATCTGCTGGATCAATTCATCCGTATTTCTGGCAGTGGATGCCGTCATGGCGGCGGCGTGAAGGACGCTCAACTCTTCCAGCTGCTGTCTTAACGCCTCTTCGTATTGCTTGCGGGCGGTGATGTCCTGCGCCACCGCGATAATCACATCCTGACCGTAATAGGTCCCTTTGAAAAGGCGTACATCCTTCGGGAAGATTTCGCCGTTGCTGCGAACGCCCCAAAATTCAAATTCCTGTGTCTCGCCCTCAAACGCCTTGCGGATGGCTTCCCCGATCTTCCGCATGTCGTTTTTGCCGGGAGCGCTCAGGAACTCCGGTGTTTTTCCCGTGAAATATTCCTTTGGATAGCCGTACATCTCGACTGCGCCGTCGTTTACATCCAGAAAAACCCCTTCCTTGTCCTGAATATAGATGGCGTCTCGAACCGAATTGAACAAACCGCGGTAACTGGTCTCGCTTTCCAGCAGCGCCTCGACGAATTGTTTTCGTTCGATTGCCAGCCCAAGCGTACGGGCGGCGGCGCGCAAGGCTTCGACTTCCGAATCGGTCCATTCGCGTTCGGTCAGGCAGTCGTCAAACCCGATGAAGCCCCATAAGTCATTGCCCGACTGAATGGGTATACATACCAGCGAACGGATATTCTGGCTTTGCAATAGGGCTTGTTCTTCAACGGGGAAATCCTTTATGGGTCCTGCCGCCGGCAAGCCTTGCGTGAAAAGTTTTGCCCAGCGCGCAAACCCGATTTCCTCTAGGTTGATTTTCTGCAAGCCAGGGTTGGAGAGTTGGGGCGTTATACCTTCGCTGCACCATTCGTAAACTTGAGAAAAGATTCCTGGTCTCGACGCGGAATCCTTTTTGAATATGTATACACGACTGGCTTCCGTTGCTCTCCCAAGCCTTTCAAGGACCTGACCGACGCTATCCTCCCAATTGGTGGTCTTCAGGAACTGCTCGGCGGAATAGCCGACCGCCTTGAGGATCGCGTCGTGCCGGAGGAGGGCGTCTTCTACTTTTTTCTGTTCGGTAATATCCAGCAGAATGCCATGCCAGAACCGGGGAGTACCGTCCTTGTCCCTGACGAGCGAGGCGTCTTCTTTTATCCAAACATAATGCCCGTCGCGGTGGCGCAGCCGGTACTCGATGCGAAACGATTCGCCGGTCTCGTTCGTGCGGATATCCTCCCTCAGCACACGCTCTTTGTCGTCTGGGTGAAGCGAGTTTTCCCAGAGTTCGCTCCCTGCCGCCCATTCCTCCGGCGTGTATCCAAGCAAATCCAACAACCGCGGGCTCATATATTGAGAAGCCTGGGGATTTTCGAAAAAATCCATAAAGACAACCCCCGGTAAGCCCTCGACGAGCATCCGGTATTGGTCCCCCGCTTTGTTTTCGGGGTTTATTTTGGGCTTTTCGCCTGCGGACAATACGAAGAAAATCAGGAACGTGGTTGCGACGATGAAAAACCAGTCTTTATATGCTTGCAGCGCTGTCTGACTTTCCGCTTCGGGATATGCAAATGCCGGGATTTTGTCTGAAAACAAAATCCATGCGACCCCAATGAAGAAATAAACAAGGGAGACGCGCACGGCAAAAGCGGCATTTTTTCTATTCATAAAACGAAAATCAGTTCATCCTGTTTCATTATAGGCTTTTTTGATGAAAAAAATCATGTCAATTCAATTATCGCATTTTCCCGGCAGGGCGCCGGGAAAACAAAAGAGCGAGTCATCTCTCAGACTCGCTCTTAGAGGCGTCGACGGGATTTGAACCCGTGAATGAGGGTTTTGCAGACCCTTGCCTTACCACTTGGCCACGACGCCATATAAACAAGAGGATTGCCGACAGAAATTCATTCCAATCTGCAATCCTCCGTGTTGAGCGGGCGATGGGATTCGAACCCACGACCTTCTCCTTGGCAAGGAGACGTTCTACCACTGAACCACGCCCGCAGATGACGACCTGCTTACCTGGCCGAGAGTGCCGAGACCCAGGATCGAACTGGGGACACCGCGATTTTCAGTCGCGTGCTCTACCAACTGAGCTATCTCGGCCAAACGATATTTTATTGTTAAGCGCCGGTGATTTTACACGCACTTATATAGATTGTCAAGAAACGCACCCGGCTTTTATTCGTCCGGCGATGAAAAAGCGCATTGTTCTTGACTTTTTATCTTCCATTCGATATAATTTCAGGTTGCTGTCCATCGGGACAGTTTAAGTTGTTTATGAACCGGTCAAAAAATAAACCCAGGAGAGAAGAATGGCATCTTCTTTGCCCCACAAAAGCTACGCGCGCATTCCAGTACATCTTGATTTACCCAATCTGATTGAAGTACAACTCGATTCATTTGAAAGACTCAAGAAGGAGGGCCTCGGCGATCTGTTCCATGAAATTTCCCCCATCGAGTCTTATAACAAGGGGATGAAACTTTTCTTCCCCAGCCGCAGCCCCGAATCACAGCAGTGGGGACTGAAATATTGGTTTGGCGAACCCAAGCATACCATCGAGGAGTGCGTCGAGCGCGATCTTACATACGCAAGCCCGTTATATGTATCCGTTCTTCTGGCAGGACCCGACGTCCCTGAACCGATCAAACAGGACATCTTCCTGGGCGACTTTCCTGAGATGACCGACAAAGGCACCTTTATCGTCAACGGCACGGAGCGCGTCGTCGTGTCCCAGTTGATTCGCTCGCCCGGCGTTTACTTCGAGGCGCCTGCCGACCGCGCCACGGGACGCCTGCTTTCCATGGCGAAACTCATCCCGGACCGCGGCGCATGGATGGAGTTCGAGACGCGCAAATCCGACTACATCATTCTCAAATTCAACCGCAAGCGCACCGTTCCCATCACGGTGTTCCTGCGCGCGCTTGCCGCCGTCAACGACGGGCTGAAGGATTCGCCCATCAAACACGGCACGGACGAGGAAATCCTTTCCATTTTTAAGGACGTGGATAACAACACGGAGCGCATGTTCATTGCTTCCACGATCAAGCAGGAGCCGGACTGGGACCTGACCAACCATACCATTGCGGAAGCGGCTCTGATCGAATTCTTCAAGCGCATGCGCCCCGGCGATCCCGCCACACTCGATAATGCGCGCCAGTTCCTGGAAGAGCAGCTGTTCGACCAGCGGCACTACGACCTTGAGCGGGTGGGTCGTTACAAATTGAACCAGAAACTCGACCTGAACATCCCCATCCCGCACCGGACGGTTAGCAAGAGCGACATCATCCGCCTTGTGCGCCGCATGATTCAGATTAATAATGGAACGGAACGCCCCGACGATATTGACCACCTGGGGAACCGCCGCGTCAAGACGGTGGGCGAGTTGATTCAGAACAAGTTGCGAATCGGCCTGCGCAGGATGGAGCGCGTCATCAAGGAACGCATGTCCATCCGCGACCAGGAACAACTCTCGCCGGTGACGCTGGTCAACATCCGTCCTGTAGTGGCGGCGCTGCGCGAATTCTTCGGTTCGTCCCAACTCTCTCAATTCATGGATCAGACCAACCCGCTGGCGGAGCTGCGTCACAAACGCACGCTTTCGGCGCTAGGTCCGGGCGGTCTGCGCCGCGAGCGCGCCGGCTTCGACGTCCGCGACGTGCATCACTCTCACTACGGGCGCATTTGTCCGATTGAAACGCCCGAAGGTCCGAACATCGGTTTGATCGGCCGCCTGGCTTCCTTTGCCCGCGTGAACGAATACGGCTTCATCGAAACGCCGTACCGCAAGGTGTACAAATCCCTTCCTTCGGACGACGAGCGCTTGATCGGACGCACCCTGCGCGAAGATGTTTACGATCCCAAATCGGAAGAACTGCTCTTCAAAGCCGGCACGGAGATTGATTCCAAGACCCTGAAGCGGCTTTCCAGGTTCGAGACCGAAATCGCCATCGTTCCCTTCGTTTCCGACGACGTTGTCTATCTTTCTGCTGATGCGGAAGATAAGTATACAATCGCGCAGGCAAACGCCGCCCTCACCGAAAACAATGAATTTTCCCGTGAGCGTATTTCCTGCCGCTACCACTCCGGCTTCCTTTTCTCCAACCCTGAGAACATCGAGTTCATGGACGTGGCGCCCCACCAGGTTGTAGGCATCAGCGCCGCGTTGATCCCCTTCCTTGAACATGACGATGCCAACCGGGCGCTCATGGGCTCCAACATGATGGCGCAGGCGGTTCCGCTGGTCCGCCCCGAAATTCCCCTCGTTTCCACCGGCATGGAGAAACACGCCGCGCTGGATTCGGGCCAGGTCGTAGTGGCTGAGGCGGATGGGGAAGTCGTCTCGGTAACAGGATCAACCATAACGGTCAAAGAGAAGCGGAGCGGGAACCGCGTTTATCAACTGCGCAAATATCAGCGTTCCAATCAAAGCACGTGCATTGACCAGCGTCCGTCCGTCGTCAAGGGACAGTTGATCAAAGCGGGCGACATCATCGCCGATTCATCGTCCACCGACAGCGGGCATCTCGCGCTCGGTCAAAACGTGGTGGTTGCCTTCCTCTCATGGGAGGGCGGCAACTTCGAAGACGCCATCCTGCTTTCCGAACGCCTCGTTCAGGATGACCGCTTTACATCCGTTCATATCGAAAAATATGAAGTGGAGGCGCGCGATACCAAACTCGGTCCTGAAGAAATCACCCGCGACATTCCCAACGTGGGCGACGACGCGATCAAGGACCTCGATGAGAACGGCATTATTCGCATCGGTGCGGAAGTCGGCCCGAACGATATCCTCGTTGGCAAGATCACGCCCAAAGGCGAAAAGGAACTCACGCCCGAAGAACGCCTGCTGCGCGCCATCTTCGGTGAAAAGTCCCGCGATGTGAAAGATACATCCCTGCGCATGCCGCACGGCGAGCGCGGCAAGGTTGTGGATGTGAAGGTCTTCACCCGTGAAGATAACTCCGACCTCGCCGCCGGTGTGGACATGATGGTGCGCGTTTCGGTTGCCCAGCGCCGCAAGATCACCGCCGGCGATAAGATGGCGGGACGGCACGGAAACAAGGGCGTGGTTTCGAAGGTCGTGCCTGTTGAGGATATGCCCTTCCTTGAAGACGGTACGCCGGTGGACATCATCCTCAACCCGCTCGGTGTGCCTGGACGTATGAACATCGGTCAGGTGTTGGAAGTCCACCTCGGCTGGGCGGCGAAGCGCATGGGCTATCGCGCCGTTACGCCCGTATTCGACGGCGCCACCGAAGAACAGATCGAAGCCGAGCTTGCGCGCGCCTGGATCATGGATCAAGCCTGGAAGGAAGCCGCCGCCCGCGCCTGGGAATGGATCAAGGAACAGGAAGTAGACCCGAACACCATCGAAGATGACGACGAAGTCCGCCGCCTGTATCTCGAACACTGGCTGGATAAACGCCGCTACGACGTTTACAGCCTGAACGACCCGGTGTACGCGCGCCGCGCCACCGCCCGGGAATGGCTGCGCGAAAAAGGCTACTCCAACCCCGATGAGATCCTCCTCGAAGATCGCAATGTTGCGAACCGCGACCCCGAACTGGATGAGGTCGCCATCATTGCGTGTCTGCGGTTGTGGCTGGAAGTCCAGGGTGTTACCCGCCGCGTGGCGGAAGACAAGGTGTACGAAACCGCCCAGGAACTTGCAAAGGAACGGGGTATTCCGCTGCCGATTCTCGGAAAGCAGTCTCTGCGCGACGGTAAGACGGGCCTGCCCTATGACCAGCCCGTCACCGTAGGCGTGATGACGATCCTCAAACTGCATCACCTGGTGGAGGACAAGGTTCACGCCCGCTCCACGGGTCCGTACAGCCTGGTCACGCAACAGCCGCTCGGCGGTAAGGCGCAGTTCGGCGGGCAGCGCTTCGGTGAAATGGAAGTGTGGGCGCTCGAAGCCTACGGCGCGGCGCATACGCTTCAGGAAATGCTGACCGTGAAATCGGACGACGTTCAGGGTCGTGTGAACACCTACGAAGCCATCGTCAAGGGCGAGCCGATCGAAGAACCCAGCATCCCCGCATCCTTCCGTGTGCTGGTGAAGGAATTGCAGTCCCTGGGTCTCGCTGTGGAAGCGATCAACGAGAACGGGGAGGTGGTGAGGTTCGGCAAGGATGAAGAGAAGACGCATCCGCCCAAACACGACACCGGTTTGCTGAGTCTCGGAGAGAATCAAACCCGAAAAAAGTAGCATTTCCTATTGACTTGATTAACATGGCATGATAAAATGACATGCCTTTGTTAAGGAACAAGAGCGGCAGTGAACCCCCGCTCGACGATATACTTGGGCAGCTACAAATGAGGCCATCAGGGTTTGTGTATGATGGTCTCATTTCTTGCGAATACGAAATCAAAGAAATCGAAAGACTTGAAATCGGAGGCTGATTGTGCCGACAATAAATCAAATGGTCCGCAAGGGCCGCAAGAGTAAGCATGTAAAAAGCAAGGCTCCGGCTCTGCAGTTCACCCTGAACAGCTACAAGCAGCGCAGGTTCCGCCAGGACAAGGGCGCGCCGCAGAAACGCGGCGTTTGTACCGTTGTCCGTACCATGACACCCAAGAAGCCGAATTCGGCTCTGCGCAAGATCGCCCGCGTGCGGTTGAGCAACGGCATTGAAGTGACGGCTTACATTCCGGGAGAAGGTCACCAGTTGCAGGAACACTCCGTGGTCCTCGTCCGCGGCGGACGTGTGAAGGACCTGCCGGGCGTACGTTATCACATTGTGCGCGGCTCCCTCGATACCACCGGCGTCGCCAACCGCAAGCAGGGCCGCTCGAAGTACGGCGCGAAGCGTCCGAAGTAATCAATGGATGGAGTAATAAAGCATGCGTAGAGCAAAACCAGAGAAGCGGGAATTGCTTCCCGATATCCGTTTTAATAGCGTCAACGTCCAGACCATGATTCAGCACGTGCTGAAGAACGGCAAGAAAAGCGTCGCCACGGGGCTGGTGTACGATGCCATGGACTTGATCAAGGAACGAACCGAGAAGAATCCCATGGAAGTCTTCGACGCCGCTCTCAAGAACGTCGGACCTGTCATGGAAGTCCGCCCGCGCCGTGTGGGCGGCGCGACATACCAGGTGCCGATGGAGGTTTCCGCAGACCGCCGTGTGACGCTGGCGATTCGCTGGATTCTCAGCTCAGCCCGCGAACGCTCCGGCAAATCCTTTTCGGACAAACTTGCCTCGGAATTGATTGACGCATCCAACGAGACCGGCGCTTCCATCCGCAAACGCGATGAAACGCACAAGATGGCGGAAGCCAACCGCGCCTTCTCGCACTATCGTATTTAGGTTTGATTTTAGATCTTGTAAAGGAAACAGGTAGCAGTCAGAATGGCACGTGTTCATCCGCTGGAGAAATACCGAAATATCGGCATTATTGCCCACATTGACGCCGGGAAAACCACCACCACCGAGCGTATCATGTTCTATACCGGTCTGACGCACCGCATCGGTTCCGTTGACGAAGGTACAACCGTAACCGACTGGATGGTCCAGGAACGGGAACGTGGTATTACCATCGTATCGGCGGCGGTCTCCGCGGAGTGGAAGGGCTATCAGGTCAATATCATTGATACCCCCGGTCATATTGACTTTACCGCCGAAGTGCAGCGCTCCCTGCGCGTGCTGGACGGCGGCGTGGTGGTCTTCGATGCCGTCCAGGGCGTGGAGCCTCAATCGGAGACCGTCTGGCGTCAGGCTGACCGCTACGGTGTTCCCCGCATTTGTTTCGTCAACAAGATGGACCGCGTGGGCGCTTCCTACGAACGCACCATCGAAACGATCATTGACCGCCTCGGCGCAAACCCCATTGCAATGCAGGTTCCCATCGGGTTCGAAGCCGGTTTCAAAGGCGTTGTTGACCTTCTTTCCATGAAAGCCATCGTGTGGGAGGATGACCTCGGCAAGGAACCCAAGGTCACCGAAATCCCCGCCGATTTGCAGGAACAAGCCGCCGCCGCCCGCGCCAAGATGGTGGAGAAGATCGCCGAACTGGACGACGAACTCACCATGAAGTTCCTCGAAGCGCAGGAAATCAGCGTGGATGAATTGAAAGCCGCGCTTCGCAAGGGCGTCATTGCCAACAAAGCCACCCCGGTCTTTTGTGGTTCTTCCTTGAAGAATAAGGGCGTCCAGGCGATGCTCGACGCTGTGATAGATTACCTGCCCTCTCCGGCGGATATTCCCTCCGTTTCAGCCTCCGAGCCCGGCAACCCCGAGAACACCTTCGAACTCCCGGCGCGGGACGATGCGCCTTTATCCGCCCTCGTATTCAAGATCGTTACCGATCCCTACGTGGGTCGTCTGGCGTATATCCGCGTGTATTCCGGCGTGCTGAGCCAGGGTCAGACCGTTCAAAACAGCACCAAGGGCAAGAAGGAACGCATCGGGCGCCTCCTGCGCATGCACGCCGACCGCCGCGAAGACATTACCGAAATCCGCGCCGGCGATATTGGCGCTGTGCTCGGTTTCAAGGAAAGTTTCACCGGCGATACCCTCTGCGATACGAAATCCCTCGTCCTCGAAAGCATCACCTTCCCTGAGCCGGTGATTTCGATTGCCATCGAGCCGAAGAGTTCCAGCGACCAGGAAAAGATGGGGGAGGCGCTTCGCAAACTGGCTGAAGAAGATCCCACATTCCGCGTCAACTCCGATGAAAACACGGGTCAAACCGTCATTCGCGGCATGGGCGAACTTCACCTCGATATTATCGTTGACCGCCTCCTGCGCGAGTTCAAGGTGCAGGCAAACGTTGGCGCTCCGCGCGTTGCATACCGCGAATCCATCACCAAACCCGTCAAGGAAGTCAACTACAAGTATGCCAAGCAGTCCGGCGGTAAGGGTCAATACGGACACGTGGTGTTCTCCCTCGAACCGGGCGAGCGCGGCAGCGGCATCGTCTTCGAGAACAAGATCGTCGGCGGCGCAATTCCGAAGGAATACATCCCCGCCGTCGAAAAAGGCTTCCGCGAAGCGTGCGAAAGCGGCGTCCTGGCTGGTTACCCGGTTGTGGATTTGAAGATCACGCTCTTCGACGGTTCCTACCATGAAGTGGACTCGAGCGAAATGGCGTTCAAACTTGCCGCTTCCATCGGTCTCAAGGAAGGCGTTCACAAAGGCAACCCCATCCTGCTCGAACCGATGATGAAAGTGGAAGTTGTCGTCCCCGAAGAATATCTTGGCGACGTGATGGGTCAACTCAACAGCCGCCGCGGTCTGATTCAGGGAATGGATGTCCGCCCGGGCAATGCCCAGTCCATCCGCGCGATGGTACCTCTGGCGGAAATGTTCGGGTATGCCACCCAGCTGCGTTCCGCCACCCAGGGACGCGGTGTATTCAGCATGGAATTTGACCACTATGCGCCCGTTGCGCAGTCGGTGGCGGAAAGTATATTGAAAGCGTAACTTGTTTTATACCCAAGGAGTTTCATTATGGCGAAGGAAAAGTTTGACAGAAGCAAACCGCATCTGAACGTGGGGACGATGGGGCACATTGACCACGGCAAGACGACGCTGACAGCAGCGATCACG
>QMIW01000156.1 GCA_024434165.1 Chloroflexota bacterium | reverse complement strand
CCCGCCCAAAGCCCTCACCCTGCCCTCTCCCATCGGGAGAGGGGGAAGTCATCCCAGAAGATATAACCTTGTTTGGGGTGAGGGAAGCCTCTTGAAACCCAGGCAGCAACTCGGGTTAAGATAATAACTCATTTCCGCGGCAGGGGCGCCCATCCATTTTTTGCAAAATGTCTGTGATACAGGGCGTCCCTGCCTTGCAGATAGGCTGCCTGTTTTGCCCAAAGATGTGTGAATGACAAGGGCTGCGGGGATTTTTAAGGCGGGCGGCGATTGAAACTAGACAATCATTCGCCTTTCAGGTATCATTGGCTCGCTTGTGCTGTTGCTCACGAAGGTACAAGGGACACGACAAATAAACCCGGATAAGCCCCTTATCCGGGTTCTTGTACGTAAAACGAATTTTTGGTGGAGGCTACCGAATGTCAGACTTGATCAAGCAAATCACCAGCGATTTGCAGAAACAGATAGAAAGCTTCAAGCCCGAGATCAGCGTCAGCGATGTTGGCGTTGTCGTTGAAGCGGGCGACGGCATCGCCCGCGTGGAAGGGCTTGCCAAGATCCGCGCGCAGGAACTCGTGCAGTTCGCCAACGGTGTGATGGGCATCGCATTCAACCTGGAGAAGGACAACGTCGGTGTGATCGTGATGGGTAACTACGAGGGCATTGTCGAAGGCATGACCGTGCGCGGGACCGGGCGCATCGCTTCCGTACCGGTGGGCGATGCCATGATCGGACGCGTGGTCAACGCCCTGGGCGAGCCGATTGACGGCAAAGGTCCCATTGCGACGACCGGGTTCCGCCCCATCGAGCGCATTGCGCCGGGCGTGGTGGAACGCCAGGACGTGGATACCCCCGTGCAGACCGGCATCAAATCCATTGACACGATGATTCCCATCGGGCGCGGTCAGCGCGAGTTGATCATCGGCGACCGCCAGACCGGCAAGACCGCCATTGCGATTGACACGATCATCAACCAGAAAGGCAAGGACCTGATCTGCATCTACGTGGCGATCGGTCAGAAGAAAGCCGCAATTGCCCGCACGCTCGGCATCCTCGAAAAATACGGCGCGATGGAACACACCATCATCGTGGTCGCCTCCGCCGACGAATCTGCGGCATTGCAGTATATCGCTCCGTATGCGGGCTGCGCCATCGGCGAAGAGTTCATGGAAACCGGGCGCGACGCCTTGATCATTTACGACGACCTTTCCAAACATGCGTGGGCGTACCGCCAGGTCTCCCTGCTTCTGCGCCGCCCGCCCGGACGCGAAGCGTATCCCGGCGATGTGTTCTACCTGCACTCGCGCCTGCTCGAGCGCGCCGCCCGCCTTGCCAATCATTATGTGGTTGTGAAGAAGGATTACAGCGCCGAACTTGCCGACCCCAAAGACGGCGTGGACGGCAAGGTGTACGCCGGTCCGCTTTCAAAGCATGAGGCGGAAGAAGCCGCCAAGGCGCTGGGCGACGGTCACAAGATCGTAAAAGTAAAAGGCACGGGCGGTTCACTGACGGCTCTGCCGATCATCGAAACCCTGCTCGGCGACGTCTCCGCTTACATCCCCACGAACGTGATTTCCATTACCGACGGTCAAATCTACCTCGAAGGCAACCTGTTCAATGCCGGTATCCGCCCGGCGGTGAACGTGGGTATTTCCGTTTCCCGTGTGGGCGGCGATGCCCAGACCAAAGCCATTCGGCAGGTGGCAGGACGCTTGCGCCTCGACATGGCGGCATACCGCGAGTTGGCGGCTTTCGCTCTGATGGCGTCCGACCTCGATAAGTCCACCCAGCAGCAGTTGAGCCGCGGTCAGCGGATGCAGGAAATCCTCAAACAGCCGCAATACCAGCCGGTGGAACTGGAAAACCAGGTGATCGTCATTTTCGCCGGAACGAACGGCTACGCCGACGGCGTTCCGCTCGAAAAGATGGCGCAGTGGCAGGCGGATTTGATTCGTTACATGGAAACGTCCCACCCCGAAATTGGCAAGGACATTGTGGCGAAGAAAGCCATCACCGACGAGAATCGCGCCGCCCTGATGAAAGCCCTGGATGGTTTCCGCGCGGGCTGGGCTGTTTAGTCAAATAGTCATATAGTCACATGGTCGAGTAGCCAGGGGCTGCAAGACGAATGACTAAGAGACTAACCAAACCAAGAGACTAAAGGACTAACTTATGGCTTCCGCTCGTGAAATGCGGCTCCGAATCAAGAGCGTAAAGAACATTTCACAGGTCACACGCGCTTTGGAAACGGTCAGTGCCAGCAAGGTCCGCAAGGCGGTCAATGCGGTCATGGCGACCCGTTCGTATGCGACGAAGGCGTGGCAGGTGTTGAAGCACGTCGCCGAACAACCGGGACGCGACAGCCTGCACCCCCTGCTTGTCAAGCGCTCCAACGTCAGGAATGCCCTGGTGGTGGTCGTCACCGGCGACCGCGGCCTGGCAGGCGCATACAACTCCAATGTGATCCGTTTTACGGCTCAAAAATTCGACCAGTACCCCGTTCCCGTCAAGTACATTGCGGTCGGGCGCAAGGGCAGGGATTTGCTCTTCCGCCGCCGCAAGGACGTCATTGCAGAATTCAGCAACCTGCCCGCCGCCCCGACCTTTGTGGATGTTTCCGCCATCGGGCGCCTGGCTGTGGATGAATACAACCAGGGCGGCGTGGACG
>QMIW01000072.1 GCA_024434165.1 Chloroflexota bacterium | reverse complement strand
CTGCCTTGGTTTCAAGAGGCTTCCCTCACCCCAAACAAGGTTATATCTTCCGGGATGACTTCCCCCTCTCCCGATGGGAGAGGGCAGGGTGAGGGCTTTGGGCGGGGAACCTGGAAAATCTATTGGAAGGTGGCAACTTGAGTTATGTATGTTTTCGATACTTTTGCTATTCTTGCCTATTTTCTTGCCGAATCCGGCGGCGGCCAAGTAAAAGAACTTCTTCGACGTGCCGAAATTGGCGAGATTTCCCTGGCAATGAGTTTTATCAATGTTGGAGAAGTGTTTTATATTTTGAGTCGTGAGCAGGGGCGTGTTAAAGCTCATTCCATTTTGGCGGATTTGCGTTCATTACCAATTCAATTTTATGATGCAGCGGAAGAAAGAATCCTTGCCGCCGCGCAGTTAAAAGCGGAATACTCGATTTCTTATGCTGATGCTTTTGCCGCATCTTTGGCGCAAGAACTTGGCGCTCTACTCGTGACAGGCGACCCTGAATTTAAAGCGATCAAAGAAAAACTCTCTCTGTTCTGGCTCGATAGGTAAGCGTTTGAACGCCGGGACATTGCTCGTTCAAACGAAATGAAAACCTCCGACTTCGACTACCGTCTCCCCGAATCCTCCATCGCGCAGGCGCCTGTTGAGCCGCGCGATTCTTCGCGTCTGCTGGTTTTGAACCGTCAGACCGGCGGGGTGGAGCACAGGATTTTTCGCGATATTCGGGATTATTTGCAGGCGGGGGATTTATTGGTTTTAAACCAGACGCGCGTCATCCCCGCCCGCATCTTTGCCCGTAAGGAAACCGGCGGGAAAGTGGAACTCCTGCTTCTCCGCCGCCGCGACGAGCTGACATGGGAAGCATTGGTGGGCGGCAAGGGCTTGCGCGTAGGCAAAGAGATGTTAATCGAGGTCATCGCCAGTAACGCGACAAAAATCATCAAAGCCAAAATCCTCGAACTTCTCGAAGGCTTAGAACGTTTGATTCGATTCTCCGAACCCATCGAGCCATACTTTTCTCAAGTTGGGAACGTCCCGCTCCCGCCGTATATTCATGAAAAACTAAATGACCCCGAACGCTATCAAACCGTCTTTGCCAAAGAGCCGGGTTCTGCCGCCGCGCCGACGGCGGGACTGCACTTCACGTCGGAACTGTTGGAAGTGCTCAAGCGGAATGGAGTAAAGGTCGCGTATGTGACCTTGCACGTTGGGTTGGATACCTTCGCGCCCGTGAATGAAGACAACCCCGAGGAACATAAAATCCACAGCGAGTGGTGCCATCTCCCGCAGGAGACGGCGGACGCCATCAACGAGACCAAACGCAATGGAGGGCGGGTGATCGCAGCGGGGACAACGAGTGTGCGAACGCTCGAAAGCGCAAGCGTAGGAAGAGATATTATCTCGCCCTACGCAGGACTCACAACGCTATTCATCCTCCCTGGCTATCGGTTCAAAGTGGTGGATGCGCTGATCACAAATTTTCACCTTCCCAGGTCCACGCTCATCATGCTGGTCAGCGCGTTCGCGGGAAGGGAAAGAATTTTGCAGACTTACGAACTCGCCATAAAGGAAGGCTATCGCTTTTATTCCTTCGGCGACGCCATGCTCATCCTCTAATCCTCCAATTCCTAATCTCTAATCTTCCAATCCCTCATGAACCTCGACCAGCACAATCAGCAGATCATCACCTGCCGCAAATGCCCCCGTCTCGTGGTATGGCGCGAGGAGGTGGCGCGGGTCAAACGCAGGGCGTACAAGGACGAGGAATATTGGGGCAGACCCGTGCCCGGATTCGGCGACCCAAACGCGCGCGTGCTGGTGGTGGGGCTTGCTCCCGGCGCGCACGGCTCGAACCGCACCGGGCGTCAGTTCACCGGGGATGCTTCGGGGGATTTCCTGTTTCCGGCGCTGCACAAGGCTGGGTACGCGAACCAGCCCCGGGCGGAGTCTCGAAGCGATGGGCTCATCCTCAGGGATATGTACATCACCGCGTCGGGCCGCTGCGCGCCTCCCGATAACAAACCCAGTCTCGAAGAGTTGAATAACTGCCAGCCGTTCCTCGAACGCGAACTGGAAATCATCAACCCGAAGGTGATCGTATGCCTGGGTAAGATCGCCTTCGACCGCATCCTCAAAATATTCGCGGTCAGCGGCTTGAAGTTCTCGCATGGCGCGGCTTATAAACTGACCACCGGTCATTGGCTGCTGTGCTCCTATCACCCCAGCCGGCAGAATACCTCCACAAAAAAGTTGACGCCGGAAATGTTCGATGCCGTTTGGGAAAAGGCAAAAGAACTCGCAAAGAGGTAGTGTTTGATACGTATACATTTGAAAATTGCGGCGGCGGTGTTGGTCCTTGCCCTGTTTGCCGCTGCCGTCGCATTCGTGGTGTGGGCGAACGATGAAGCCCCCGCCACAGAAATTGCGTTGAACGCCCTGAACTCGGATTCGCAGGTGTTCGTGAGCGCGGAACATGGATGGGTGATTTTTCATCCCGCAGAAACCCCGCGCCCCGAAACCGGTTTCATCTTTTATCCCGGCGCCCGGGTGGATTATCGCGCTTATGCGCCCGTATTGCGGTTGATCGCGGCTCAGGGATATTTCGTTGTGCTTACGCCTGCGCCGTTGAACATCGCTTTGTTCGATACCAACGCGGCGGCGCGTGTGCAGGCGGCATACCCTGAAATTCAAAACTGGTTTGTGGGCGGACATTCCCTCGGCGGGACAGCGGCTTCCGCTTATGCCGCCGTTCATCCCGACATCAAAGGACTGGCGTTGTGGGCTTCCACCCCTGCCGATGATGCGCTGCTGATTCGGGATACCCCCGTTCTTTCGGTGTACGCGACGAACGATGGTTTATTCCCATTGGAAATGGTGAAGGATTCGCAAGACCTCCTCCCGGCGGATGCTGAATTCGTGGCTATCGAAGGCGGCAACCATGCCCAATTCGCCTCATACGGACCTCAAGCCGGCGACCGCGCCGCGAGCATCCCTCCCGAAGAGCAGTGGACTCTGGCTGCAAACGCGACAACGGATTTCTTCGAGAAAGTATTGCGATAACTCGACCATGGGCGATGGACGGCAGACCATAGACCGTCCATCGCCCATCATCCAGCCATGAAACGATTGAAAAAGATATCCCTTCTCTTCATCCTTTTTGCGTGCCTTACCATGGCGGTGGGACCGTTTGCCGTCCCCGTGCCGAAACTGGAAGGATTGGTGAGCGAACGGGAATTTGTGGATGCCGGCAGCCGGTTCGTCGAAATCAACGGCGTGGACATCCATTACAAGGAAGCGGGCGGGGGTGAAACCACATTCATCCTCCTCCATCCGTTCGGCGGCAGCACCTTCTCCTGGCGCGAGGTGATGGACGATTTCGCCGCGCGCGGCCGGGTCATCGCCTATGACCGCCCCGCCTTCGGCCTCACCGAACGCCCCATGCCCGAAGATTGGGAAGCCAACCCTTACGGCATGAAAGCCAATATCGAAATTCTGCGCGGACTGCTGGATGCCTTTGGCGTGGAAAAAGCGATATTGGTCGGCAATTCGGCTGGCGGCGGGCTGGCGGTGGCATTCGCGTTGGAATACCCCGAACGGGTGGAAACCCTCATCCTGGTTGACCCCGGCGTGGGCGGCGGTTACGGTCCACAATTCCCGGCGTGGGCATTGCCGATCATGTGGACTCCGCAGGCGCGGCACATCGGCCCGCTGTTGATGCGCGATTATCAGGAATCCCTGCCCAGGACCATCGAGCGCGAATGGTATGATAAAACTAAATTGACCGACGAGATCAAACAGGAATACCTGAACCTGTTGAAGATCGAAAACTGGGACCGCGCCTTCTACGAACTGACCTTCGCGCCCGCCTACCCCGAACTTCGCCCGCTGCTGCCGCAGTTGAAAACGCCTGCGCTCATCGTCGCCGGGCAGGAAGACCGTTTGATCCGCTCCTGGTATTTCGAAGCCATCTCCGCCGAAATGCCGAACGCGGAGCTCGTCATGCTTCCTGCCTGCGGGCATGTGCCGCAGGAGGAATGTCCCATCCCGTTCATGGATGCCGTGAACCGATACCTCGAAGCGCAGTGAAAAACGATCTCATCCTTCCGGGCATGTCTGCCCCCGATTTCGAACTCGAAGATATCAACGGCCTCCGAATCCGGCTCTCCAATTTTCGCGGGCAGAAACCCGTTTTGCTTGCGTTTCTGCGCGGTTTTCTGTGACCGCACTGCCGCGCGCAGTTGGCGCGCATGCGCGATCATTACCACGAATTCCAATCGCGCGGCGTCGAAATTCTGGCAGTGGGACCGGACGATCGGGAATCGTTCAAACGCTATTGGGCAAAGGAGAACCTGCCTTTCATCGGTCTGCCCGACCCGGAGCACGCCGTCGCCCGGCTGTACCGCCAGGAAGTGAATCTTTTCAAACTGGGGCGCATGCCCTTGAACTGCATCGTGGATTTGAACGGCTCCATTCGATACGTTCATTACAGCGCCTCCCGCTCGGATATTCCCGATAACGAGACCTTTCTCAGTGTAATAGATCAATTAAACGAGTCATCCAAATTAACATGACTCTTGGACGCATTGCCTTCCTCGGCTCCGGCGAGACCTCCCTTGCGGGCGGACGAATCTTCGAGACGCTTGCCCGCCTCATCCCGGACCCGCTGCGGATCGCCATCCTCGAAACGCCAGCCGGCTTTGAGTTGAACGCCTCTCTCGTCGCCGGGCGTGTGGGCGACTTCCTCAAAACCCGCCTGCAAAATTACAAACCAACGATTAACCTGATTCCCGCCCGCAAAAAAGGAACGGAGTTCAGCCCCGATAACCCGGATATCCTCAAGCCGCTGATGCGCGCCAATATGATCTTCATGGGACCGGGCAGCCCCAGTTACCTGGCGCGGCAGCTGCGCGGCACGCTGGCATGGGATGTCGTCCGCGCGCGGCACAGGCAGGGAGCGACGCTGGTCTTTGCTTCCGCCGCCACCATCTCGGTGGGACAGTGGGTATTGCCCGTCTATGAAATCTATAAAGTCGGCGAGGATGTCCACGTCAAGGACGGGCTTGGCTTTTTCTCCGATTTTGGGATGCACGTTTCCTTCGTCCCGCATTGGAACAACGCCGAAGGCGGCGTGGATTTGGATACCAGCCGCTGCTTCATCGGCATGGAGCGCTTCGAACAGTGGCGCAAACTGACCCCCGCCGAAAACATCATCGTCGGGCTGGATGAACACTCCGGCATCATCATGGACTGCGAAAAGGGCGTATGCGGCGTGCACGGCGTCAGTTCGGTCTCCGTGTTGAAAAACGGACTGGCGGAGATGTACCCTTCCGGCGCAAGTTTTTCCCTCAGCGAGTTGGGGACCTGTACCCCGCCCGACCCGCTTGAAACAGGAATCCGCCCGGAAGTTTGGCAGATGATCCTGGATGCCCAGGCTGCGGAAGAAGAGGATCAACCCTCGGAAGAAGTCCTTGCCCTGCTTGAACAGCGCAAACAAGCCCGGGCGGAGAAAGACTTCGCCGCCTCCGACCGCCTGCGCGCTGAAATCGCTGCGCTCGGCTGGAGGGTCAAAGATACGAAGGATGGGCAGCAGGTGGAGAGGGCATAGTCTTTTGTCAGACAAAATGCGATAAAATAACCGCGCAGTATTCCAAAAGGAGAATCGCATGCGCGCGGTAGACATCATCATCAAAAAACGCGACAAACAGGAACTGACAGCCGCGGAGATCGAATTTTTTATTCGGGGTTTTACCAACGGGGATATTCCAGATTACCAGGCTTCCGCTTTTGCAATGGCGGTTCTGCTCAACGGCATGACCGCCCAGGAGACCACCGACCTCACGCTCGCCATGGCGCATTCGGGACAGGTGCTCGACCTTTCGAAGATCGTGGATATTGCCGTGGACAAGCATTCCTCCGGCGGCGTGGGCGACAAGACCAGCATTTCCGTCATGCCGATCGCAGCCGCATGCGGACTGCCCGTCGGCAAAATGTCGGGGCGCGGGCTTGGCTTTAGCGGCGGCACGCTCGATAAACTCGAGTCCATCCCCGGCTACCGCGTGGATTTATCCACCGAGGAATTCAAAAAACAATTGAAAGAAAAGGGCATTGTGCTTACAGGGCAGTCGCTCGACCTTGCCCCCGCAGACGGGAAACTCTACGCGCTGCGCGACGTGACCGGCACCGTCCCGTCCATGCCGCTGATCGCATCGTCCATCATGTCCAAAAAGATTGCGGCGGGCGCGCAGGCGATTGTATTGGATGTAAAAACCGGTCTGGGTGCGTTCATGCAGACGTTGGACGAAGCCCGCGAACTTGCCAGCCTGATGGTGGATATCGGACGCCTCGCCGGACGAAAGACCGCAGCCCTGCTCTCGGACATGAACCAACCCCTGGGTGCGGCAGTGGGCAACGCCCTCGAAGTGATCGAAGCCATCGAGACGCTGAAAGGCGGCGGCGCGCCGGATTATGTGGAACACTGCCTGCACGTCGCCGCGCATGTGCTGGTGATCGGTCAGCGCGCGAAGGATTTGGCGGAAGGACGCGCCATGGCGGAAAAGTCCATTGCAGATGGCAGCGCGTTGGAGAAACTGCGCGTGCTGGTGGCGGCTCAGGGCGGAGACGCCTCCTACGTGGACGATCTCTCGAAGTTCGAGCGGGCAAAATTCGTCGAGGCGGTCAAAGCCCCCCGCAGCGGATTCATCTCCGAGGTCCATGCGAGGCGGGTGGGCGAGGCGGCGGTGGCGCTGGGAGCGGGGCGCGCCCAAAAGGGCGATCCCATTGACCATGCCGTCGGGTTTGTCCTCCACAAAAAAGTGGGGGATCGGGTGGAGGCAGGCGAGCTGTTGTTCGAGGTTCACGCGAATGATGAGGCAAAACTTGCCGAAGCGCGCGAAGCGGTTCTCTCTGCTCATCGCTTCAGCGACGAAATTGTGCCGCCGTTGCCGCTGTTTTACGAGTAAAATAGCGTATAGTCTTGCGAATTTTTTGATAATCAGGCATACTTAATCCATAGGAACCGGTAATGGCAAAAGTCTCATTGCGAATTTACAACCGCGAAATCGAGCGCCTCATCGAGCAGGGGAATTTGGACGAGGCGATTGCCCATTGCCGCCATATTCTCAAGACCTTCCCGAAACATCTCGAAACCTACCGCCTGCTTGGTAAAACCTACCTCGAAGCCCGGCGCTACAGCGAAGCCGTAGACGTTTTCGGACGCCTGCTCATGGCGGTCCCCGACGACTTTGTGGCGCACGTGGGTTTGAGCATCATCCGCGACGAAGAGAATAAATTGGACGACGCCCTCTGGCACATGGAACGCGCCTTTGAAGTGCAGCCTTCCAATCCAGCCATTCAGGGGGAACTGCAAAGGCTGTATGGAAGGCGCGATGGGGTCGAGCCGCCCAAAGTCCGCATGACGCGCGGCGCGCTGGCGCGCATCTACGTGCAGGGTGAGTTGTATCCGCAAGCCATCACGGAAATCCGCTCCGTTCTCGCCGAAGACTCCCAGCGGGCGGATATGCAGGTATTGCTTGCGCTTGCTTATTTCAAGAGCGGACAAAAGTCGGACGCTTCCGATTTGAGCAACCAACTGCTGAAACGCTATCCTTATTGCTTCGAAGCCAACCGCATCATGGTGGAACTCCTGCCTGCCACAGCCGGCAGCGCTGAAAGCACGCAGGTGTACCGGATGCGCGTCGGTGAATTGGACCCGTATGCCAACTTTGCGAAGGGTTCGATCTTCCAATCGAATGAAGTGCCGGACGCATCGGTGAATTTGGAACGCCTCGAATACACGGGGCAGGAAGTGCCGATGGCGCAGGAATGGGGCTCCTCCCTGGGAATTGGCGCAGCATCTGCGCCTGCGCTTGATTCCGCAGCCATGGGCGCACAGCCCGATTGGCTGACAGCCGCCGGGTTCGGCGAGAAGCCCGCCCCCGCCGCTGAACCGAAACCGGAAAACGAAATTCCAGATTTCCTGCGCGCCGCCGGCTGGGGGGAATCGAAGACCCCCGAACAGCCGACATCCATTTTTGATGAAGAACCCGCCGGGAGCGACCTTGTCCCTGCCGACCTGCCAGACTGGCTCAAGGGCCAGGTTCCTGCGGAGAGTCAGAAGACCGAAACCCAGCCGGTCGAGTCGCCTGCCATTGACACACCGGACTGGCTGAAAGGGCTTGAAGACAGCGGGACCGGCGAACCGTTCGAAGTGCCGCAGGAAAAACCTGATACCGGATGGCTGGCAGGGCTTGCCACCGGTGCGACAGCCGCAGGCGCGGGCACACAGGCGCAGTGGGAGGAAGAGCCTGCAACTCCCGCCGAAACCCCGGATTGGTTGAAGGGTCTCGGCGGCGCACAGACAGAAGAGCCCGCCCAGCCTGCCAACCTTCCAGACTGGTTGAAGGCAGCAGAGCCGCAAGTGGAGCCGCAAATGGAACAACAGCCTCCCGAAGAGTTGGGTACATCCCCCCAGGAACAGGACGATGCGATTGCCTGGCTTGAGTCGCTGGCGGCGAAACACGGCGCAAAGCCCGAGGAACTCGTCACCGACCCGAGCAAACGCACCGAGACCCCGCCGGATTGGGTCCAGCAGGTTCAATCCATGGGAGAAACCCCAGCCGCCCCGGCTCAACCCGCCAAAGCCGAATGGGTCGAAAACGCACAAAACGTCGGCGAAGACTTTTTCGCCGAATTTGAAAAGACAACCGCCGCCCAACCTGCCGATGAAACCGGCATGTGGCTTCGCAATCTCGAAGGCGGAGAAAAGCCCAGACAGCCCGCAGCCGATGCCGACCTGCCGGATTGGATGAAACCCGAGCCGGAAGAACAACCCCTCGAACGCGGCGAGATTCCCGAATGGCTGAACGAACCAGCCGCGTCTTCCGCAGCGACCGCCGAAGAACAGAAATTTGCCGAACCTGCGCCCGACCTGCCGAACTGGCTCGACACCCTCGAAAAGGAAACACACGTTACGGCTGAGCAGGTGGTGGGCAACCAGGACCTTTCGGATTGGCTCAGTGGGCTGGATAACGAACCCGGTCTCGAACTCGATCCTGCGCTCCTTCAGGCTTCCCAGCGTCCGCCCTTCCCCAGCCAGCCTGAAAAAACTCCTGAACCATCGGCAGACTTGCCGGACTGGTTGCGCGATGTGGAATCGGAAGCCGAACCTGCGGAAGAGATTTGGAAGCAGACCCCCGCCTCGACCCCGACGGAGGAGGCTGTTCCTGTTTCCCTGTCGGCGGATCTACCCGATTGGCTGCAGGGCGTGGAAGAGGAAACCGACGCAGCGACAGCCGGCGAAGACCTGCCGCCCTGGCTGCACCGTGAACAATGGGAAGGGGAGGCGGCTCCCCGCCCGGCGAAACCCACTTCGCCTACCGATTGGCATCCCATCTCGGAGAAACCCGCCGCGCAGGAACGCGGTCAACGGCTGGTGCAGAGCCCGCCTTCCCCCGAGCCCGTGGAGAAGCCCGCCGCAAGGAAAGCGCCCGTCAGGCAGCCGCAAGCCCGCGTGCGAAAATCCGAGGGGCAGACCGGCGTCAATTTGTTGAACCAGGCAAAGGCGGAGTTGGACCGCGGCGACATTCCCGAAGCGTTGATGCACTACGGGAAACTCATCAAGAAGGGCAGGCACCTTGAAGAGATCGTCGGTCATTTGAACGATTCGCTGTACCGTTACCCGGTGGAGGTCAGCATCTGGCAGACGCTGGGCGACGCGTACATGCGCGCGAACCGGTTGAAGGAAGCGCTCGACGCCTACAACAAAGCGGAAGAGCTAATTCGATAAAACAAACCTGACAGGTCTCGCAGACCTGTCAGGTTTTGTAACCAAACTTTTGGAGGAATTCTGTGGAAAGAACGCTCGTACTTGTAAAACCCGATGGCGTCCAGCGCGGTTTGATCGGCGAGGTGATCTCGCGCTTCGAACGCCGCGGACTTCGTCTCGTCGGCGCGAAATTCATTCGGGTCAGCCAGTCGCTGGCGGAGGCACATTACGCCGAACACAAGGGCAAGCCTTTTTACAACGGCTTGATCTCATACATCACATCCGCGCCGGTAATGGCGATGGTGTGGGAGGGCCCCAACGCGGTGGCGGCTGTGCGCCAGACGGTTGGCTCGACCAAACCGGTCGAAGCCGCGCCGGGGACCATCCGCCACGACTTTGCGCTCGAAGTGGGGCGCAACCTCATTCACGCTTCGGACAAACCCGAAACCGGCGAGCGTGAGACGGCGCTGTGGTTCCAGGCTGACGAACTGGTAAAGTGGGAACGTGCAACCGACGCATGGGTGTTCGAGAAATAAGGCTTTGCCTCGGCACAAGGTCCTTCCTGTTTGCCGCAGCCGCGTCACCTGGTTTTGACCTTAATTTGAAAATCCCGCCGGCGTTGGCGCCGGCGGGATTTTGCTATTTCAACCTGAGCAGAACTTTTCCGTCTTCCCACAACTCTTCGATGGCGTAAAAATCGCGCTGGTCGGGGGAGAAGAGATGCACCACTACATCGCCATAGTCCACGACCACCCAGCCGTCGCGGGAGTTGCCCTGTTTTTTGGCTTTCTTGCGGTGTTTTCTGCGCATGTCGTCCATGGCGGCGTTGGCGAGTGCGTCGAGCATGCGGTCGCTGGTGCCGGTGCAGATAACGAAATAGTCGGTAAAGGAGGCAATTCCTTTAATATCCAGTAGGACGATGTCCTCTCCCTTTTTGTCTTCGAGGGAGTTTACGATTTCGCGGGCAAGTTCAAGCGGATTCAGATGTCACCTCTCTGGTCAATTACGGGCTGCCGCTTTCAGCGGCGCGGAGAATAGTTTTGTGTAGACCGACCCGTCGGAGCGCAGGTCGCTTTGGTAGAGATGGAGGGCGTCAATCCTGGCGGCGCCGATCCTTCCAATCTGAGTGTTTTCCAATGCCAGGCGGATTTTCTGCAAGCCCGCCGGTGAGATGTTCTGGCGTACGCGCCCCAGGGTGAGATGCGGCGAAAAAGGGCGTTCTTCCTTCTCGTAACCCAGGCGGAGCGCGCCTTTTTCGATGCTGGTTTGAAGGGAGGTCAGTTCAGCCGGGGCGTGAATCCCAACCCAAAGGACGCGGGGCCGCTTCGGGTTTGGGAAGGAGCCGGCGCCGCTGATTTGCAGGTCGAACTGCGAATGAGAATCCGCCGACTGAGCCAGCATCTGCTTGAGGAAATCCACATGCGAGGCGGCAATATTCCCGATGAATTTCAAGGTCAGGTGCATGTTGTGCACGGGCACCCAGCGGACGAGGTCATCTCCCAGCGTGCGGCGCAGGGCGGCGGTTTGCTTTTCGACTGATTCCTGAATGGGTTTGGGCAGGTCAATGGCGATGAAGGCTCGAATTTGATTCATGCAGTATGGTTGTTGCTCAATACTTTTTCCACAGCCTGTTTGAGATCCTGGAACCCGACCGGTTTGGTGAGGTACATGGATGCGCCCGCCTCGAGCCCGGTCTTGATGTCGCCGGGCATGCTTTTGGCGGAAACTACAATGACGGGTATTTTTGCCAGTTCCGGTTCCCGGCGCATGTAACGCAGGACTTCCAGCCCTGAAATATCCGGCATCATGATATCGAGGAGGATGATATCCGGCTTTTCCTGCGCGATCATCGGAATGGCGGGAGTGCTGGAAAACATCTTGATGACCCGGAAGCCGTTGACGCGCATCATCTCCGCAAAGAGTTCGGCGGCATCCGGCTCGTCTTCGATAATCATGACCGTTTTTTGAACTGTCGGCATTTGGGTTCCTTCCCGCTAAAAATAGCATAAAGCAACTGAATTGGCAAGGGGCTGGCAAAATGGTCATGATTTCGTAACTCACCCTGCGCGATTTCGCCGCAGGGGCGGCCCGCTTGGGCAAAACAGGCAGCCCATCCGCAAGAAAGAGCCGCCCTGCCGCCTACCATGAATTCGTAAGAAATTCGTTCCGCTATCTGTCTATCTTTCAGACTTTGTTTTGGAGGAACCATGACAGAATTGGATGCCTTCCGCGCCGAAAAGGACGCGTTCTTTGGCGGACACCCGCAAAGCCCGTTGACCCGCGAACAGCGCGCTGTTTTCAAGGGCTTGAGTTATTTTCCTGAAAACGAGGATCTGCGCCTCGAAGTGAAAGTGGATGAATTCCCTGAAAAAGACCGCTTCGAGATGCAGACTACCACCGGCGATGTGCAGGTCTACGAGCGGTATGGCAGGTTCAAGTTTACTGTGGACGGAGAAAGCGCCGAGTTGACGATCTACCGTAGTCAGCATGGCTTCTTTTTGCCTTTTGTGGATTCCCTGGCAGGCAGGGAGACGTATCCTGCCGGACGCTACCTCGAACCGGAACCTTTGCCGGGCGGGCGTTTCCTTGTGGATTTCAACCATGCCTACAACCCATACTGCGCCTACAACGAGATGTGGTCCTGCCCGATCACCCCGGCGGAAAACCGCCTGAAGGTGGCGATTCGCGCAGGGGAAAAAATATTTCATGAGTGACAGGATACGACTTTGCGGCGTCGGAGAATTGGCAGCTCATTTGTCAGGCGCCTCTTTGCCCGCCTGATAAGGCGCAGTCCTTTTCATAACGCCCAGCCGAAAATTTTTGCCAGCGCTTCACCGACCGCGTCGGGAAGCCCGTGCGCGATGCCGGGGGCGAGGAGCGTGCCTGTCTTTTCGCGGATCACGCCGAACATCAGTCCCGCCCCTGCGGATGCAAGCGCGGAGCCCCATGAAAGGGACGCAAACCCGGCGGTGGGATCGTACGTATTGAACGCGTGCAGGAAGCCGAACAGAAGGGATGCGATGATGAGTCCCCAGCCAAACGGGACTCCGAACATCCGCATCGGACGACCGAACGCCTGATTCAACCTCGATTGAACGTAGCCGCGCCAGACGAATTCCTCCCCGAACCCCGAAAAGACGAATTGCCACGCTGCCGTCGAAATGACCACCAAACTCAATTTGTTCATCGCCAGTGCAAGGAGAATCGGGAACAGCAGAAGCAGGATCGTGACGATGACATTCCCACGCCCGGATTTCATCGGCTTCCGGCAATTCAACACCCACAGCATCACCGCCAAACCAACGGCCTCCATCAACGCTACAAACGCGCCGCCGCTGAGTTCATTTCTATCCAGCATCAACCACATGGCGCCGCCCACGCCGAACACATAAGGGATGATACGCACCAGATAGGCTTTGATTCCAATATCGAGATTTGTCTGCCAGTCCGCGAGTGAGACGCCATACTCTGCCCAATCCCGCCGCGTTAACCAAATAAGCAGTGCGGGGATTCCAACGAAGATGAACATCCCGGTATACGACCAGCCGAGATTTTCACGCTGCCACCGATCAATGCCCGTTGGCTGCAATGCGATGCTGACCGCCTGCATCATGGCATAGATCAGGAGGATTTCAACGATAGTAACGACTTTTGCTTTGGTTGTCATTTGAGCCTCGCAATCATTTCGATCATGTTACGAATCGCTTTGAACACCCCGCAGGCGCATCGAGATGGACCGGGTGGCTGCATCTCGTTTAATGCACGTTGTTTAATCTTTTGCTCCCAACCCCGCCTCCCTGGCACGGACAATCGCCTGGGCGCGGTCTGCCACCTGCAATTTGGTGAGGATGCTCGAAACGTAATTCTGCACGGTCTTGATGCTCAGCGAAAGTTTGTTGGCGATGACGAGGTTATTATGTCCCTGCGCGATCAAGTCCAAAATTTCCAATTCCCTGTCGGTCAGCTCGGCGAATTCGTCGGGCTGATTTTTTTTATTGGATGATGCTGACGGCGCGGCGAAGTATTTCATCATGCGTTGGGCAATGGCGGGACTGAAGATCGCTTCGCCTCTTTCCACGGCGACGATTGCCCGCACGACCTCATCCTTGTCCGCATCTTTGAGCAGATACCCGCGCGCCCCCGCCCGCATGGCGGCGAAGACCGAGTCATCATCGTCGAACATGGTGATGACCAGCACGCCGATGCTGGGATGTGCTTCGTGAATCTTGCGCGTGGCGTCAATGCCGTTCATGCCTGGCATTTTCAAATCCATGAGGATGACGTTGGGCTGAAGGTCTCTGGCGTGGGCGATGGCTTCTTCGCCATTGCCGGCTTCGCCGACGACTTCGATATCTGGAACGTTGGACAACAATGCACGGACACCTTCACGGTAAAAGACATGGTCATCTGCGATCAAGACTTTGATGGACATGGATGATTCCTTTCGCCCTCACCCTACCCCTCTCCCACAGGGAGAGGGGATATTGGTAGTCTGGCGCGGACGGTGACTCCGCCAGCGGAATTATTTTCCATCACACATTCGCCGCCGAGTTCTTCTGCCCGTTCGCGCATGGAGGTGAATCCAACTCCTGCGCGGTTGCCTTTGGGGAGTCCTTTGCCGTTATCTGAGACTTCAAGCAGGAGAGTTTGATTTTCGATCTTGATCTGAATGCGGCAGGTGGTTGCCTGGGCATGGCGCACCAAATTCGTAAAGGCTTCCAGCACAATGCGGTAGGCGGCGACCTCCACGGCAGCGGGCAGGGATGGGAGCGGCTCGGTCACATCGAAGGTGACTTGCATCCCGTTCGGCCCGCTGTACTGGGCGGTGTGCTCGCGGATGGCGGAGACCAGCCCGAACTCGTCCAGCACGGGCGGGCGGAGGGCATAGACCAGGCGGCGAATCTCAGCAACGCTTTCCTTGACCTGTCCTTTCAAGTCTTTGAGCAGTTGCTTGCTTTTTTCGGGGTCGCTGTCCACCAGTTCGGCGGCGGTGTCAATGCGTTGGGAGAGGGAGGCAAGCGTGGGACCGACTCCATCATGCAGGTCGCGGCGCAGGCGGCGGCGTTCTTCCTCCTGCGCAGTGACGAGGCGTTCGCGGGAGCGTTGCAGGTCGTTGTTGAGGCGCAGGGTGTAGGCGGCGACTCCCGCTTGTTGGGCGATGAGCTGAATCAGTTTAATGTCGGCGAGGGAAAAGGATTCGCCTGCGTCGCGGGGGGCGAGGATCAACTCTCCGACGCGTTCGGTCTGATAGGTCAGGGGGAGACGAAGCAGATCGGACGGAGGCAGGTTTGAGGTCGAAGCGAAGCGGGGCTTTTCATCCCCAAAAAGGGAAACGGCAGCGTAGGGAAGTTTGAGGGTTTGGGCGAGCGTCTCCACGATGGTCTGTAAAACGGAATCGGGCGCGAGAGCAGTATCGAGTCTTTGACTTAATTGTGTAAGGACGGTGGCGGGGTCGTCGCGTTCACCGTACATCAGGCGGTTCACGCCGCGCTGCAAGCGCTGGCGTAACGGCTCGAAGACGATGGCGATGATGCCCGTGGCGATGAAAGAGGCAATGATATTGGTCTGGGTGTTGCCCACATAATATGCAAAGACGGCGACGATGAGAACGTAAAACAGAATGGTGAGAAAACTCAATGCGCCATAAACGAGCGTGCGGTTGATGATGGGGTCAATATCCCACAAGCGGAAGCGCGTGACGGCAATACCGATGGAAAGCGGAATGAGCATGAGGGCGAGAGTAGTGCCTGTGATGAAAAACAATCCGTAGGGTGTAGCTTGATTCGAGGGCGCGCCGCTGGCAACAGGAAGCGCGATGAGGAAAAAAATGATGAGGGATGCCGCAACGCCATACACCACCCATTTGGTCTGCTGGCGGGTAATGGGATCCTTAAGACTGCGGTAACGGTAGATGGGAACGTAGATCATCACTGCCATGGCGAAGAGCGAAAGCCACGCGGCAAAGATCCATTCCCAATTTTTGGGACTGAGGAGGGTTTGCGGAAAGAAGTTCTCGCCGACGAGAAAAACGGTCATGCCGACCGCGAAAGGAATTGTCCAGCGCGGATTGAAGCGCCCATCGGGGAAGATGAGGAAGAAGATCATGAACGCAATGGAGGTGGACAGATTGGCGAAGGCACGCGGCGTTTGCCAGAAGGCGGGCTGGTCAGGGATGTTTGGAGAAACAGTCCAGAAGGTTGCGCCCATCAGGACCAGGAAGTATGCGACGAAAACGGCAAAGGTCTCGTTGGGACGTTTGAAAATGATGAAGCCTGCAATGAAAAGATGGACAAGCATGTAGAGCGTCCGCAGGGCGGTGAGGTAGTTGGCTGAAGGGAGGGGAGTCTGATAAGAGAGTCGAATTTCGGTGACAAAGAACGCAAGGCAAAGGAACGCCGTGGCGATCCATGCGATCTGGGCGATGCGCGCCCAGCGGGGGGAAAGGGTATTGCCTGCGTTCATGGCGCGAAGCATATCCTATTTTATTCCCAATGTCATGGGAAACCCTTCCCAAAGTTTTGGGAAAACTTCCCGCTAGGGAAGTGAGCGCAGACCGATGTCAACGGGAACGGGGAGTTGTATCGTTGGGGTAACAAATCAACGTCATTGCTTCGCCGCAACAAACGCGGCTCGCAATGACAAATTGAAAAGGAGATTTAGCCATGGAATTCTTATCGGACTTTCTCGCATGGGCTTGGGCGCGTCATCACAACGTATTGAGTTGGTACATCCGCCCGATGTTCATCCTCCCGTATATCTACTTTGCCTACCAGCGCAGCTGGAAGGGACTCCTTCTCACGGTCATTGCGCTGTTCACCAGCATGTTCTGGTTCCCTGCGCCCGAAACCGTTGACCCCGCCGTGGAACAGTTCCTGCAAGCGGAACAGGAGTACCTGCTCGGCGCGTGGACGTTCGGCAAAGTATTGCTCACCTTGACCGTGCCCGCCTTTTTCTACTTCCTGGCGCTGGCGTTTTGGAAGCGCTCCTGGTGGTGGGGCGTGGCGGTTATCAATCTCGCGGCGTTGGGCAAGGTCGCCTGGAGCGTTGCCGAAGGCGGCGAGTCGGGTTGGGCGGTGCTCATCCCCGCCGTGATCGGAATGCTGGTCTGCGATGCAGCAGTGTATTTTGGCGTGAAGCTCGTCAACCTCAAGAAAGTGCAGGCGGCGTCATGAACATCATGCAGCTTCTTCAACTTGGTCTGGTTTGGGGCACGGTCTTCGGCGTGGTCTTCAGCGCGGCGATGCTCATCATCGGAAAAATCAACGCGGAGATAATTCTGAACGACTACCCGCCAGACATCCGCGCGAAATATGGAGCGATGAGCGACTCGACTCGCAAACAGGCAAACCTGATGACGCTTCCGCTTCTTGCCACCCTGGGGCTGGTCGTCGCGCTCGGGCTGGGTCAACTCCGAAACTTGATCGGCGAACTGACCTTCGTGGAGACTCTGATCGTGTCCACGGTCATCTTCCAAATGTGGAACCTGCTTGACCTCGTCCTGCTCGATTGGTTCCTGCTGATGACCTTGAAGCCGAAGTTCA
This sequence comes from Chloroflexota bacterium, assembly GCA_024434165.1. Lineage (GTDB taxonomy): Bacteria > Chloroflexota > Anaerolineae > Anaerolineales > Villigracilaceae > Villigracilis. Next base: position 2,308 of record QMIW01000072.1, on the reverse strand, counting down.
TGATCCTGCCTGGCACGGAAGGCATGGCGGGCTACCGTGATTACGGCTTTCATTTCAAGAAGTTCCTGAACGGCATTGTGTTCACCTTCATCCTGGCGCTGGTGGTGACGGTCATTGCATTGGGTGTGGAACTGATTATCTAGGATGATTGATCCGAAAGAAAGGACGGGCTGAGATGTTGGCAGTGCAAACCTTCTGATCGTGGTCTGGCTATCCATGCTGCAAGAGGCGACCTGGACGCCTTCAACCAGTTGGTTTCATCACTGCCATGCGCACGGGCGTGACACCCGAAGGCAAGTCGTTTGTGCCCACGCTGATGCCCTTTGGCGCGATTGGTAAGATGAGCGATGATGAACTTAGGGCGATGTATCTATTCTTGAAGTCCTTGCCCGCAGTTGAAAAATAATTGTTTGGAAGCCCGCTGCCGCCTGCAGCTTCAGGGGCGTGTTTCCGCCAATTGGAGCGGCTGGCTGATGTCGAAATTGCGTATGAAGGCGGCGGGCAGTTTATCGTTACCACCATCATGGGAACCGTGCGCGACCAGGCAGGCTTGTTCGGCTTGTTGAGTTTCATCCGCTGGTTGTTTGTGACCAGTTTGGCACTGCTCAGAAAACCGACCAATATCAAATCGTGAAATCAAGGAAACCACTATGAAAACCTTATCGCTCGGATCCACCCCCTCTGTGAACACATTTTCGTTCAAATCCATGTTTGCCCTGCTGGGGCAATTCATCGGCGCAACGGCGGCATCCATCGTCAGCCTGATGATCGCGGGAGCGCTTCTGCCCATGCCGCAATCCATTCTGGAGCAGACGCCCGAAGCGGGGATGATGTCCCTGCCTGCTGCCATGCTTTTCAATGGCGCAGTCAACGCGGTCCTCCTGCTTTGGGTGGCGCGGCGTTCCAGTCTGAAGGGTTTTGCGCTGGCTGGGCAGTTGTTCCTTGTTTCTTTCCTGGCGCAAACCTTCCAAACGCAGGTCGAAACTGCTTACTTTTTGCCTGCCTTTCCGCTTTTGCACGGCAATTTTGAAGTGTATCGCCTGATCCTGCGCGGCGCAATCACATCTGCGATCTTCGTCCTGTTGGTCACGCTCATGACGGGTGGGTTCTCGCGCAAGCCGCGTGCAGCCGCGAAATTCACCGTCCATGCGCAGCAATTTGTCAGGGTAAGCGCGCGGCTCGCGGCGGCGTACTTCGTTCTCTACCTCCTGTTCGGTTACTACGTTGCCTGGCAGTCGCAGGAATTGCGCGTCTTCTACGGCGGTCCCGCTGAGTTGAACTCCTTTGCGAATCAGACAATGGCGGCATTGATGAGCAAGCCCGAGCTGCCCGTCTTTCAATATTTCCGCGGCGTTCTTTGGATCATCTGCCTGATTCCGCTCTTCAAGAGTTTCACGGGTGGACGCGTCGAACTAACCGCCCTCTCCGCTCTTGCGCTGGCATTGCTGCCCACTGCACAACTGGCGTTTCCCAATCCGCTCATGCCTGCGGAAGTGAGTCTGTATCACTTTTGGGAAGTATCCATCTCCACGGGCATCTTCGGCGCGTTGTGTGCGTGGTTTGTGCCAGCGAAAGTCGCGGTGAATTAAGACGGCGGTATCTTTGAAAGAAATAAAAATTCAAATACCAGCTAAAAAGGAGATTATATGTTTACCATCTACTGGATCGTCGTTGGTTCACTCGTCATGGCTATTGGCTCGATCGTCCTCGGCGTTTGGTTGAGGAACAATCCCTCCAGGAAAAATGCGGAGAAGTCGAGCCGGATCATGCACTTCCTTTTTTTCGCAGGACAGGTCATACCGCCAATTGTCGGCTTTTTTACCCCCGGAATTGCGCATTTTGACGAACTTGTCGGGTTGAAGCCTTTGCCTGGCAAACTGTTGTTTCTTGTTGCGGGAATCCTGCTCGCCATTCCGGGTATCTATTTCTCCGGCATTACCAATAAATTATTGCGTTCCATCGGAAACGGCACGAATGCCTTCGTCCTGACCAGGCGCGTTGTAAATGACGATGTTTACAAAAGGACGCGAAACCCGATGTCGCTGGGGTTTTACCTGCTTTCCCTGGGTGCGGCATTCATCAGCGGCTCGACCTTTGCCACATTCGCCGTTGCGTTCGGAATCATCCCATCGCATGTGCTTTTTATCAAATACTTCGAGGAAAAGGAATTGGAGCTTCGCTTTGGTGAGTCCTATTTGGAATACAAGAGGAACGTGCCGTTCCTGATTCCCAGGTTTGGAAAATGATTTGTCGCTGCGATTGACGAGTTAATGCCGAACGCCGGAAACATTCGAAAATATAAAAGGAG
>QMIW01000155.1 GCA_024434165.1 Chloroflexota bacterium | reverse complement strand
AATATGGACTTGAAAATAATTTTCAACCGTATTGAAAATTATCGAACAGTCCGAATCGCCTTCTTCAACAACGGCGGGAGGTTACTTCAACACCGTCAATTCGAGACCGGACTTGATCAAGGTTTCAAGATCAGCGGCACAGCCAGCGCCCCAACCCCATCCTGCCCGCAGACGACATAATTCTCGCCCCCGTCGTTCAGGGTCACTTCATAGAAATCGCTTGAATTCAAACCGGGCGCGAGGTGGGTGACGAAATCTTTCACAAAGGGCGGCAACCCGTCGCCCTTGAAGTCCAATACATCCTGCGCGTCGTTTCCCTCTTCCAGGGTGAAGATGATGACTGCATTTTCGCCGTCTGTCGGGTTTTCGACGCGAATATAAATGGGATTGGGTACATCCCCCTCCAACGGCGTGACTTCGCATCCCGTTTCGTTGAATGTCACAGTCAGGTCGGCGAGTCCCTCGATCCCCGCTGATTCATAACCCAAGCCCCGGAGAAGATCCACTGCGGCGGCGCTTCCCGTCTCGGAGAAATGCAGCCCGTCTTCCTGAAAGTATCCCATCGAAAGCAATTCTTCGTATGCCTGTGGAAAGACAAGCGCGGCCTTGACGCCAGGCGTCGAGGATTGTAGGTCCTGGTATTCGTGAAAGTATGGCGTAAGGATGGCAGTTTCCTCTGCCGTAATCTTGTCGCCGTAATACGCGGGATAGACCCAATCTCCCCAAATGAGGACTCGTAAAACGACCGGCTGTCCATCGCGTAGTTCCGCAATATTATTGAAGACGCTGATCCAATCGCGCTTTGCCTTGGCGGTCGTCTTGCGCTGGCAATCCAGGTTATCTTCACCGCCGCATAAATCATTGAAGAACATGTTGTCCGCGGCGTTGCCCCAACTGGGGGAAAATGCCAGGAGAATCGCATCGGCATTCTTTATTGCCTTTCGCAGTTCGGTCTCGGTTTGCAGATTCTCCAGGTACGTTGCCGGGGAGGCAGCGGGCTTCATCCAGGAATAGGTATTGACCTTCGCATCCATGTCTTCGGCGAGGGCAGCTTCATAGAGTTGGGGAATCGTGTTCGACCCGAAGGCATTTCCGATCACGACCAACTCAATGGTTTCGCGCGGAGCGCAGGCGGAGACACCCGCGATCAGCGCGGTTAATAAAATGATGCGGAACAGGGTTTTCATGGATTCTCCTTATATTCTTCGCCCTGAGCGGAGTGGCGCTGAAAGCGCCGCGTAGTCGAAGGGCGAGTCCTCTGAAAAACAGCATGTAAACCTGAAACCCGTCCTTCGACTTCAAAGCCAACACTCGGCTTCTCCGCTCAGGACGGCGATACTGTCGAATCTCCGAACAGAACGGGCGACCCTTCTTTGCGCAATGAGACGATTTTGGGATGTGGACGGGTCGCCCCTACGGTATTAAGGATCACGCATCACGGATTACGATCCGCGCCTGTCATGATTTCCGATTTGATCTTGCCGTTTTCAATGACCGTTTCATAGAGTTCAAGCGATGTGTTCGACCCGGTGCGGGCTTGCAGGAAACATTCGTAGGTCAATGTGTTCCCGCTTTGTACGTAGTCTCTGCAATCCATTGTGAAATCGTTGATATATCCTTCAAACGCGGAGCGAATGGCGTCCTTGCCCGTGAATTTCCCCCCTCCATTCGTGGAGACTGCGTCGTCGGCGTAATAAGACATTACCGCGTCCAGCTCTTCCTTGTTCCAGGCGGCTTCCATCCCCTCAATGACGGCGATCTCCGGGGAGTCGGCTGGCGCCGCGCCCCCGCCTCCGCAAGCCGCGAGGCTCAGGGATAGGACAAGCAAACCGAGGATTTGAAACAGGGTTTTCATGGGATTCTCCTTTTGTATCCTTTCATGGCTTTAACGGCGCGTATCCCGCCGCGCGCAACATATCTGCAATTACTTGTACCCCTTCATCTGTCACACCGATGCTCCCGACATAACGGTCGCCGGGCGGCTGGTCCAAACCTTCCGCCTGGAAGATGGGCGCAATGTCCAGAACGGTGATTCCATATTCTCCTGAAATCTCCCGCACCGAGTCCATCAATACATAGGCATGGTGAATAAAAACCTGCATTTCTTCTTCCGGTATTTCCACATTCCAGATCGTCATCGCCCAGGCATCCACCGACCCCCATGTGAACGTCCGCACGATGGTATCGGACGGATTCGCGAGACTGACGAGTTCATCGAGGTATAACCTGTATTCAGTTTCCGCCCTTGCCTGCGCGTCCCTGAAACATTGTTGATCATCCCCTCCCCCGCACATCCCACTCTGATACCTGCCCATTGCGCCCCCGATATAAGATTCAGTAGGCATGGAAACGGTAACAACTTCCGCGTTCTCCACCAACGAGCGGAATTCCTGATCGGTCTGCAATTGTTCGAGCATATCGGCAAGCGTCTTGCGCGAATGGAATGAGACATCGGTCAGCGTGACTTCGACATTCAAATCCTCTTCGATGTACGCCGCATACGCCTCGTTCCAGCGCATGGCGTAGGTGAAGTCTCCCCCGATGGAGACGTACTCCCATTTCTCTTTCGCGCAGGCGGCGAGCGTCAGCGCCCCTGCAAGCCATACCAACGCAAATTTCAACCAGGCTTTCAAAACCGCCTCCTTTGGCGCGGAGAATGTTTGTTATACTATACTATAACAAATAGGGTGATTTCAAGCCCCCCG
>QMIW01000071.1 GCA_024434165.1 Chloroflexota bacterium | reverse complement strand
TACCTCCTGTTCGGCACGCTGGCTTCGACGATCATGCTCTACGGCTTCAGCCTGGTGTACGGCTTCTCCGGCACAACCGACCTGTACAGGATTGCGGAGGTGTTCACATCCGGGAATCTTTCGCCGCTGGTCGGTTTTGGCGTGCTTGCCCTCGTGCTGGTGGGACTCGGCTTCAAGGTCTCCATCGTTCCGTTCCATTTCTGGGCGCCGGATGTCTATCAGGGCGCTCCCACTCCGGTGGCGGGTTATCTTTCCACGGCTTCCAAAGCCGCCGGGTTTGCGGTCCTTCTGCGCCTGTTCTTCGTCGCCTTTCCCGATTTCTCCACGACCTGGGCGATGGTCCTCGCGGCGCTCTCGGCGATCTCCATGACGGTGGGCAACCTGCTCGCGCTCCCGCAGACGAACATCAAAAGGCTGCTGGCGTACTCCTCGATTTCTCATGCGGGATATGCGCTGATCGGTGTGGTGGCGTTCAATCAACTGGGCGCGGCAAGCGTGGTCTTCTACCTGGCAGCCTACATCGCCACGAACCTGCTTGCCTTCGGCATCGTCATGGCGTTCAGCCGTATTACCGGCTTGGAGGAACTCAAGGACTATGCCGGGCTGAGCCGCCGCAACCCCTTCATGGCGCTGATGATGCTGGCGGCGTTCCTTTCGCTGGCGGGCATGCCTCCCTTTGGCGGTTTTGTGGCGAAAGTCTTTGTCTTTGCTGCGGGCGTGCAGACCGGTTACACCTGGCTGGTCATCGTGGGTATCATCAACTCGATCATCGGCGTGTACTACTACCTGAACGTGATGAAGTTTGTGTACCTCTACCGCATGCCCGGCGAGGATGAGGAACAGCACCCCGTGCCGTTGACCCGTCCCTATACGATTGCGCTGACGGTGCTGCTGGTCGGCGTGATTCTGGTCGGTACGGTGTTCGCCCCGTTCTTCGGCTGGTCGGATGCGGGCGCGTTGAATTTGTTCTAATTGTCCATGGATCGTGGACGATGGGATTCATCATCGTCCACGATCTGCCGTCAGTAAACAGAGACAGGTCTGAGGTCAGAGAAGAGGCGCTGCCCGAGGGGAGAGGCGCTTTACGGGCGGGGACTTCGCCTGGGGCGTTGAGTTGCCCGCGCGGGAAGGCTTCCAAAACCCAATTTCCATTTTCGTTTGACGCGGTCAGACCTGTCAGTTATAATCGTGCGACATGACACAATCGGAACAGGAACAGAAGCGGAAGAATCTTGTGCAGACCCTGCTGATCGTGGTGATTGGGCAGGTGGGCTGCCTGACCCTCGTTGTGATTCTGGCTTCTGTTTTGGGCGGGTTGTGGCTTGATAACCAGTTCGGCACCAAGCCCATGTTTACGCTGGCGCTGCTGGTTGCCGGTATTCCCATTTCGGTCCTCCTGATGCTGTGGCTTTCGCGCAGGGCGCTGGCGCGGCTGCAGGAAAAATACGAGACCGAAGATAAAAAAACTTCTGTATAGGAGGCGGGCTTGGAAACCCCAAAACGTACCCCCTGGCGGCGCTGGATCGTCCTGGTCCTGATGATCGCAGGCTTTATTCTGGGCGGGATTTACGTCCCCATTCAGCCTGAGATCGTGGTCGCCGCCGAAAAAATCACGTATGAGCCCCTGATCGAGAATTTCCTCGGTTTGGGACCCATTTATTTTGTGAATACGCTTCCCACATTGGCGGTGACGCTGATCCTGCTGATTGTGATTGCGTATGCCACGAACCGCTCGATCAAGAAGAGCGAAAGAACCGACCTTGTGCCGCGCGGCATCGGCAATTTGATGGAAGCGCTGGTTGAGATGCTTTATAACCTGACCGAAGGTTCTGCCGGCGCGAAATGGGCGCGGGCGATCTTTCCCTGGTTTGCGACCATCATGATCTATGTGTTGTTTGCGAACCTGCTGAAGCTGGTCCCCGGCTTCGAGTCCATTGGTGTGCTGCATCATGTGGAGCCCGGGGAGGGACACGCGAAGGCGGCGCTCTTCGGCAACTGGTACATGCTGACGCCGGAACATGGCGAATACATTCTCGCGCCGTTTTTCCGCGGCATTTCGGTGGATTTGAACTTCACTGCCGCACTCGCCATCATCGCCGTAGTGATGATCCAGGTGATCGGTTTCCGCGCACAGGGCATCGGGTATTTGAGCAAGTTCTTCAACACCCGGCGCATGTTCAAGGTGCCGTTCTTTGGCGCGATGGACTTTCTGGTGGGCCTGCTGGAGTTGATCTCCGAGGTTTCGAAGATCCTCTCGTTTGCCTTCCGTTTGTTCGGTAACATGTTCGCGGGTATCGTGCTGGTCGCCATTGTGGCTGGACTGTTGGGCAAGATTTCCATCCTGCCTGCGATGGTGATGATGTTCGAATTGTTCGTCGGTATCATTCAGGCATTCGTATTCGGTATGTTGACCATGGTGTTCATGGCGCAAGCCACGCAGGGTCACGGCGAAGAACATGCTGAAGGTCATTAATCTCATAAACTAACTGGAAACCCCAAGGAGGCTTGTAATCATGGAAGGAAACATTTTAGATGCGATGCGCTTTGTGGGCGCAGGCCTGGCGATGATCGGCGCGGCAGGCGCAGGCGTGGGAATCGGTCTCAGCGTGCAGGGCGCTCTCACCGGCATGGCGCGCAACCCCGATACCTACGGCAACCTGCTGACCAACATGATTCTCGGTATCGCGTTCTCCGAAGCGATCGCGATCTACTGTCTGGTCATCGCGTTCCTCATGCTCTTCAAAGTTGTGTAATTTCAAGGAGCATTGAATCATGGAAGCATTAGGTATCAATCTCGGTCTCCTCATCGTCCAGATCATCGCGTTCACGATCGTATTCCTCACGCTGAACGCCTGGGTCTACAAGCCCATGCTGGATATGATGGAGAACCGCAAGAAGAAGATCGCCCAGGGACTGGAAGACGCCCGCGTTGCGGCGGAAGCCCGCGCCAACGCCGAAAAGGACGCCGCCAGGATCATTGCGGACGCCCAGGCGGAAGCCAGCAAAATTGTTCGTGAAGCCACCGAACGCGCCGAAGTCGCCGCCAAGGACGTCCGCGCTGCGGCGGAATCCGAAGCTGCCAAGGCTCGTGAAGCCGCCATGGCGGAAGCCGAACTCGAACGCAACCGCATCCTCGGCGACCTGCGCGGTCAGGTTGCCGCCCTCGCCATCGCCGCCGCGAACAAGCTCGTGGGCGAGACGCTCGATGAGAAGAAACAGCGCGCCCTGCTCGATGAGTTCTTCTCCGGCGTGAAATCCGGCAAGGTGGTCGTGGTCGGCGAGGATCTCAAGGGTGATTCGGCTGTGGTCACCAGCGCGCTGCCGCTCACCGGCGAGGAGCAGGAGACTCTCAAGAAGAGCGTTGCCGCGAAGGATTACTCCTTCAAGGTTGACCCCTCCATTTTGGGAGGGCTGGTCATCAAGGTGGACGAGAAGGTGCTCGACGCCTCCGTCGCCGGCAAGCTCGAAGGCCTGCGCTCCGCGCTCAAGTAAGACCAAAACGACATCAAAAAGGCTTTGGTAAAATTACCGAAGCCTTTTTTGTTTAATTCCAACGGAGATGAACCATCCACCATGCTTCTCAAAGACTTGTTCGTTGATTTTCCTTTTTCCCATCCTTCAAATATCCCATACGTTGAAATCGCCGGCATCGCCATTGACAGCCGCGCGGTGAAACCGGGCGATTTGTTCGTTGCCATGCGCGGAAAATTCTCCGACGGACACGATTACATCCCGCAGGCGATCGAGAACGGCGCCGCGGCGGTGATTGGGGAAAAAGACGTGGGGCAAGTTTACAACCTGCCCTACCTTCAACTCGAAAATGCGCGTCACGCCCTGACGTGGCTGGCTGCCGCGTTTTACAACTGGCCCGCCCGCCGCTTGACGATGATCGGCGTAACGGGCACGGACGGTAAAACCACCACCAGTAACCTGATCTACAAAATCCTCATCGCGGCGGGAATCAAGGCGGGGATGATCTCCACGGTCAATGCTGTCATTGGCGATGAAGTGCTGGATACGGGATTTCATGTCACCACGCCGGACGCGCACGATGTCCAGCGGTATCTTGCCAGGATGGTGGACGCGCATCTGACTCACGTGGTGCTGGAGACGACCTCCCACGGCTGGTCCCAGCATCGTGTGGATGCCTGCGAATTCGACATCGGCGTCGTCACCAACATCACGCACGAACACATGGATGAACACGGCAGTTACGAAGCCTATCGAGCCGCCAAAGCGCGGCTGTTCGAAAGCCTGGAGTGGACGCGGGAAAAGCCGCACCCACAGGGGACTACGTCGGGCAACCCGCGTCTGGGCGTAATCAACCGCGACGACGTGAAGTCGTTCGCTTTCCTCGATGACCATATCAAGGTCAACAAGATCAATTATGGGCTGGGGGAAGAGGCGGATGTCCGCGCGGTGGAGATTCAGTACAGCCCATCGGGAATCCGCTTCATGGCGGTCTCCAAAGATTTTCGCGTGGGCATTTCAAGCAAATTGGTTGGGGCGTACAACGTCTCGAACTGTCTCGCCGCGTTGACCGCAACGGTGTACGGCTTGGGCATCGAGCCTGAAATTGCCGCGCAGGGAATCGCTTCGCTCGAAGGCATCCCCGGACGCATGGAGCGGATTGACATGGGGCAGAACTTTACCGCGATTGTGGATTTCGCCCATACGCCCAACGCGCTGAAGGTCGCGTTGGAGGCGGCGCGCGCCATGCTCCCCTCTCCCTCGGAGAGAGGGGGCGGGGGTGAGGGGAGAATCATCGCGGTCTTTGGGTCGGCGGGATTGCGCGATAAGGAAAAACGCCGCATGATGGCGGAGACCTCCGCCGAACTGGCGGACCTGACGGTGCTGACCGCCGAAGACCCGCGCACTGAGTCGCTGGATGGAATTTTGGAGGAAATGGCGGCAGGCGCGAGGTCCAGGGGTGGACGCGAGGGCGAGACCTTTTGGCGCGTCCCTGACCGCGGCGAAGCCATCAAATTTGCGCTGCGGCTGGCGCGCCCCGGCGATATCGTCCTCTCGTGCGGAAAAGGGCATGAGCAGTCCATGTGCTTTGGCAAAACGGAATACCTGTGGGATGACCGCACTGCCATGCGCGCCGCGCTGGCGGACTACCTGGGCGTGGACGGACCAAAGATGCCATACCTTCCCTCGCAGGATAAGCGCGAAGAAGAATGGCTGAAATCGTAATAATGCCGGTGGTCGAGCAGCGGCGACTTGGCGCCACGTATCGAGACCGCCACTTGTTGGAGGAAATCCGAATGGAAATAAAACCTATCGTGTTACAAGGCAGGTATGTGCGCCTCGAGCCGTTGAGCGAGGCGCACATACCCGGATTGACGGAGATCGGCGCTGGGCAGGACTTTTGGGGCTTTATGCTCTATGGCGACATCAAAACCGAAGCCGACATGCGGAACTGGGTGCTGGACATCATGGCGCGCGGCAAAAAAGGGACAGACCTCCCCTTTGCGGTGATTCATCTTGAGACGGGGCGCGCGGCGGGTGCAACCCGTTACTTGAACATCGTCTCCGAACATCGCGGATTGGAGATCGGCGGAACGTGGTATGGAAAGGAGTTTCAGCGCACGGCGGTCAACACGGAATGCAAGTATCTCTTGTTGAAGCACGCTTTTGAAACGCTGGGCTGTATCCGCGTGCAGTTGAAAACCGACTTGCGCAACGAACGTTCGCAGAAAGCCATCGAACGCATCGGCGCGGTGAAGGAAGGCGTGCTGCGAAATCACATGATCCTGCCTGACGGCAGAATCCGCCATTCGGTGTTTTATTCCATTTTGGATTCGGAATGGGAGGATGTGAAAGCGCGCCTGGGGGAAATGTTGGCAAGGTACGGTTAATCCTGGGGATTTTGTTTTACAGGGAACCGAAAAGAGTCCATTGCGGATTGTTCACGTAACAGGTTCTCCACTTCGCCGGCGGAAATGGGCAGAGAAATGCCGAATCCCTGCCCGCTGTCACATTGCAGATATTTCAGGACCGTCTCCTGGTCTTTCGATTCGATGCCTTCCGCAACGGTCTCCATATCCAGGGCTTTCGCCAATTGAATGATTCCATGGATAAGATCGTGCTCCCTTGCGTTGGGAAGGTTTGTTACGAAGGAGCGGTCTATCTTGATCTGGGAAAGCGGATATTTTTGAAGGTACCCCAGGTAGGACTGTCCTTTGCCAAAATCGTCCAGGTGGAACCTGACGCCCAATTTGGAGAGAGATGTCAGCGCATCGAAGATATAGGGATTGTCTTCCAGAATGACGGTTTCCGTTATCTCGATGTTCAGCCGCGCCGGGTCGAAGCCGGCGGCGTCGAGAATCCTTGTAACAGTCGAAGGGAAATCCGGATGGCTCAGTTGTTTACCGGAAACATTGATATTGATACTTACCTTCTGCATATAGTCGTGAAGACGGTCCCATCTTTTCATTTGCGCACAGGCGGTCTGGAATACCCATTCTCCGATTGGAATGATCAACCCGGTTTGTTCCGCTATCGGAATGAATTCCTCGGGCGGGATAAGCCCCCTCTGGGGATGATGCCAGCGCAAGAGAGCCTCGAATGCAAGCAGTCTCGAAGTCTTAAGGTCTACGATGGGTTGGTAAGCGATGTAGAACTCGTTCCGCGCCGCCGCCTGTCTTAAATCCCTCTCGAGGTTGAGGCGGCGCATGATGCGTTCCTGCATGGCGGAATTGAATATTTCGACGGTATCCCTGCCCATGTTCTTGGCATGGTACATGGCGATATCCGCATCCCTCAGAATTTCCTCCGGTGTGGAATATTCCTTCGAATAGATCACCACCCCAATGCTGGCGGTGAGATAAAGATCCCTGTCCAGAATTGTGAAAGGAGCCTTTAATGATGCCCGGATTCGCTGGGCAATCTCAACGGGGCGTTCCTGGGAGTCCAGCGATTCAACCAACAGAACGAACTCATCTCCACCGAGGCGCGCCAGTGTGTCCACGTCGAACAGGAGGTTTTGGATGCGGGACGCGAAAAGCTTTAATAATTCATCGCCTGACTCGTGCCCCATGCTGTCGTTGATGTTCTTGAAATTGTCCAGATCCAGAAATAAGACCGCGAACAGGAAGGATGGGTCCTTCCGGGTTCGTTTGATGACCCGGCTCAACCTTTCGTTGAACAGCGTCCGGTTGGGGAGGCCGGTCAGTTTGTCGTGCAGGGCGTCGAAGACCAGTTTTTCCTCGGAGCGCTTTCGGGCTGTAATATCTGTGTGAGAACCCAGCGAACGGGTGACGATGCCGTTTTCATCATGGATCGCCCGGCCTCTCGACAGCACCCAGATGTAATCGCCGTTCTTGTGGCGGAAGCGATATTCCAACTCTAGGGGGGCTTCGACGCTGCCGAAACGCTTCAGGTGGCCTTCGACATGCTCGCGGTCATCCGGGTGGATGCGCGAGAACCATTCCTCGGGGGAGTCGCCGATCTCGTGCGGCTGATAGCCGATCATCTCCTTCCAGCGCGTCGAGTAGTAGACGCGGTTCTTTTTTACATCCCAATCCTTCATTGCGGGGACGGCCGGGATTGGATGGTGAGAATCAATTCGCGGCGGGGGGTGAAGCGTCAATTTGGCGTTGGGAATGTTTGGCGAGCAGGAACAAGCCCAGGACACTGGTCGAGCCGATGAGCAGACCTCCGATCCAGATCGCGCGCGGGGAAATGCTATCGTTCAAAAATCCGCCGATGAGCGGCGCGAGCATGCGCGCCACGCCCCAACTGAACCAATAGATGGACATGTATCTGCCGCGCAGGTCGGCGGGCGAAATATCCGCCACGTATTTGCTGGCGGTGGGGACGATGATAAGTTCGCCGAAGGTCAGGATGACCATGCTGAGCCAGAACCCCCAAAAGCCGGTCATGAGCGCCACGCTGCCCGTGCCGAGCGCGTAAACCAGCATGCCGATGCCGACGACGGGCAGCGTGTTGTATTTGCGCGTGACGTTCGTGACGGCGTATTGAATGAACACGCACATGAATGCGTTGGTGGTGGGAATCCAGCCGTAGAGCGCTTCGGGCACGCCAAAGTTCGTTTTGGCATAGACCGGCATGAGAATCCACAGGATGGATGGGGCGATGAGACCCAGCCCGACCAGCCCGGCAAACGCCAGGTAGGCTTTGTCTTTGAACACGCGCCCGTAGCCGTTTGAATTGGATTGCCCCGCTTCGCGCTTCGCCGCCGGCACCTGTCCGGCGAAAGCGGAAGTTGAGGCTTCGCTGACGGTTTTATCGAGCGTCTCGCGCGCGAACAGAAACCAGATGACGGCGTAGATGGCGAACCCGGCGGAGGCGCCGAAAAAGGCGAGATTGTACGATGTGCTGGCGAGAAACCCTCCAACGGCAGGACCGATGCCGAACGCGGCGTTGTTGGCGATGCGGTTGACGGCGTAGGCGTCGGTGCGCTGTTCGGAGGGAATCATATCTGCCAGCATGGCATCCGCGCCCACCTGGTAGAGCGGGTTGGATAAACCCACCAGTCCCATCAACAGGGCGAATTGCAGGTAGGTTTCCGCCTGCACAAGGAAGAAATACGCCACGCCGAGCATGGCGAGACTTGCCACCATCACGGCTTTACGCCCGATGCGGTCTGCAAGCGCGCCAGCCAGAAAGGATGCGAACAACCCCACGCCTGCGTTGATGGAGATGAGCGAAGCCACGGCGCTGAGCGGCAGGCCGAGTTTTCCGCCTGCGTATATGAGCATGAAGGGCCATACCATGCTCCCTCCCGCCGTGCTGATGACAATGCCGAGAATCATCAGCCAGTACTGGCGGGGATACCGGTTGTAGAGTGTTTTGAAATGGATCATGGAGAATGAAGTTTAACATGAAAAAAGCGGATGGAGATTTTCTCCATCCGCAGAGTATGATTGAAAGAATGGGCTAAGCGTCGGCTCGACGAGAATCTGCCCGCCGATTTGCGCTGCCGTATTATTCCGCGTATGCCATGGCAAGGTTTGCGGGCATGGGGAAGCGCACCATACCGTCCTGGGTGTAACGGCGCACCAGGTCTTGTGTCTCGCGTTCAACAGCATCCAGAAACTGCATAAACGCCGCACGGTCTTCCACGAAAGCCGGAATGACTGCGCCGTAGGCGGTCTCCATGTTTCGCGCAAAGGTCTCAGGCGAATGGAAGCGGGTTTCGACCGTCGCCGGAGCGATCTGGATGCGGGAGAAACCGGCTTCTTCGAGTAGCGCACGGACTTGCTCCGCCTTGCCCAATGAGAACGGCGCGACCAGGTCATCGTAACTCACGCCGAGCGGCGCGAGGTGCCTGGACTCGACTTTGGCGAACTCGGCGAAGATGGGGTGCTGTTCGATCTCCTGCCACGTGGCGAGTGCGACCCGTCCGCCCGGCGCGAGCAAACCTTTCATGCGCTGCAGCGCGGCAAGACGGTCGGAGAAAAATTGAAGCCCCTGCTGGCAGAAGATGAGATCGAATTCGTGATTTGGCAGGTCAATCCTGGTCGCATCGCCTTCCAGCCATTCGATGGCTGCTCCTGAGGCTGCGGGTTGTCTGCGGGCGACTTCCAGCATGGCAGGGTTGATATCCACTGCGAGCAATTTCCCTCCCGCGCCAATCAAAGGAGCGGCGCGGCGGGCAACCAACCCGGTCCCGCACGCCAGGTCCAGCACGCGCTCGCCCGGTTTGGGCGCGGCAAATTCGACGAGGATCTCCGCCAGCGGCTGGAAAATGGCGGGTCCATAGAACTTTTCGTACAATTCGGCTGGATTGGAGAATTGCGAAGTCATAAAAGCCTCCTTTGCAAACCGATAAACTGCACGACGCCCGAGGCGGGCGCAGAGACATCAATAATTCACCCGAGTTGCTGCCTTGGTTTCAAGCGGCTTCCCTCACCCCAAACAAGGTTATATATTCTGGGATGACTTCCCCCTCTTCCGATGGGTGAGGGCTTTGGGCGGGGAACCTGGAAAATCTATTGGAAGGCGGCAACTTGAGTTAATTATATCAAGGCGGCGCGGATGAGTTTTATCAGGGCGGGTGGTCAGGGAGAGAACGAGCTGCTCACTTGACACCACCGCCCCCGCTTTCTACTTTACACTTCCCTTTTCATCCCCCATGCACCGGCACCGTGAAATAAAACGCCGTCCCTTTTCCATATTCACTGTTGAACCAGATTTTCCCGCCCTGCAATTCGATCAGATTTTTCGTGATGCTCAACCCCAAGCCCGTTCCGGGCGCCTCGCGCACCTTCTCGTCGGCGGAGCGGAAGAACTTGCTGAACAGTTTTTCCTGGTCTTCCGGCATCATGCCAAAACCGTTGTCCTCGACCTTGATCTGCACCATTCCGTCCTGTTGCACGGCTTGCACGGCGATCCGTCCGCCTTCGGGCGTGTACTTGTTGGCATTGCTGATCAGGTTGGTCATGACCTGCGCGAGGCGGTTGCGGTCGCACCATGAATGCGGCAGTTCGGAGGGAATCTCCACTTCGATGGACTGCCGCTTGCGTTCGATCTGAGTCTTCGTCAGCGTCACCACTTCGTCAATCACATCGCGCACAGGCACCGCGCGCGGCTCGAGGCGCAAATTCCCGCTTTCGATGCGCGAAATATCCGCCAGGTCCGAAACCAGCGTCGCCATGCGGTTGACGTTGTTGCGGATGGTGGTCAGGAAACTGGACTGGTTTTCATTCAGTGGACCTGTCGCCCCCGATAGCATCAGGTCGCTGTATCCTTTGATGGAGGTCATCGGCAGTTTCAACTCGTGGGAGACGACCGAGACAAACTCCGATTTGGATTTGTTCGCCGCCACCGCCTCATCCCGCGCCTCCGCCAGTTCCCGCGTCCGCTGCCTGACCCTCTCTTCGAGCTGGGTGTACAGTTCGTTCAGGTGCTGGGTCATGGTGTTGAAGTTCTCGCTCAACACGGTGATCTCGTCCTTGAACAGCAGGTAGGAGATTTTGATCTGCTGCGTGAAGTTGCCCTCACTGATGCTGGATGTGGCGTTGGTCAACTGCACCAGCGGGCGGGTGAAGGTCAGGAAGGCGGCGACCCAGAACCACAGCGCCGTCAGCGCGAAGACGCCCGTCACCGTGAAAAGGATCGCGCGGATGCTTTGGTTGAGTTCCGACAACTGGTCAATGGGCTGGGCGACGATCACCGATCCCTGCTGGCTGCCCGAAATGACGAGCGGATGCCCCAGCATGCGGTACTCCGCGCCGTCCGTGTAACGCACATTGACGGCGGGCAGTTCCGCGCTGTGAAGCCAGCCTTCGTTGATCAGCGTTTCGTAACCCGTGGCGCCGTCAATGGTGGAGATGATGACTGCGTTGTCCTTGACGATGGCGGTATCCGTGCCAATGATTTGGCTGATGTTTTGGATGTACGCCTCGTCCATGTAAAAAGCGGCTAGCACCACCCCGGCGGGCTTGCTGGTGGAGGCGAGGTACACCGGCGCAACCCCGATGATCTGCGAACCCTGCGGAGCAATGGCGACGTCGCTGACCGCCTTTTGTTCCTGCAATGCCATGCGAATCAGTTCCTCGCGGATGCGCACGGCGTCTTCGCTCACTTGCAGCCTGCGGGTGACGTTCGGTCCGCCGTAGAAGAGCGCCTGGTCGCCGGGCTGGAAATCCGCCGAATACAGCGAGAGTTCCTGCAAACCCAGTTCCTCTTTGAGTTGGAGCAGGTTTTCCGCTTCGCCTTCGCCCGCAAAGACAGCGTTTACCTCTGCTTGTTTGGAGAGCAGGGCGGCGTTGTTGCGCGCCAGCACTTCGGAATTTTCGATCAGCGCGCCGACGGAGTCGGCAATCTCACCGAGACGGCGGTCCGCCTCGTCCTCGATCTGGCTGCTGATGATCTGGTTGGTCATCGGCGAAAGGACGACGACCAGCAGCAGAATGGTCAGCGCCAGCGGGAAAACCAGTTTTGCCTGGATGTTCAGGTATTTTTCTTTGAACAATTTTCGAACTGCCTGCATGGGGGTTATCCGTTTTTCGCGCCGCGACGGAGCAGGAACATGCCCAGGGTCACCAGCGCGATGACCAGCACGCCAGCCGCCGCCAGGGCGTAGGGAGAGTTCAGGTCGAGCGAACCAGCCTCACTCGGAGTCTGAGGCGGAGCGGTCACCATGAAGCCTTCGTTGAGCGAGGCAGCGGGAATCGCATTGCTCACCGGCGCGAGATCATTCTTCAGGAAATGCACCACCGCATCGGCATCCTCGGTCGTGAGCGCGGCATAGGCGTACCAGGGCATCAGGATCAGGCGGCGTCCGTCCCGCGCGGTGCCGGAGAGCAAAGCCTGCTTGATCTCGGCGTCGTTCCATTCACCGATACCGGTTTCCTTGTCGGGGGTGATGTTGCCGCCGTACACGATGCCCCAGGGACCTTCGTACGGCTGGCGCCCTGCGAGATATTTATCCATCTGCGGCGCGCCGGTGTTCGGGTCTATGGGAGTGTGGCAATCGGTGCAGCCCATCACGTGGTTGACGAGATACGCGCCTCGCGCCGACGGGTTGTCTGCTCCTGGCGCGGAGATTCCTTCCTGGTAGGGGAGCGCAGCAAGCCCCTCCACGCTGACCGTTCGCTGCGGCACTTCATTACGCACGGCGGGAACAGAGCGCAGGTACGCCACGACCGCATCGAGGTCGGCGTCCGCCATTCCGTTGTAAACGTGATAGGGCATGACGGGGAAGAGCAGGCTGCCATCGGCGGAAACGCCGGTCTTGATGGCGAGTTTGATCTGCTCGTCGGTCCACGCGCCGATGCCGGTTTCTTCATCGGGAGTGATGTTGCGGGAAAAGACCATCCCGGCGGGACCCAGGTCGAAGGCGCGCCCGCCCGCCAGCAGGCGGTCGTTGTCCAACGCGAGGTGGGCGTCGAAGGCGATGGTTTGGATCTGTTCGAAATTCATCGCCTGCGGGTTTTGGAATTCGGCTTTGTCCGGGGTGTGACAGGACGCGCACCCCGCGATGGTGGCGATATACTTCCCGCGTTCCGCCAGGTCATCCGCCTGCGCCTCGGAAGACGCCTGGGCGGGCTGGGTCAGTCCAATCAGGGCGATCAGCGCCAGGGAGAATGAAAACTGAAACAATAAAAACTTCCTCATGCCTCTACTCCTCGGAATAGGATAGGAATAATCCGAATTCATTATACAACTCACCCCTGCGGCATGAGTCTTCAAAATTGATAACCAGTCCTCCATTAGACCTCTTGCAAAAATCAACTGTAGGTCAGGCTTGCAGCCTGACAGAAACTTGGACTTGGGGATTTGGCGGGTTGAAAACCCGCCCTACAAATGCTTATGCAAGAGGTTTATTCGCCGGGAGCGGCGGGGAGGAGTTAACGGAAATGGAGGACGATGGCGCAGTTCCGCCATCGTCCTCCATTGTGGGGCGCGGTTATGCCGCAGCGCGCTCTACTGCTTGTGCGGGCGAACGCCTCGCCATCCAGAAGGCGAGCGCAAACCCGGTCACGTACATCCAGATGGCGTACAAGCCGGGAATGACCGCCATCTCGTTGTTGTTCAGCAGGGTGATGGCGACCGTAATGGAGACGGTGGAATTTTGCAAGCCCGTCTCGATGGCGATCGTCATGGATTGGACGAAGTTGATGCCCAGCAGTTTGGGGGTGAAATACCCCACGACCAGGGACAGGATATTCAGCAAAATGAAGGCCGGGGCAAAGCGCGGACCGTCGCGGACGATCACGTCCCAGTTTTGGATGATGAGCGCGAGGATGACGAGGAAGAGGAAAACGGTGGCGAAAGCCTTCGACCAGCGTTTGCTGTTTTCCGCGAACTGCGGCTTCCATTGGCGGATGCCCATGCCGACCAGGGTGGGGATGAGCGTAATGACCGCCACCTGTATCATCGTATCCACAACGGGGAAGTCAATATCCAATGCGCCGGTTCCGTACATTGAATAGGCAATGCTCAACCCGAACGGAATGGTCAGGAACGCGAGCATGTTGGTGATGGCGGTCAATGTAATGCCCAATGCGCGGTCGCCGTCCCCGGCGTGGATGATGAGATTCGAAGTCGCGCCGTCTGGCGAGACCGCCAGCAAGACCAGGCTGATGGCATACATGGCTGGCAGGGCGAAGAGTCCCGCCACGGCAAACCCCAGCGCCGGCAGCAGGATCATCTGACAGAACAAGCCGATGAACACCGGCTTTGGCTGGACGACAATGCGCCGAAAATCGGCGACCGTCAACGTCATGCCCAGCGTGACCATGATGACGGCAATGGCGAGGGGAAGGATCACATTGGAAATTATGCTCTCTTGCATGGTTGGTCTCCTGTTCTTGGGGGATTGGGGATGACCTGCTGTTCCCCGTTGTGTGATGAAACCCCGAATTGGAGATAAAGTGTCGGAATAAAAAACCTCCGAGTCCTTCGTGAACCCGGAGGTTTGCGTTGCTATCTTCGATCTCGTCCGCCGCGGCGATCCCCTCCGCGCCCGCCGCCCCCGCGCGAACCGCCGCGCCCGCCCCCGCCGCCCTTGTCCTTTTCGCGGGCTTCTTCGAGCGTCCAGCCTTCGAGCACCGCCTGGCGCGAGAGACGAATCTTGCCCTGCGGGTCAACGTCTGTGACCATCACAGTCAGTTCGTCGCCGATCACGCAAATATCCTCCACTTTTTCGACGCGCTCACTGTCCAGCTGCGAGACGTGCACCAGACCGTCCACGCCGGGCAGGATGTTTACAAACGCGCCGAACGGCTCCACGCGCACCACCTTGCCGGTGTAGATGTTTCCCGGCACAGCCGTTTCGCTCATCAGTTCGAGGCGCTCCTTGACGATTTTGGCGTTCTCTCCGTCGGTGGAGGCGATATAGACCGTACCGTCTTCTTCGATGTCAATTTTCGTGCCGGTCTCCTCCTGCAGCGCGCGGATGTTCTTGCCGCCGGGTCCGATCAGCGCGCCGATCTTATCCACCGGAATCTTCACGGTGATGATGCGCGGCGCGTGCGGTTTCAATTCCTTGCGCGGTTCGGGCAGGACTGCGAGCATTTTCTCCATGATGGACATTCTCGCCACCCGCGCCTGTTCGAGCGCTTCCTTCATCATTTGCGCGCTCAGTCCGCTGATCTTGATGTCCATTTGCAGGGCGGTGATTCCCTGTGCGGTGCCAGCCACCTTGAAATCCATGTCGCCGAGGTGATCCTCGGTGCCTTGAATGTCAGTCAGGATTTTGTATCTTCCCGTTTCATCGGTGATCAAGCCCATCGCCACGCCGGAGACCGGCGCCTTGATCGGCACGCCCGCGTCCATCAGCGCCAGGGTTGAGCCGCACACCGAGCCCATCGAGGTCGAGCCGTTGGAGGACAACGCCTCAGACACAACGCGAATCGTGTATGGGAAGGATTCCTCGCTTGGGATGACCGGCTCCAGCGCGCGCTCTGCCAGCGCGCCATGTCCGACCTCGCGCCTGCTCTGCCCGCGCAGAGGTTTTACCTCGCCGGTGGAGAAGGGCGGAAAGTTGTAGTGGTGCATGTAGCGTTTTGTATCCATTGGGGAGAGGTTGTCCAGTTCCTGCGCCTCGCCCAGTGTACCGAGCGTGGCAAAGGAGAGGATTTGCGTCTCGCCGCGCGTGAACAGCCCGCTGCCGTGCGCGCGGGGCGAAACGCCCACATCGCACCAGATCGGGCGGATTTCGGTGGGCGTGCGCCCGTCGGGACGTTTGCCCATGCTCAATATCCGCTCGCGGACGACCGCCTGTTCCGCCAGTTCGAACGCCTCGCGGAATTCATTGACAGGCATGGAGGCGGCGGGGTTGCCCCCGCTTGCCCCCAAATTTTGGGGGTCCGGCACGGTGCAGAATTCGGCTTCGGCGGCTTCCTTGATGGCGGTCATGCCGCTGTAAAACTCCACTTTGGAAAGCGGCTTGTCGAGCAGTTCGTTCATCGGTCCGCTGACGCGCTCGAAGACCTTCTTCTTCACTTCCTCGCTGGGCAGGTGGAGCTTGATCTCACGCTTGGGCTTGCCGATCTCCGCCGCCATTTGCAGCTGCAGTTCGATCAACGGCTGGATGGATTTGTGACCCAGTTCCAGCGCCTGCACCATCACGTCTTCGGGGATTTCGTTCGCGCCGCACTCCACCATGAGAATCGCTTCCTTCGTGCCGGCAATTCTCAGGTCCAGGTCTGAAGCGTCCATTTCCGCAAACGTCGGGTTGATGACGAACTCGCCGTTCACTCGTCCCACGCGCACGGCGCCTACAGGTCCGCCCCAGGGGATATCCGAGATCATCAGCGCGGCGGAGGCGGCGTTGATGGCGAGAATATCCAACGGGTTGACGCCGTCGGACGAGAACGAATACATGATGATCTGCACTTCGTTGCGCATACCATCCTGGAAGAGCGGGCGCAGGGGGCGGTCGGTGAGGCGCGCGGTCAGGATGGCTTCGGTGGATGCCCTGCCCTCGCGGCGGAAGAACGAGCCGGGAATCTTCCCGCCCGCGTACAGCCTTTCCTCGTATTCCACGCTGAGCGGGAAGAAGTCGATCCCCTCGCGCACACTCTTAGACATCGTGGCGGACGCAAAAATGAGCGTGTCGCCGAGTTGAATGGTGACCGCGCCGCCGGCCTGTTCGGCCAGCTTGCCGGTCTCCAACACGATTTCCTCGCCGCCGATGAGCGCGGTGAAGCGCTTGGCGGTCTTGACCTGTAGATCTACCATGTCTCGATTTTCCCCCTTGGGATAGCAAGAGGCCCGGCAGTCAGGGATTGGAGGATACGGCTAACGCACCGCGTTAGCGGCATTCTCCAATGCCTGCGATACCGGGCACTCCATGACCAAAACAGAATAGGGTCTGATCGCCTTCGCGATCGTTCGGGTTGACGTCTCAGACCCTGCTTCAAACACTTACTTGCGCAGCCCCAGCTTCCCAAGAATTTCGCGGTAGGCTTCAGGATTCTTGCGGGCCAGATAGTTCAGGTGGCTGCGGCGCTCGCCGACCAGTTTAAGCAGGCCCCGGCGCGAGTGATTGTCGTGCTTGTGAACCTTGAGGTGCTCGGTCAACTGCGCGATACGCGTGCTGAGCAGGGCGATTTGCACCTGCGGCGAGCCGGTGTCGCCTTCTTTGGTGGCGAAATCGGCGATGATCGTCTGCTTTTGTTCCTTGGTGATGCTCATTTCGCGTCTGCCTGTCCTTGCGACTGTCACCACGCAGGCCGGACATCTAGGCCCACGGGTCGAAAAACGGATAAGCGCATTGTAGCACACCCTATGCACGCGGTCAGGGGTCAGTGTTTGGACACAGGATCGTGCCGGCGCGGTATGCTATACGGAACGCACGGCGGCACAAGGCGAATAATTATGGCGGATGGACAGGCGCAGAGCTTCTACTTTTTCGACTTTGACGACAACGTTATGTATCTCGACACGCCGATCCTGATTCAAAACACGATGAGCGGTGTGATCGAGCGCGTGAGTACCGGCCAATACGCCCAGATCGCCTCACGGTTGGGCGTGCCGGGCGAATGGCAGGACTACGCCGTCTTCGAGGGATCGTATCAGCACTTCCGCGACATCCCGGACGAACAGCTCGAATCGCCCGACCAGCAGCACTTCGTCGCGGATATCCGGCATGTGATCGAGACCAAGCGGCCAGACGAGTGGCAGGCGCCGTCGTGGGAGTTCTTCGCACATGCCTGCGCCAAAGGCCGGCCGCTGTCGATCATCACCGCGCGCGGCCATCACCCCAACGTGATTCGGGCGGGGATTCGCGTGCTGAAAGAAGCCGGGTTCATCACCGCCGAGCCGAATTATCTGACGATCTATCCGGTGAGCCACATCCCGGCGCGGCTCGAATTGGGCGACGAAAACTTGCACTACACCGTCCCGGCGCTGAAGAAGCTGGCGATCATCCGGTCGGTGGAGGTCGGGCTGGGGACGCATGGCCCGAGCCTGCCGCACCAGTTCGGCATGAGCGACGACGACCCGAAGAACTTGCAGCTCATCATCGAGGCGATGAACGAGTGCAAGCGTCTGCACCCGGACAAACGCTTCTTCGTGTTCCACATGTTCGCCGACAAGAGTGTCAAGCTGGAGGTGCTTCCCCTCGACCCGCCGTGAGCGGTGGGGTGGTGTGCGGGCGTGCGCGGTGGGTGCCGTGCGATCAGTCAGGTCGCCCCGTCAAGTCGCCCCGGGTTGAAACCCGAGGCTAACACGCTCAAAGCCCACTGGAAGGGGCTGGTTGGTTGGGGGAGTTGACCTTACCCCGGTTTAGCGGACGGAGAATATGTCCGATAGACTGAGTGTAAGGAGAGAGACAATGGGACGCTGCAAGCAGTACACAGACGAGTTCAAGCGGACGTGTTGGCGATGGTCGCGGAAGGGACGCAGTCGGTGGCATAGCCCAAACGCGAACTCGACCTTAGACGCAAGCTGCTTCAGCGTGTTGACGCCATTCAGGTTCGCATCTGACGCGACCGTCGGATTATTCCAGTGGTTCTTTTTGGCGTTTGCCGCGGCGCTTCCTGTCGATAGGGTATAGCTAGCGATGTGGTGACGGATCGCATCGCTGGTGACGGCGGAATTGTTGCGGAAGTTGCTGTTACGCACTTTGATCGTTCCGGACGCGACATGCACTGCGCCGCCATTGCTTGTGGTCACATGGTTGTTCTTAAAATCCACGGTTTTGATCACTGCCGCATGGCCCGCGATGAAGGGGCTGGCATTGGATGCGAGCGCTCCGCCACGGCTCGCCGAGTTCCCGACGAAGTAGATCTTTTCAAGCGTCATAACTCCATTGGAGTAGATGGCTCCACCATACCCGTTGTCCGGATCGGACGCGGTGTTGTCCATGAACCGCGCATTGGTGACGGTTAGCGTCGCGCTAGATGATTCGACGTGGATTGCGCCGCCCTTGTCGTTGTTCGCAGTGGGATCATTTGTCGCTCCATCTCTCAGCGTTAGGTGATCCAATTTTAGCGAGATGCCCGGCACCTTGATCATCGTGTTCATGCTGCCGGACTGTGAGCCGGGCGTCCCAATTTGCCGCAGGATGGTCGTGTCGGCGTGCGCACCGTAGATCTCGACCGTGCCGAAGATGACGAGGGTTTGCGCGAGTGGATAATCTCCGGCCTCAAGATAGATCTTGTAGAGAGTTGTCGGATTCTGGTTCGACTCGGTGATGGCACTCTGTAGTCCAGCGACATCCCCGGAAGCGATGACATGAACCGACTCGCTGCGTATGTCGAGTCCGGTGGGGGAGGCGCCAGAAGGCATTGATGTGGGCGTGGACGTGGGATTAGGAGTCGGCTCGTCGCGTGAGACGCCGGGCTGCGGAGTCAACGGCGGGGCGATCCCGCGAAATCCGCTGGGGGCGAGAGGTGTGTCCGTGGCGTAGGGTTGGGCGATGCCGGACTCAGGCGTTACCCCCGCAGTATTACAAACAGTATAACGACTAAAATAGCAGCAATGGCTCGCATTCGTACAGCCTCTTAGCTGACTTTGATTGCAGCGTAATGCCAATTGCGTATTGAGTCAATCGAATCGGGACTATGGGGCTAAGGTGGCTGCTGTCCGGACGCTGGAGTCAACACGCTAGGCCACGGTAGGGTGTCAGAACGCCAACAACTAGCACGTTGCAAACCGGCAGGACACAGTCACCGCCTTACCGCACCACCCACGGCACGGTGAAGTTGCTGGCGCACGACGTGTCCAGCGCCGCCGTCGGATTGTTGAGGAACGCGATGCCCAAGCTCTGCGCGCACTCGCCGGAGTCGATCACGCTGTGCCCCGCGCCGGGGATAATCACAACCTGCGCGGCGCTCAGCCCGACCGCCGCCTCCAGCGCCCATACCGGCGGCGTGATCGGGTCGACTCCGCCCGCCAGGACCAGCGTTGG
>QMIW01000070.1 GCA_024434165.1 Chloroflexota bacterium | reverse complement strand
TCAAGTGTGGGAAAAGACGGATATGCCCGGACGGGAAGGCAAGACCCTGGCAGATGATCTGCTCCCCGACCTGGTGAAATGGTGTAACAAACTATTGATCAAAAAGTGAGCAGGGAGACGACGATGAGCATTCCTCGTGTCAAACTATTAATGTCAAATAATGCCCTGTCGGATTCCAAAGGCGAACAATGCGACTGCGCCTGCGCCGGCGATGTTAATCGCTCATTGAGCCATCCCCCATCGCCGGGGCTCTTTATCGGCGTATCCAGCCTTCAATACAAGGATATTGACCGGGAGCATGTGCTCGCCTTCAACCCATTGACTGGGAACGGTGTTACGGTGGTAAACACCCCCGGCAGGGATCTGTTGGAGTCGTTCCGGCTTCCAAGAGTAGTAAACCCTGACGAAAATCTCGAAATCATCTCCGGTATGATGAACTTGGGTTTGCTGACCTTGAAGGATGAAAGCGCAGAACTCTGCCTTCCTCCCGTTCCTCAGGTTATGAGCGCCTGGCTCCACCTCACGGACCGCTGTAACCTGCGCTGCTCCTACTGCTACCTTCCACACGTGCGCGAGGACATGTCTTCCGACACGGGGCGTGCGGCGGTTGATGCAACATTCCGTTCAGCGGTAAAAAATGGCTTCAAGCAGGTCAAACTCAAATATGCGGGCGGGGAGCCGCTCCTGCGTTTTCCGCTTATTGAGGAGTTACATACGTATGCCCGGCAGATTGCCGAAAAACATGGGATTGACCTCGAAGGCGTGGTTCTGAGCAATGGCACGCTTCTGACCTCTGAAATGGTTGAGTCCTTGAAGTCCCTGGGCTTGCGCCTGATGATTTCCCTGGATGGGTTGGAACAATACCACGACAGTCATCGCCCCTATGCTGGCGGGCGCGGCTCCTTTGCCGATGTGGCGGAAGCGGTTGACCTAGCTCTGGCAAACGGACTTGTGCCGAACATTTCCGTCACGATCAGCAGCCGCACGGCGGAAGGCTTGCCTGAGGTGATGGCATGGATTCTGGAGCGTGCCCTGCCGTTCAGCCTGAACTTCTACCGTGAGAACGAACTTTCGGCGTCTCACGAGGATATGCGGCTGGACGAGGAAAAGATCATCAACGGCATGCTGGCTGCGTTCAAGGTGATCGAAAACAACCTGCCGCGCCGCCCCTTCCTCGGCGGGATTGTGGACCGCGCAAATCTATCCGCTTCACACACGCACACCTGCGGGGTGGGACAGAACTATCTCGTCTTCGATCAAAACGGACAGGTTGCCAAGTGCCAGATGCACATCCGCAAACCGGTGACAGACGCTCACGCGGCGGACCCGCTGGCATTCATTCGCGCCGATCAGATTGGGATTCAGAATATCTCAGTCGAAGAGAAGGAAGGCTGCAAAACCTGCGAATGGAAGCACTGGTGCGCGGGCGGATGTCCGCTGGCGACATACCGTGCGACCGGACGCTATGACGTAAAATCGCCGAATTGCAGGATTTACAAGGCATTGTTCCCCGAAGCCCTGCGGCTGGAAGGCTTGCGATTATTGAAATACCAGGACGACCCGTCTGTGGTCGTGAAGTTATAAAACCAAACCTCCCGCCAGCCAAGCGGGAGGTTCTCTTTTATCAAGTCCTGTCCAGATACTTCAACCCCGACCCCGTGTTGAACAGCACCACTCTTTCATCGGCTTGGATCCATTTTTGGGCGGCGAGGTCCTTTAGGGCGGCGTAGGCGGCGGCGCCTTCGGGAGCGGCGAAAATACCCTCCGCCACCGCAAGTTCCTTTTGCGCTTTCATGATCGCTTCGTCGTCCACTGCAATGGCGGTACCGCTGCTCTCGTAAAGACATTTCAGAATCAAATGATCGGCGAAACTCTTGGGCACGCGCAAACCGGAGGCGATGGTGGCGGCGTTCGTCCAGAAATCGCAGAAGGCGGCTTTCTTCTGGAACGCGCGCGGGATGGGGGCGCATCCCGCCGCCTGCACCGAGACCATGCGCGGACGTTTCCTGTTCTTTAGCCAGCCGAGCGCTTCCATCTCCTGAAAGGCTTTCCACATGCCGACCAGCCCCGTCCCGCCGCCGGTGGGATAGACGATGACGTCGGGAAGTTCCCAATCGAATTGTTCCGCCAGTTCGTATCCCATGATCTTTTTGCCTTCGGCGCGGTAGGGCTCCTTGAAGGTCGAGACGTCGAACCAGCCTTCTTCGCGCGCCTTGATGCCCGCCATGCCTGCCGCATCGCTGATCAAACCGTCAATCAGCACGACTTCCGCGCCGACGATGCGGCTTTCCTCGATGTTCGCCCGGGGCGTATCCTTCGGCATGTAGATCAGGGCTTGCATTCCGGCGCGCGCCGCATAGGAAGCCATCGCACCGCCCGCGTTCCCAGCGGTGGGGATGATGACCTTTTTGATGCCCAGTTCCTTTGCCTTGGAGATCGCCGCCGAGAGCCCCCGCGCCTTGAACGAACCGGTGGGGTTGCTGCTCTCCTCCTTGACGTAGAGGCGGCGCAGACCGAGCGCGCTGCCCAGGCTGGACATCGGAAGAAGCGCGGTATCGCCCTCTCCCAGTGTGACCTGATTCCTTTCGTCGAGAACCGGCAGGACCTCATGCCAGCGCCACATACCCTTGTGACGGCGACTTACTTCATCCCGATCTGTTTGCCGGCGGGCGGCATCGAGGTCATACTCCACCAGCAGGGTGGATTGACACTCCGTGCAAAACGTATGCACCTGGTTTGCCGCATATTTTTTTCCGCACCCGGAACAGTTCAATCCTTCGAGGAAGGAATAGCGGCTGCTCATTTATTCTGCTCAGGCGCAGGCACAAAGGCTTCCACGCGCGCCCATAATTCACGGATGTTGATCGGCTTGGACATGTACACGTCGCAGCCGGCGGCTAGCGCCTTCTCGGCATCGCCTTTCAGCGCATTGGCGGTGATGGCGATGATGGGCACATACGCCAGCGAGGTCTTTTCGCTGGCGCGCAGTCTGCGGGCGACTTCATAGCCGTCAATATCGGGCAGGTTGATGTCCAGCAGGATCAAATCCACGTCCTGCTCCTCGGCGGCTGCCACACCCAACAAACCGGTGACGGCTCCCAGCAGGGTGTACCCGCGCGACTCAAGGGCGCGCTTCACGAGCATCATGTTATCGGGATTGTCTTCAATGTATAAGATAGTGTGTCCCATGAGTTCTCCTTAGGTTTTGTTCCTTTCGTCCAGCCTGTCTTCGATGACGTGGATGACCTGGTCTACGAACTTGCGCGCGGGCATCGAGCCTTTTTGATACACCGCTTCGATATGACCGTTGAGACGTTTCCTCTCCTCGGCGGTGATGTCCTTTGCGCTGACGACCACCACCGGGATGTGCCGGGTGCGCGGGTCCAATTTTAACTCCTCGACGAGTCCGAAACCGTCAATGCCGGGCATGGTCAGGTCGCTGACGATGAGGTCGGGCAGTTTCTGCCGCGCAATGGTGAGACCCTCCCAGCCGTCCTTGGCATGGTAGATGCGGTAGCTCTTCCTGCCTTCGAGCAGGCGGCGGATGAGGAGCGCATCGTCGTCGTTGTCGTCAATCAGTAACACGGTGGTGGTCGTTTCATCGAGGTGTTCGAGAGCGGCTTGCAAACCCTCGCGCGGCGCAGGCGACTGGTCCTTGCTGAGGTGCACATCCACCGCCCACTGGTCGCCGAGCACATGTTTTTCGACCGGGAAGGTATGCCCCGTGCAGTTGACGACGACCAGTTCCTCCCTGCCGATGATGCCGTTTTTGGATAACTTCTCGAATCCGGCGAAGGCGACGGCGGTTGCCGGTTCGACCGCCATGCCTTCGCTTTTGGCGAGCGCTTTCATGGCGGTGTAGGCTTCCAGATCCGTCACGGATTCCATGACGCCGCCGAACTGCCGGGTCAGAGTCCACAGATAGGTGTAGGCTTTGCCGGGGTCGCCGGTGGAGAGGATGATGATGCGCGTATCGGGGACGACGGGTTCGGCGGTGTCCCTGCCCTCCTTGAAGGCTTTGACCATCGGGGCGCATCCCTCCGCTTGTATCACAGCCAGTTTCGGGATTTTGTTGATCAAGCCCATTTGGTACATTTCCTTGAAACCGTGATACACACCCAGCGGACCCAGCCCGCCGCTGACGGCTTGAATGTACCAATCGGGCGCGCGCCAGCCCAGACCTTCCACGATCTCATAGGCGATGGTCTTCATGGATTCGCGCGCAGGGATGGAACTTGCGCCGCGGTCGAGGAGCAGGTTCTTGCGCTGGGCGAACTGCGCGGCGATTTGCTTGGTCTGATCGTAGTTGCCGCTGACGCGAATCACCTCGGCGCCGAAGAGCGCCGCCTCGCGCAGTTTTTCCTGCGGCACGAGGCTGGTCATGAACACCCAGAGTTTGATTCCCGCCCGCGCGCAGGCGGCGGCATACGCCACTGCCGCGTTGCCGGTGGAGGCGATCACCGCTTCGCGCACGCCGTTTTCGTTCATTGCGGCGACCGCCACTGCCGCCTGCCTGTCCTTGAAGGAAGAGGTCGGGCTGTAGCGTTCATCCTTGATGTAAACAGAATCATGCCCGAGGTCCGCAGCGAAGCGGTGCGAGAGCCAGAGGGGCGTTCCTCCTGCGGGGTATAAATCCAGAGCGGAGGGGTTCTCCAATGGCAGGACATCCTGATACCGCCACATGTTCATCGGGCGGTTGGGAATCCCGCGCAGGACCTCGCGTTTGAAGGATTCGTAATCGTAATTGGCTTCGAGCCAATGCGACTGGCATTGCGCGCACACGGCAGGCTCGAATGGAACGTAACCCTGCCGGTTGCCGCAAACGGCGCACTGTAAAAAGGAGGGGGCCGCCATGCTCGGTGCTACTTGATCATTTCGGGTTCGACAACCCTGGCTTCGATGGGCAGGAAGATGTAGAAGGTCGAGCCTTCGCCGTTCACGCCGGCGCTTTCCGCCCACAAACGACCGCCGTGCATCTGAATGAGGCGGCGGCTGATGGGCAAGCCCAAGCCTGTGCCGCCCGCTCTGCGGGTGGTGGAGGAATCCACCTGGGTGAATTCCTGGAAGATGCTTTCGAGATGTGAGGGCGGGATGCCGATGCCGGTATCTTTGACGGTGATGAGCACGTTGTTCGCTTCGCGCACCGCGCGGACGGAAATCCTGCCTTTTTCGGTGAATTTCACGGCGTTGTTAACGATGTTGATCAACACCTGCCGCAGGCGGATGCGGTCTGCGTTGACCTCGACCTCGTGGCCCGATTCCGCTTCGATGACAATCTCAAGGGCTTTTTCACCGGCAAGCGGCTGGGCAATGCTGACGGCTTCCTCGACGACTTCCTGCAGGTTGAATTTTTCGATGTTGAGGCTGAGCGTACCGGACTCGATCTTCGCCATATCCAGCACGTCGTTGATGAGGTGCAGGAGATGCTGGCCGTTCTTCCGAATCAAGGTAAGGTCGTTTTGCATGTAGGGCGTGAGCGCGCCGTCCAGCCCTTCGAGCATGACATCGGTGAAGCCGAGGATGGAGTTGAGCGGGGTGCGGAGTTCGTGCGACATGTTGGCGAGGAAGGAGGACTTGAGGCGGTCGAGTTCGCGCAGCTGGGTCAGTGTGGCGGCTTGTTCCTGGTAAAGCCGCGCGTTTTGGAGCGCAACCGCCACCTGCGCTGCAAGCGTGTTGAAAATGAGCGCGTCCTCTTCCTTGAAGTAGCCTGCCTGCTCCGATTGGACATCGAACACCCCCAGGACTTTGCCGCCCGCGATCATGGGGGCTGCCATTTCCGCGTGGGTGTGGGGCAGGAGCGGGTTGGGCAGGAAGCCTTCATCGTCGTGGACGTCGTTCACGATGACGGCATTCCGCTCGCGGTAGGCGCGCGCCACGAGCGAACGCTGGGCGTCCATCTGGATGGCGTGCCCCGTGCTGGTCATTTGCCGTCCCACCTCCCCGGCGCCTGCCGCGAGGAGCAGGGTATCCCACGATTCGTTCGCAAGGTAGATGTGGGCGTGGTACAGGTTGAAGCGTTCTTTGGTCAGGTCCACCACGGTTTGCAGGAGTTTATCCGGGTTCAAGACGGCGGAAGAAGCGGTGGAGACTGTCGCCACGGTTTCGAGTTGGTTCGCGCGTTTTGCCACGTGCTCGGTGGAGGCGATGTTTTGCAGGGCGACGGCGATCTGGTTGGCGATCGAGCGCACTGCCTCGAGGTCGTCGGCGTTCAGCCCGTTGGGGATGTTATGTTGAATGTCGAGCACGCCCAGCAAAGTATCGCCGGTGACGATGGGGACGGCCATTTCTGCCAGGGTATCCGGCAGGAGGGGGTTGGAAAGCCAGTTCGCATCTTTGGTTGTATCCGGCACGAGAACGGGTTTTCTGGTTTCTGCGGCGCGCCCCACGAGACCCTGACCCCAGAGGAGTTTGTGTCCCTTTGCGATCATCTCGGCGCCTGCCCTGCCCGTGCCGCCCGCCATGATCAATTCCCTGGTTTCCTCGTTGTAAAGATAGATTTGAGCATGATAATACCCGAAGGCGTTTCGGATTTCGTTCACGACTTCGCTGACGAGCTGGCGCCGGTCCAAAATGGTGGAGAGGCGGCGGCTGACTTCCGTGGAGGTGGCTAGCGCCCTCGTGCGGTCTCTCACGCGTTGTTCGAGGGTGGAGATCAACTCCCGCAGGCGCGCGGTCATGGTATTGAACGAACTGGCAAGCAGCCCGATTTCATCGCGCTGGGTCACTTCGGCTCTCAGGTCGAGGTTGCCCTGAGCGATGCTATCCGCCACGTTGGCGAGGTTTGCGATTGGGGTGGTGATGGCTCTGGTGACGATGAAGGCGATGATGACGGCAAGCAGGGCGGTGACAGCCATCAACCCGGCGGCGATTTGAAACACCCGGTTGGCGGCTTGCAGTGCGGTTCGCTGGTCGTGCTCGGCGATCAAGACGACCTGAAGTTCGGGAATCCACCGGTACGCGCCGAAGGTGGGGTTCCCCGCGTAATCAGTGTAGATGTCTGTGCCGGACGTCTTCCACATCATCGCGTTGGTCACGCCGCGGGTGCGGATGTACGTTTCGCCGAGGTTGAACTCGATATGTTTGAGGTTTGTCAGCGCGGCGAAATTGGAACTTACGAGGTATGTCTCTCCCGCCTCTCCCAACCCGGTTTGCGCCTCCATGATTTCGCTGAGCGTGGAAAGGTTAACGCGCGCCCCCAGCACGCCGATGGTTTTGCCGGCGCTGGTCTGAATGGGCTCTGAAAGGACAATCGAGTAACTATCGAGCGAAACTTCGTATGCGGGCGGGGAAATGAAATCACCCGTCAAGCCGTTCTGGAAGAAAGCCTGGTTGATCTGAATCTTTCCCTCCTGGGAGGGATCCGTGGAAAGGACGATTTCCCCGTCTGTGTTCATGACGAACAATTCCACGAAGTAACCGGTCATTTCGTCGAACCGGCTCAGTTCGCGGCGCAGGTGGTCTTGATCCAGCATCAATTCCTGGTCGTTCTGAAGCAGCGCATACACACCCTGCTCGATCTGGTGGTTTTCGTAAACCAGGTTCAGACTGGTTTGCAAGACCTCCAGCCAGTCCCTGATTGCGGCTTCCTTTAAAGTTGCCACAGAATCGAGTTCGTCGAACACGGCGTTCCTCAAACCCTGGGCGCTGACGAACGCGGCAGCCGTACCGGTAATGAGGACGGGCAGAACCGCCAACAACGCAAAGGCAGTCAGCAGGCGGGTTCGCAGGGATGTGGACTGGAGCGGCTTCCGCTCCCCGGCTGAAGACCGCCTGACTGTATTTTGTGAGGCTGGGTTCTTGTTCATGAAACCTCCAGTGAATACTGGATTGATGCGCGAAATGGACGGGGACGATGATTCGCCGATAAATTAACCGACATTAATTGATTTCGCCTTTGGTTCACTGCCAGGCCGCGGAGAACGCCGGAAAAGTAACAAATGAAGGAAAAAAGCAGCGTCGCGGCGGCTTGGCGGTTTATTGAGTGTGATGGGAATAGACCTACGGAATGAACTCGTTGGTATACACGGTGGACAAATCAACCGGCTCAGAGAGGAGACCGAACTCAAGAAGGATGTCTTGCGTGCTTTGCCACACGTTTTCATCCATCGAACCGATGGGGGCGCTGCCCGTATCAATGAAGGGGATTTGGGCTTTCATAACGTCCTGCTGGTAGGCAAGGTCGAGCGCGCTGTCATATTTCAGCGCGAAGGACGCCACTTCCTCCGGGTTTTCGAGCGCGTACTGGTATCCCTTGAAGGTGGCGCGGATGAAGCGCGCGATCAGGTCGGGGTTGTTCTGCTTGAACTCCTCCGTCACGAAGATCGTGTTGATGTAAACCTCCACGCCGTAGTCCTTGTAATACATCAGGTTGATTTCATCCCCGGCGTTCTTCGTCATCACCTGCTGGTCGGTGGCGAACATGCCGCTCATGGCGTCCATCCTGCCAGCCTTGATTTCGTTGGCGCCGTTGAAGTCCTCGATCAGGGCGTATTCCATTTCATCCTTCTCCAAACCGGTACGGCTCATGAAAGCGAGGAAGAGCAGGTCTGAGTAACTGCTGAGGTCCAGGGAGTAGGCGCCCACGGTTTTGCCGAGCAGGTCTTCGGGTTTTTGGATGTTATCCTCTTTGAGAGAGGTGATGGCAAGCGGGTTGTTCTTGAAAATCGCCGCGACCGCCACAAAATTTTGCCCATTGGCTCGGGCGGTGATCAGGCTGTCGCCCTGACCGATACCGAACTGGGCATTTCCATTTTGCACTTCATCGAGCGGATTGATCTCCGGCCCGCCGGCTGTCAGGGTCACTTCGATGTTTTCATCGGCGTAGTAGCCCTTTTCCACGGCGGTGTAGAACCCGGCATACTCGACCCCGTGGAACCAGCTCAACTGCACGGTGACTTTATCCGGCGCGGCAGGCGTTTGGACGGCGCCGCAGGCGCTGAGAAACAACGCCGCAATGACGATGAGAAAACTGACCCTGCTTGGGAAGTTCTTTTTCATTTTGTCTCCTCTGATATGGATGATGGATTAATCGGCTTCCTGAAGGGGAAGCGTAATTTTGAAATTCGATCCCCGCTCCGGTTCGCTCTGCACCGCAATGGTCCCGCCGTGCTGTTCGACGATGGACTTGACGATTGCCAGTCCGAGCCCGTTGCCTTCGATCTCGCTGGTCTTCCCGCTGCGAACCCGATAAAAACGATCGAAAATAAAGGGCAGGTCTGCGGCGGGAATTCCATAGCCGTTATCTTGAACCGCGATCTCAAGATTATGATCGAGGCGGGTTGCAGAGACTGCGATCCGCCCGCCAGCCGGGGTGTACTTGATTGCGTTTCCGATCAGGTTGCGATACACCTGCCGGATGTGAAGCGGGTTGCCGTTCATCGGCGCCGCCGTTCCGGTTCCGCTTATCTCAAAGGTCTGGCGCTTTTCCTGGGCGGGAATTTGAAACTCGAAGAAGACCTCCTCCAGGAGTTTCACGGCATCGAGGGCTTCGCGCTGCTCCCCCATGTGCTGCAGATCAATCTCGGTCAGTTGCAGCATGTTCTGTACCAGTTCGAGCATGTTGCGCGCCGAGGATCGGATATGTCCCACAAACTCCTGCTGCTGGGCGTTGAGCGGTCCCGCCTTGGAGAGCAGGTCGCTGTACCCGCTGATGGACATGATCGGATTCTTCAGGTCGTGCGAGGCGGTGGCGATGAATTCGTTCTTGACCCGTTCGAGACGTTTCTGTTCCTGGGTGAGGTTTTCATGCAGGCGCACGTTTTCGATGGCGATCGCCGCCTGGCTGGCGATTGCCTGTAAAAGCAGCAGCTGTTCGAGCGTGAAGTAGTTTTCCTGCTCTTGTGTGAGGAACAGCACGCCCAGCAGTTCGCGCCGCCCGAAAAGGGGGGCAATCATCGCCGAACGGGTGGAGCCGCTGCCGCTTGTTTTCCAGTGGGGGTCTTTGAGCGTATCCTTGATGATCAAGCCCTGGTGGGTCTCGTGGATGCGCTTGAACAGGCTCTTATCCAGCTCGATCTGCCGGGCATCGTCTTCCGCGTTCGAGACGTTGATTGCATGGCGGTCAACGGTGTTGCCCTCCGCGTCTACAAGCAGGATGCAGCCTTCGATGGCTCCCAGCGTTTCGACGGTGCGCTTCAGCACCACCTGGGCGATGTCTTTGATGTCGAAGCGGGCGCTCAAGTCCTTGCCGATTTCGGGGAGCAGGCTCAACTCGCGGTTGCGCCGGCGGATGGCATCCTCCGCCTCCTTCACGCGCAGTTTGGTGCGGATGCGCGCCATCAATTCGTGACGGTCGAACGGCTTGGTGATGTAATCGTCCGCGCCGAGATTCAAACCGTCGCGCACATCCGAAGAGTCGAGACGCGCCGCCGTGAGGATGATCACCGGAATGTGCTCCAGCGCCGGGTTCGCGCGGATTTCCTCCAGCACGGTGAAACCGTCCTTGTTCGGCATGTTGATGTCCAGCAGGACGAGATCGGGCATTTCATCCTGCACTTTGTTCAAAGCCTCCTGCCCGTCAAACGCGCTGACGTGATCGTAGCCCTCGTAATCCAGGTAGCGCGCCAGCAGGGTCACGTTATCGGGGCGGTCGTCTGCCACGAGAATCTTGAATTTCCGCTTTTCCCTTCCGGCATTTCTGGCGGGATGCGTGGCGTGCTTCATGTCCTCCATGTTGCGCGCCACGATCTGGTAAATGCGCTCCGGGCGGATGGGTTTGATGAGCACTTCGTCCACCTTCAGGCGCTGCGCCGTGACCTTCAAGCCGGGCACATCATAGGCAGTGACGAGATACGTATGCGCCGGGCGTCCGCCGGGGTGATTCTGTAATTTTTCGATCAATTCCAGCCCGGTCATCTCGGGCATGATCATGTCGGTGATCAAAATATCCACGCCTTTGTTCCTGACCTTCTCCAGCGCTTCCAACCCGTTCGTGGCAGAGACCACATCCACCGAAGGACCGAGTTGGGTGAGTGCGCGCGCCAGGGTGGTGGCTGTGGAGGGATGGTCATCCACAATCAGGATGCGCACTTGATCGAGAGCGGGGGATTCGTAACTATTCATCACCCTCCCATTTTCAGCGGATTCGCGCTCCCAAACCGTTAGGGATGAGGGCAAAAGGGTTGGCAAAAGTTGGGGAACGACACCTGCCCTTGCGGGCGGTACAAGGGAGAACCCGCCTCGGGCTAAGCCGGAAGCGGGTCCTGGTCAATGAGCGGGGCGATCCCCGCGGCTGAATCCACCTAATCCGCCACCAGACGGTATCCCTTCCCCCGCACGTTGACGATGTATTTGGGGTTTTGAGGATCGTGATCGAACGCCTGCCGCAATTGGTGGATGTGCCACTTGGTGAGTTCCTGCGCCTCGCGCTGGTCTGCCTGATACCCCTGCGCCTCGGCGACAAGGGTCTGGTAATCCACCACGTTTGGGGCGTGGCGCGCGAGCACGAGCAGGTAATCGAACGACGTGGGCGTGAGGGTAACGGCTTCTTCGTTGATCGTGATGCGGCGGGTGTGCAGGTCGAGCACGAGTTCCCCGCGTTTGAGGAAGCGCTCCGTTTCGGGAACGGCTGGCGTGGACGCGGCGGGTTTTTCCTCGCTGCTTTCCAGGCTTTTCAATTCGTTCTGCAGGGCTTCGATTTGAAGCAGAATCTCGCGTTTGCGTTTTTCCCTCTGCCGGCGGGCAAGGATGGTGCGCGCGCGCTCGATGATGACTTCCGGCTTGAGCGGCTTTTCGAGGTAGTCGGTTGCGCCGTAACGCAGGGCTTCCACCGCCGAGTTGATATCCGGCTGGGCGGTGAACAGCACCACCGGCAGGTCTGGGGCAGAGGCATGGATATGCTTCAAGGCGTCCAGTCCTTGCATGCCGGGCATGCGCAGGTCGGTAAAGACCAGGTCGAAGCGCGTGGTTTTGAGGAACGCCAGCCCCTGCTCGGCGGTTTCGGCGGTGGTCACTTCAAAACCGGCTTGCTGGAAGATGCGCGCCAGGGTCTTCCTGAGCGTTGCTTCATCGTCAATGACCAGGATGTGCCCGGTGATGGTCATGGGATATCCATCCTTCTTGTGGGGAGCCAGATCTTGAAGGTTGCGCCTTTATGCGGGTTGTTTTCCGCCGTGATGCGTCCTTTGTGCTTGACTACAATGTCGTAGCAGATGGTCAGCCCCAGCCCGGTGCCCTGCGTCTTGTTGGTGATGAAGGCGTCGAAGACGTTGGGCAGGATGGCGGGGTCTATGCCTGCGCCGTCGTCTGTGACGGAGAGGAAGATTTCGTTGGTATCGCCCAGGTATTTGGTCGTCACGCTCAGCCGTCCCCTGCCGTTCATCGCATCCGCTGCGTTCATGAAGAGATTGAGAACCACCTGGCGGATCTGGTCCGGCAAACCGGGGATGATCGGGAGACCTGGGTCGGGATGGAACTCGAAGGAAATTTCACGGTGTTTGAAGTGGGTGGCGACCAGGGCGTACACATCCTCCACGATGGTGTTGATCTGCATCGGGCGGAAATCCTCCGCCTGAATGGGGCGGTAGGTGGCGCGCAGGCGCTCGATCATGATCGCCATGCGCTCGGTTTCCGAGAGGACGATCTCCAGATCCTGCCTGCCCTGCGGGGACAGCCCCTGCTCCACCTTGAGCAGGAAGAGGGCGTTTTGAATCGCCTGCAGGGGGTTGTTCAGTTCGTGGGAGACGGAGGCGAGCAGTTTCCCCATCATTGCCAGCCGTTCGCTTTGCACCAGCTGGCTGCGAATCAGTTTCTCCTGTTCGAGCGAGGCTTGCAGGTTTTGGTACAACTCGGCTTTTTGCAGTGCGACCGCCAGTTGGTCTGCCACGGCGCTCACCAGTTGAAGGTCGCGCAGGGAAAAGGTGTTCGGCGGCGCCTGTTGAATATCGAGAATGCCGAGGGTTTTGCCGCCGCTTTTGACGGGCACTGCCAGTTCGGATTTGGTCTCCGGCAGGTGGGGGTTTCTGATGAAAAAGGACACTTCGTCCACATTGTTGCTGAAGAATGGGGCGGAGGTTTCCGCCGCGCGCCCCACAATGCCGGAGCCCGCCGGGAGTTGAAAGCCTTCGGTTTTCAGCCTCCGCCCGATACTGCCGCTGCCCGCCTCCAGCACGAAGTTGCCTGTTTTGGGGTCAATGATAAAGACCTGCACGTGATAGTAGCCGAAGTTCCTTTGCAGCAGGTCCACCACATCGTTCAACAGTTCGCCGGTGTTGAGGGATACCAGTCCCTGGCTGATCTGATAGAGGGCGTTCGTTTCCAGCAGGGCTTGCTGCGTGCTTTCGAGCAGGCGGGTATTTTCCAGCGCGATGGCGGCTTGCGCGCCCAGCGTGGTGAGGAGATATTTTTCATTGTCGGTGAATGCGTGGGGCGCTTTGCTGTGCACGCTGATGGTTCCCAGTTTTTTCCCGCCGCTGATGATGGGAGCCGCCATGAGGGAACTGAACCTGGGCGGCGCGCCGATCTTGATGAAGCGGTCGTCGGTGTTGACATCCGCGATGTTCAGGGTTTCGCCGGTTGCCAGCACGCGCCCGGCAACCCCTTCGCCCAGCCGCATCTTGTTCCGTTTCTCGCCCGGGTCCTGCACATCCGCCACCGCTTCCGGCGAGAGAAACTGACCGTCTTCATCCAGCAGGTGGATGATCGCCTGTTCTGCGCCGGAGATCAAATCTCTGGCGGAGGTGGCGATCAGGTTCAATAGGTTCGAAAGCCCGACCCGCTCCCCCTGGCTCAACGCCAGGGATATTCGGTTGAGCGCATCGGACTCCCTGAGCCGCTTTTGCAGTTCGAATTCCTGCCGGGCGTTCCAAACGACGATGGAAAGTTGTTTTGCCGCCTGTTCGCCCCGGCGCACTTCCTCCTTTGAAAACTTGTGCGGGGTGTTGTACGCCAGCAGGACCGCGCCCAGTTTTTTCTCCCTGTGGATGAGCGGCAAGCCCAGCAGGGATTTGGCGGGGAAGCGGCTGGCAACCTCTGAGCTGATGTAGGGCGAGTTATACACATCTTCGGCGAGCAGCGCCCGCCCGTGCCGGATGACGGACTGGGTCATTGTGAGTTGACCCGCTGGAAATTCCATGCCCTG
Source organism: Chloroflexota bacterium (assembly GCA_024434165.1). Classification (GTDB taxonomy): domain Bacteria; phylum Chloroflexota; class Anaerolineae; order Anaerolineales; family Villigracilaceae; genus Villigracilis. The sequence continues at coordinate 5,784 of QMIW01000070.1, read as the reverse complement.
ATAAGCAGGCGACTCCCCGGCGGTGGTGCATAGAAGGACGGTCTTTTGCAGTTCGCTGTTCCATTGGGTGATGTAGCAATCGTCCGCGCCGAGCAGGGATTTCAAATCCTCCGCGAGCGTTTGCATCATGGAGCCCATATCTTCGGAGGCGATGACGGCTTCCGCCATCTTTTCGAGCAGGGAGAGCAGGGAGCCCTTCATGGATATATTTTAACATTCCGACGGCGCATTTCCGCGACCACAACCCGTTTGCAAGGAAAAAAACTCCCGCAGAAAATGAACTGCGGGAGGTTCGGTCTATTTTGCGTATTCGGTTGAGCGCGTCTCGCGGATGACCGTCACTCGAATCTGACCGGGATACTGCATGGTCTCTTCGATTTTCTTGGCGATGTCGCGCGCCAGCCTTGCCGAGCCGAGGTCGTCAATCGTTTCCGGCTTGACGATGATGCGCACTTCGCGTCCCGCCTGGATGGCGAAGGCTTGCTGCACGCCCTCGAACGACAAGGACATTTCCTCCAGCGAGCGGATGCGCTTGATGTACGCTTCCAAATCCTCGCGGCGTGCGCCGGGGCGCGCGCCGGAGATGGCGTCTGCGGCTTCGGCGATGACCGCTTCCACGGTCTCCTGGTCCACTTCATGGTGGTGCGAAGCGATGGCGTTCACCACCACCGGGTGTACGCCGTAGCGTTTGCAGAACTCCGCGCCCAATCCGGCGTGCGTGCCTTCCTGGTTGTGATCCATGGCTTTGCCGATGTCGTGCAGGAAGCCGCCCTGTTTTGCCCATTCCACGTTTGCGCCGATCTCGGCGGCGAGGATGCCCGCCAGTTTGGAGACTTCCACCGCATGGGCGAGCTGGTTCTGTCCGTAGGAGGTGCGGAATTTCAGGCGTCCCATCATGCGCAGCACTTCGGGGTGCAGACCGGTGACATTGGCTTCGAAAGCGGCTTGTTCTCCGGCTTCGTTGATGATCTTCTCGACGGCTTTGGTTTCGTCTTCCACGATCTTTTCGATGTGGGCGGGGTGAATGCGCCCGTCCAGTACGAGTTTGGCGAGCGCGCGGCGGGCGATCTCGCGGCGCACCGAATCGAAGCAGGAGATGGTGACGGAATCGGGCGTGTCGTCCACGATCACGTCCACGCCGGCTGCCTGCTCGAAGGCTTTGATGTTGCGTCCGTTGCGTCCCACGATGCGCCCCTTCATTTCCTCGCTGGGCAGGGTGACGACCGCGCGGGTGACTTCGGCAACATGTTCGGAGGCGACGCGCTGGATGGCGTCGGCGATGAGTTTGCGGGCGCGCTTCTCGCCTTCCTCGCGCGCTTCCGCTTCGATCTGGCGAATGATGCGCGCCATGTCGCCGCGCGCTTCCTTCTCCACGGCGGAGAAGAGTTCCTTGCGCGCGTCCTCCTGGGTCATCTTGGCGATCTGTTCGAGGCGCTTCACCTGCTCTTCGTATAGTTTGTCAATTTCGTTTCCGCGCCGGTCAATTTGCGACTGGCGGCGGTTGAGGTTCTGTTCGCGCTGTTCCATCTTGTCGAAGCGGCTGTCCAGTTCGGCGCGGCGTTTGTCGAGGCGTTCGGTTTCGCGGTTCAGTTCGATGCGCCGTTCCTTGATTTCGGCTTCGGCAGCCTGGATGATCTTGGTGGCGTTCTCCCGCGCGCTGGTTTCGATCAGGCGCGCCTGGGTGTTGGCGGCTTTGAGGATGTCTTCGGCTTTATCCTGTTTGGCTTTCGCGGCGCGCTCCACCTGGTAGCGGTGGAAGAAGTAACCGGCGGTCACGCCGATGATGAGCGCCAGAATATCAATCGCAATGTTGATCGGGTTCATGTCGAGTCCTCGTCTTCGTAATGAATTTCCTCCGTGTGCGTCTCGTTCCAGATCTGCGTGACGACGGGCGCGATGACGGAGTAGGGGAAGCCGCGCCTTGCGAGGTATTCGGAAAGTTTTCTGCGAAACTCGCTCCATTCCAGACCGGCGAGTCTGGACGCCCGTTTTCGGGCTGTTTCATACGCCAGGGCGGATTCATCCACCGCGGAGACGGCGGCGTGCACCGTTTCCGCATCCAGCCCTTTTTGACGAAGTTCCATCGTCAAGGCGCGGCGGCTGCGGGGGCGGAAGGTGCTGCGGTTTTCCACCCACGCGCGGGCAAATTCGTTGTCGTTGGCAAGCCCGCTCTCGCGAAGGCGCGTGAGGGTCGTTTCGATCGCGTCTTCGGAATATTCGTGCTTGAGCAGGTTTTGCCGTATTTCTTTTTCGGAACGGGCGCGGTAACTCAGGAAGAGCATGGCTTGCTGGTATGCCCGTTCTCTTGCATCTTCCTGCTGCAGTTTGGCGATCTTCTCATCGCTGAGCAAATCGCCGACCTTGAGCCATGCGGCTGTGATGCGCGCCAGCGCGAAGGCGAACTGCCCGTCGAGGTGGATGTTCACCCGGTTGGGGTTCTTCTTTTGCGCTTCGATGGCGGTTATTTTTTTCATTTCTGGTTTTGTACGCAAGATTCATCTTGCGGCGAGAGGCGCGAAACGAATTTCGCGGCACTTAAACACACACAGCCGGGTCTTCCGACGGAATCGGACCTCGGCTGTGGAAAACGTCTGGGTTGGGCGACCAGTCACCGGGTCCCGAAGGAAGCGGCGACAGACAGGTCGAACCGCGCGACACGCTGCGTCACGCTCGGCACATTCGGTTTAAGGTGAAGCCGGTTTGTTTGTCAATTCTTTACCTAAATGAGACTTCACAAAAAAACTCCCAAACCCGGGGAGGATCGTGCGCGAATTTTCCAGTCAGTTTCAAGCAAGGACCGCATTGCGGCGGAAGTGTTCAGAATTTTTCCTGATTATACTTGAAAATTAGAATTTGTTAACATTTCGGATGCGTTTCAATATCCCGTGCCGGTGCATCTCCAGCCTGCGTATGCAAACCTGAACTCGATGGCTGGGAGCCTCTCAAAGTCTGAGAGAGCCGCGCGCGAAGCGGTATCCCTGCCCCTATACCCGGAAATGATGGAGGAGCAGGTCCGGCGGGTGAGTCGGGTTATCCGTGAATTCATGCAGCATGCGCGAGATAGTATCTCGCGCTGGGGGGCTCGCAACTTTTTGCGCCAAAGGGGTAAGAATATATGGAATTATTCCAGCCGATAACGCTCAAAATCGTGACAAAAGCAACTATTCTCTTTGTTCAAGTCATGCGATAATCTCGAAATGTCATTCGATTGATTCGGAAACGATACAAAACATTCTGGAGGCTGTATGGCTAAGTTCACACGTGAAGATGCGCTTGAATACCATCGTTTAAAGGGCAAGCCCGGCAAGGTGGCGATTGTGCCGACCAAGCCGATGGATACCCAGCGGGACCTGAGTTTGGCATATTCCCCGGGCGTGGCGGAACCCGTGCTTGAAATCGAAAAGAATCCTGAAGACGCCTACGAATACACCTCGAAGGGCAATCTGGTGGCGGTGATCTCCAACGGGACGGCGATCTTGGGGCTGGGCGACCGCGGCGCGCTGGCAAGCAAACCCGTAATGGAAGGCAAGGGCGTGCTGTTCAAGAAGTTCGCGGATATTGATGTGTTCGATATCGAGGTCAATTCGCACGACCCGGATGAGATCATCAAGGTGGTCGCGGCAATTTCCCCGACCTTCGGCGGCATCAACCTCGAAGACATCAAAGCCCCCGAATGTTTTTACATCGAAGAAGAATTGAAGAAGATGCTGGATATTCCCGTCTTCCACGACGACCAGCACGGCACGGCGATCATCTCGGCGGCGGGGCTGGCGAACGCGCTGGAGATCGTGGGCAAGAAACATAAGGACATCCGCCTGGTTATTTCGGGCGCGGGCGCTTCGGCGATCTCGTGCGCGGAACTGGCGATCTCGTGGGGCGTGAAGCGCGAGAACATTATGCTCGTGGATACCAAAGGCGTCGTGTACAAGGGACGCAAAGAGGGCATGAACAAGTACAAGGAAATGCTGGCAGTGGATGATAAAGGTCACCGTACGCTGGCGGACGCCGTCAAAGGCGCGGATGTGTTCTATGGCTTGTCGGTTGCGAACGTGCTTTCGCCGGAGATGGTCAAGAGCATGGCGGAGGACCCGATCATCTTCGCCATGGCAAACCCCGACCCGGAGATCAAACCTGAACTGGCGCGTGAAGCCCGCAAGGATGTCATCATCGCAACCGGGCGCTCGGATTATGTCAATCAGGTCAACAATGTGCTGGGCTTTCCGTTCATCTTCCGCGGCGCGCTGGATGTGCGCGCGAGGCAGATCAACGAGGAGATGAAGTTCGCCGCCTCGAAGGCGCTGGCGGCGCTGGCAAAGGAGGACGTGCCGGATTCGGTCATCCGCGCTTATGGCGGCGAGCCGATCAAATTCGGGCGCGATTACATCATTCCCAAGCCGCTCGATCCGCGCGTGCTGTTGTGGGAGGCGCCCGCCGTCGCCGAGATGGGCATGAAGACCGGCGTGGCGCGCAGGACGATTGACATTGCCGAATACAAGGAACAACTGGCGTACCGCCAGGGCAAGGGCGAGCGCATCCGTTATTTCTTCCAGAACAAGGCGCGTTCATCGGGCGGGAAGACGCGCGTGGCGTTTGCCGAAGGCGAGGAACAGAAGATCATCCGCGCGGCGTATCAGGTCAAGGAGGAGGGCATCGCCACTCCCATTTTGCTGGGACGCCCGGAGGTGATTCAAAAACACATCGAGGAATTGGGATTGTCCTGGAGCCCGGCGGTGATTGACCCGTACAATTTCGAGAAGCATGAGGCGTACGCACGCTCCTATTTCGAACTGCGCGGACGCAAAGGCGTGACGCTCGCGGTCGCCCGCAAGCGCGTGCGGCAAGCCAACATCCTGGGTTCGATGATGGTCAAGATGGGCGATGCGGATGCCTTTGTTTCGGGCTTGACCTACGATTATCCCGATGTGATTCGCCCCGCGCTGCGGATTCATCACACGGCGCAAGGCGTGACGCGCGCGGCGGGGGTTTACATCATGATCGTGGACGACCGGGTCTATCTCTTCACCGACGCGACCGTGAACATTGACCCGACGGCGGAAGACCTGGCGGAGATCGCCTGTCTCGCCGCGGACTACGCGGTGAAGCTGGAACTCGATCCGCGTGTGGCTTTTCTCTCGTTCTCGAACTTCGGTTCCACGCCGCATCCGCTCTCGGACAAGGTGCGCCGCGCGGTGGAACTGGTGAAACAGCGCCGCCCCGACCTGCCTGTGGACGGCGAGATGCAGGCGGATACCGCCGTCATGCCGGAGATCATCGAGGAACGTTATCCGTTCAGCGCGGTGAAGGATGCCAACGTGCTGGTCTTCCCGTCGCTCGAATCGGCGAACATTGCCTATAAATTGCTGGCTCGGCTCGGCAACGCCAAGGCGATCGGTCCGATCCTGCTCGGCGTGGGCGCGCCGGTGCACGTCCTGCAAACTGGCGACGATGTAAACGCCATTGTGCAGATCGCTGCAGTGGCGGTGATGGATGCGATGGGACGGTAGGGAAGAGCAGAGATTCGAGATTGGTAATTGAGACCCTGAAGGTGAAAGCCTTTGGGGTCTTTTGGATTGCTGGCGAATAATGGGCTGCTACGTAGTCGGTCGAAATAGATTTTATAAAAATACGCTCCCGGCGGCTTGAGCAGAAATTTGTTTTCTAAAAACTTACGACCGGCTGCTTAACTAACTCAAGTTGCCACCTTCCAATAGATTTTCTAGGTTCCCCGCCCAAAGCCCTCACCCTGCCCTCTCCCATCGGGAGAGGGGGAAGTCATCCCAGAAG
>QMIW01000069.1 GCA_024434165.1 Chloroflexota bacterium | reverse complement strand
CCGCCTGACGAATTCACAATCCAACAACCCCAACCCGATGTACGGACCCGATTCGCGCACCATCGTCTTCCAAAGCGACAGGAACGGACGCTTCGACCTCTTCACGATTGACCAGCAAACCGGCAAGGAGACCCAGGTCACCAGCGATCCAGCGGACGACATCAACCCGTACTATTCGCCCGATTTGAAGTGGCTGGTCTTTCAGAGCAACCGTAACGGCAACTGGGACCTCTTTGTCCTCAACGTCGAAACAGGCAACCTGTACCAATTGACCGATTCGGCGCTGGATGAGACCTTCCCCGCCTGGTCGCCCAACGGGAAACAGATCGCCTTCCTGACGGACGAGAACGGCGCAACCGACCTGCACGTGATTGACCTGGACACCCGGGAAGTGAAGCGCATCACCACCGACGGCAAGACCAACAACGCCACCTGGTCGCCGGAGGGAGACCGCATCGCCTACCAGTCCGAGCGGAACGGCAACCTCGATATTTACAGTTACGATTTCACGAAAGATAAGGAATATCGAGTGACCGACTACGAAGGCGTTGATTCTGGTCCCACATGGGACTGCGGCGGCACCAACCTGGCGTTCACCTCCATCCGCGACGGCGACCCGAACATCTTCCAGGTCTTCTGGCAGGGCGGACCCGCCGGCAACATGACCATTGACCCCGCAACGGACAAGTGGTCGCAGTGGCGCCCGTCCAACGACGTATCCAGCACAGGGTATTAGTTCCGGCAGCCCAAAACCGTTCCCCGGTTCGTAAAAAGCCTTTTGTAGGACAAGTCTACAGACTTGTCCTACTTTATGTTGTTTGGAACTAGCCACGATTCGCAACTCATTGGTATAATCCGCCCGCCTCAAAAAATTGGTGTTGGGTCGAAATAAATGACGGTGACCGTTGAGCGAGATAGTATCTCGCTGCCACATCATTTACTCAAAGCCACTACCAAAAAATTATCCAAGGAAAGTTATACGTATGATTGATGTAAACGAACTTCGCAAGGGCGTCACGTTTGAGTTGGACGGCAACCTGTACAAGGTGCTGGATTACAGTCACAATAAAACGGGGCGCGGCAACGCCACCATTCGCGTCAAGGCGCGCAACCTGTTGACCGGCGCCAATATCGAACGCACTTTCAACTCCGGGCAGTCCGTTCAGGATGTCTCGCTCGACTTCGCCAACGTCTCCTATCTGTACAACGATGGCGATATGTACTACTTCATGGACAAGGTCACGTTTGAACAGCCTGCCGTCCGAAAGGAAGCGCTCGGCGATAGCGCCCAATTCCTCAAGGAAGGCATGGAGGTCAAGTTGACCTTCTACAAGGGCGAAGCCATTGACATTGAAATGCCCACCTCCGTTGACCTCAAAGTGGTGGAGGCGGAGATGGCGATTCGCGGCGACACCGCCACCGGCGTGACCAAGAAGGTCATCACCGAATCGGGCGTGGTCGTGCAATGCCCGGCTTTCGTCAACGTTGGCGATACCATCCGCGTGGACACCCGCACAGGCGAGTACGTCACCCGCGTCTAAGCATGAAAACACCCGCCGGGCGCGAGTGCCCGCATTTCTACGGCGATTATTTCCGCGGCAGGCACGTGGAGGAATGCCGCCTGTTGCAGCTTCAGGGGCAGGCTTGGACGCCCGACTTGTGCAAGACCTGCCCGGTTCCCGATATTGCCCGCGCCAACTCCTGCCAGCACATGAAATTGAGAGTCGCCGTGGCGCGCCCCTTTACCGCCCTGTTTCAGCGGCGGGTGCAGGTCAGCGCCTATTGCGAAAAGGTCCAAAGGGATGTTCCCGAACCCCAGGTAGGGTGTGGCGAATGTCACGCCCTGCCGTTCAAATTTGAAATAAAAGAATAGCCGCAGACTCTCCCGGGGGAGTCTGAATCCTCATGCCGCTCACACTCCTGCTCGATCTGGACGACACCCTTCTCGACACGAATTTACAAGCCTTCATTCCCGCTTACTTTCAGGCGCTGGCAAAGGACCTCGCGCCGCACGTGGACCCCGGTCTGATGATGCGCGCCCTGCTGTTCGGCACGAACCTGATGAACCAGAGCGAAGATTTCACACAGACATTAAGCCGGGTCTTCGATGCGGCATTCTACCCGCAGTTAAACCGCACAAAAGAAAGCCTTTCCCCCGTCCTCGAAAATTTTTACGACAATATTTTCCCAACCTTGCAGGGAATCACCGCGCCCAAGCCGGACGCCAAATCTTTTGTAGACTGGGCGTTCTCGCAGGGCTATCGCATTGCCATTGCCACCGACCCGCTCCTGCCGCGCAAAGCCACGCATCACCGCCTGCGCTGGGCGGGTTTCGAGCCGGACCAATTCGAACTCGTTACGACCTTCGAGGATTTTCATTTTTCCAAGACCCATGCCGCGTATTACGCCGAGGTGCTGGGGCGGATGGGCTGGCCGGACGCTCCCGTCCTCATGGTGGGAAACGACCTGGAGCGCGACATTCTTCCCGCGAAAAAACTTGGGCTGGCTGCCTTTCACGTGGATGGAGAATCCGCTTCATCGTCCGGACTGGAAGCGGGTGCGCGCGGCACATTGCCTGACCTGCGCCGATGGCTTGAATCCGCCGACCTTAAATCCCTGACGCCCAATTTCAAATCCAGCGATTCCATCATGGCGGTATTGCTTTCCACGCCCGCCGTGCTGAACGGTTTGCTCGGCGCGTTGGATGCAGATGCCTGGACGCGAAAACCCGCCGCAGACGAATGGACGCTGACCGAACTGCTTTGTCACCTGCGCGATACCGAGCGCGAAATCCATCACATGCAGTTGAAATTGTTTGCAGAGCAGGAGGAGCCGTTCATCCCGCGCCCCGATACGGGAGTGTGGGCGAGCCAGCGCGATTACCTGCACGAGAACGGCGCGAATGTGCTGGCGGAGTTCAGCGCGGCGCGTCAGGCGACGGTTTCGTCGTTGAAGAACATTTCGCCCGCCGGTTGGAATCGAAAAGCCCGCCACGCGATCTTCGGTCCGACGACGTTCCAGGAAGTGGCCGGCTTCATCGCGGAGCATGACCGCCTGCACATTCAACAGGTGTGGACGATTCTAAAAGGATTGTAAAACATGGCGTGTCTTTCCGATGGAAAGCGTGTTTTAAGGGGCAGGCGGCTTGCCCCCTGAATTTTTTTATTAACTGATGGTACGCGGCAGGGGCGACCCGTTTTTGCAGGTGGGCCGCCTGTTTTGCCAAAACGGATCGCCCCTGCGACTCTCCGATTTGCGCAAGGCAATCGCTAAATTTACATTCTTGGGAGTGAACGATTAATGAGAAAACGAGTGGTTATCACAGGGTTGGGCTGCATCAGCCCCGTGGGCAACAATGTGAAAGATACCTGGGAGGCTCTGCTCGCCGGGAAATCCGGCGCGGCTCCCATCACCGCGTTCGACGCCGGCGCACACAAGACGAAATTCGCGGCGGAAGTGAAAGGCTTCGACGGCGTGGCGTTGTTCGGCACACGCGAGGCGCGCAAGATGGATCGTTTTACCCAGTTCGCCACAGCCGCCACGCTGGAGGCATTGGAACAATCCGGCTTGAAAATTGACGAATCGAACCGCGACCGTGTCGGGATTTTGATCGGCTCGGGCATCGGCGGCATTATCACGTTGATCGAACAGTACGATGTGATGCGCGAGCGCGGTCCCGAGCGCGTCAGCCCCTTCCTGATTCCGATGATGATTTCGGACGGCGCGGCGGGGAACATTGCCATTCGCACCGGCGCGCGCGGACCGAACATGGCGCTGGCGACGGCGTGCGCCTCCGGCACGAACGCCATCGGCGAGGCGGCGGAGATGATTCGCCGCGGCGCGGCGGATGCGATGATCGCGGGCGCATCGGAAGCGGCGATCACCGCGATTTCGATGGCGGGCATGAATGTGATGACCGCCCTCTCCACGCGCAACGACGATCCCCAGCGCGCTTCGCGTCCGTTCGATAAGGACCGCGACGGTTTCGTGATGGGGGAGGGCGCGGGCATCGTGATCCTCGAATCGCTGGAATACGCGCAGGCGCGCGGCGCGAACATTCTCTGTGAGTTCGCCGGTTACGGCACCTCCGACGATGCCTATCATATCTCCGCGCCTGCCGAAAACGGAGCAGGGGCGGCGATCTCCATGCGGCTTGCGCTCGAAGATGCCGGGCTTGGCGTGGAAGATATTGACTACATCAATGCGCACGGTACATCCACGCAGTTGAACGATAAAAGCGAGACCGCCGCGATCAAAACGGTTTTCGGCGAGCAGGCATACCAGATACCCGTCTCCTCCACCAAATCCATGACCGGGCACCTGCTGGGCGCGTCCGGCGCGCTGGAGGCGGTCATCAGCACGATGACGATTCTGAACGGCATCCTGCCTCCGACCATCAATTACCAGACCCCCGATCCCGCCTGCGATCTGGATTACGTCCCCAACCAGCCGCGCAGGCTGGATGTGGATCACGTCATGTCCAACTCGTTTGGCTTTGGAGGGCACAACGCCACGCTGATACTCAGCCGCTGCAAATAAAGGAGCAAGTATGCCATTCGCGCATATCACAGGCTGGGGCATGCACGTCCCGGAGCCTGTACTTACGAACGACGACATCGCCAAACTCGTGGAGACCAGCGACGATTGGATTCGCAGCCGCACGGGGATTCGCGAACGTCACATTGCGAGAGAGAATGAATTTCCGTCCACGCTGGGCGTGGAGGCGTCGGTCAAGGCGCTTCAGGTGGCGAACCTTGCCCCCACCGAACTGGATTTGATCATCTGCACCTCCTCCTCGCCCGAATATATTTTCCCGGCGACCGCCTGCATCATCCAGGACCAGATCGGGGCGACCAAAGCCGGCGCCTTCGACCTGCTGGCGGCATGTTCCGGCTTTATTTACGCCGCCAACATGGCGGCGCAAGCCATCCGCAGCGGCTCCATCAAAAACGCGCTGGTTGTCGGCACCGAAACGCTTTCACGCTTCGTCAACTGGAAGGACCGCAACACCTGCATCCTCTTTGGAGATGGGGCGGGGGCGTTCGTCCTGCAAGCCAGCGACAAGCCCGGCGGCGTGCTTTCCGCCGTGATGCACTCCGACGGCTCCGGCGCTGACCTGCTGACCCTGCCCGGCGGCGGCGCGCGTCACCCCGCCACCGAAACCACCGTCCACGACGGCAAGCACTACGTTTACATGGACGGCAAGGAAGTCTTCCGCTTTGCCACGCGCGTGATGGGGCAAGCCGCCCAGGAATCCCTGCAGCTCGCCGGGCTGACGACCAACGACGTGCAGTGGATTATCCCGCACCAGGCGAACTACCGCATCATCGAGACAGCGGCGAAATACCTGAAAATGCCTATTGAAAAATTCATTATCAATGTGGATCGCTACGGCAACACCTCCACGGCGTCCATCCCGATTGCCGCCGTGGAAGCCATCGAAAGCGGAAAGGTCAAGAGCGGCGATAAAATCGTCTTTGTCGGCTTTGGGGCGGGGCTGACCTGGGGCGCGATGACCGTCGAATGGACGGGTCCCATCCCCACGAAGAAGACCGTCCATCCGCAGCAGTACCGCCTGTTCGCCCGCCTGCGTTCGCTCTTCCGGCGCGCTTTGCGCTTCATCGAAGGCATCTTCTTCCGCAGGGAACTCTAACCACGTTTTCATTGAATCGTGGTACGATACCGTTGAATTTCATTCAAGGAGTATCGTATGTTAGGTTTGCCTCGTGGTACGGAATGGATCGTCATTCTGCTGATCGTCATCCTGCTGTTTGGTCCGGGGCGCATCGGCAGGATCGCCGGCGAGATCGGACGCAGCATCAAATCCTTCCGCGAAGGGTTGAGCGGCAAGGATGAGAACGCAGGCGAGACCCCCGAAGAGGAAAAGAAGTAATCAAAAAAACAGACCGGCTGCGGTCTGTTTTTTTGATTCGTTAGTAGGTCAGTTCCTTCACGGCTTTATCGCGCATCATGGCTTGAATGAATTTTTCATGGTTGTGCGGCGAACCGATCACCTTCCACGTGCTGATGATGGACTTCTCGTTCTTCGCCTGGTGGTGCTCGAATACGCGCAGCGACAACTCGTCGAACAGTTCCGAAATCTTCTCCACCTTTTTGAAATCATCGGCTGCCAGGGTGATCTCGTACGAGCGCGACTCGCGGATGCGGTCAATGCGCGCCTCCAGTTTTGGGAAGGCGATCAGCACAAGGATCGTCACGCCGGTGGCGGCGAGAACGAAATATAAACTTCCCGCGCCAATGCCCATGCCCAGCGCCGCGGCAAGCCAGATGGTGGCGGCGGTGGTCAGCCCTGCGATCCGCCCGCCTTCGCGCACAATCGCGCCCGCGCCCAGAAAGCCGATGCCCGTGACGATGTTCGCCGCGATGCGCGTTTGCGTAAAGCCGGGGTCCATGCTGAGCGAAAAGATGGTGAACAACGTCGAGCCGAGCGTGATCAGGATGATCGTGCGAAAGCCCGCCGCTTTATCCTGAAACTCGCGTTCCGCGCCGATAAGCCCGCCCACCAGCACAGCCATACCGACCTTGATAAGGTTTTCGATGAATGATGGTTCCATGAGTCTCCTCTCAGGAATTTAATTGTTCGATCAGTGTTTCGATCTCTGTGGCAGGCAGTTTGCAGACAAACCCCTCGCACACATAAGCCGTCGCCCTGCCGCCTTTCATCGGTCTATCTTTCAGCAGCGCAGGCGAATTTTCTTTTATCGGATGGGGGGATGCGGCTGTCACCACGCCCGGGCGATATTCTACCTGAATTGCCTTGAGCATACGCTCGAAGTTTTCCTCGCCCGCTTCACCCAGGACTGCGACCTGCTTCATCGTCCCCAGGGCATTTTCCGCCGCTGAGAGCCATCTCGCAAAGCCGAGCGGGTAGCGTAAAAGATAGCCGGCGACCTGTTTCAACGATTCTTCCGCCAGGTCGCGGTACCTGCCTTCGTCGGTGAAGGCAGCCAGTTTGAGCAGGGCTTCGCACGCCAGCGCATTGCCCGAGGGCGTGGCGTTGTCCTGAAGTTCCTTGGGGCGGAGGAGGAGCGTTTCTCCATCATGCGGCGTATCGAAGAACCCGCCTTCGGGATCATGAAAGCGTTCGATCATTTCATCCGTCAGTTCCTTCGCAGCGGCAAACCACCTGGTATTGAAATCGGTCTGGTACAGTTCCAGCAAGCCGAGAATCAGGGCGGCATAATCTTCGAGAAAGACTTCGTTCGTGGTTTTGCCGTCCCGCCAGGCGCGGCGCAATTTGCCGTTCGGGCGCAGTTCGGAGAGCAAAAATTCGGCGCTGCGAACCGCAAGACTCTGGAGTTGACCAGTTTGCTGGTCCGTCGTCGGAAGCAAGCTTCCTGACTCCAGAACGCGGCTCGCCTCTGCGACGGCTGCCAGCATGAGTCCGTTCCACGCGGTGAGGATTTTATCGTCGGTGGCGGGACGGACGCGCATGGCGCGGGCGGTGTACAGCCTGGAGTGGGCATCCGCTAATTTTGCCTGAACCGTTTCGAGGTCCAGATGGAAGCGGGCGGCGAGGGAGGAGTCATCCAATGCGCGCTGCAGCACGGTCTTTCCCTCCCAATTTCCTTTGGCGGTGATTCCGTACGCCGCCTCAAAAAATTCAAAATCATCTTTCAAAACATCGCGAATCTCGTCTTGCGTCCAAACGTAGAACCTGCCTTCCTCGCCTTCGGAGTCGGCATCGAGCGAGGAGTAAAAGCCGCCCTGGGTGTGGGTCATTTCGCGCGCGATGAATTCGAGCGTTTCGACGGCGATGCGCTTGTAAAACGGATCCTTGAAAACCTGCCACGCATGAAGATAAACGCGGACGAGCAGGGCGTTATCGTACAGCATTTTTTCGAAATGCGGCACGCGCCAGAGGTTGTCGGTGCTGTAACGGGAGAAACCGCCGCCGACCACGTCGTACATGCCGCCGCGCGCCATCGCGTCGAGGCAGTGCCTGATGAGTTTTGTGTATTCGTCCGTTTTGCGGAGAGCGGAATGATGAAGCAGAAATTCGAGCGCCATCGGCTGCGGGAACTTGGGCGCATCGCCCCAGCCGCCGTAGCCCCAGTCGTAGGATTCGCGGATGGCGTTTGCGATGGCGTTGAGGTGTTCGGGCGTGAGCGCCTCCCGGCTTTGCGGTTTGACCTGCGCCTGCAAATGCTGGCTGACTTTGCCGCCTGTGCTTTCCACTTCGGCGCGGTCGTGCTTCCATGCGTTGGCAAGACCCGTCAACACATCTTTGAAGGACGGCATGTTGAAGCGGCGTACAGGCGGGAAGTACGTCCCTGCATAAAATGGCTTGAGGTCGGGCGTGAGAAACACGGACATGGGCCAGCCGCCGGAGCCTGTCATCGCAACGGTGGCTTGCATGTAGATTGCGTCAATATCCGGGCGCTCTTCGCGGTCCACTTTGATGTTGACGAAATACTCGTTCATCAGGGCGGCGGTTTCGGGGTCTTCGAACGACTCGTGCGCCATGACATGGCACCAGTGGCAGGCGGCATATCCTACGGATAAAAAGATGGGCTTGTCTTCGGCTTTGGCTTTTGCCAGCGCCTCTTCACCCCAGGGATGCCAGTCCACTGGATTTTCGGCGTGTTGGAGCAGGTAGGGGGAACTTTCGTTGATTAATTGGTTGGACATGCCTTACCTTGTAATTGAAACTGAAGGAACTGCCTTTGAGGTTTGGATTATAGCCCAAATGCGCGGCAGTACACGTGCAAGACCATTGTATGTTATCGTGATCGCAGCAGGGCAGAGGCGCTCCTGCCGATGAGTTTAGGATAAAATAGCGAAATCGGTTCAAATGAATGAACGGGGTACGATGGCAAAACGCGGCAGCGAGTGGGTTTCCTTCCTGCGGGTTTTGGCGATTCTGAAACGCCTGATGGAAGGACCGGCAACCAACGAGGAATTGATCCGATCCGTTCTCGAGACAGTAGGGGCGGATGCGTATCCTTCTGCGTCCAGCGCGCGGAAGCATGCCTTCAAGCACGACCGCGACAACCTGAAAAAACGCCTGGGGGTGGATCATGTTTGGGATCCCAAGACCCAACTCTACATCCTGAATGATGCGGGACCGTACGGCAGAGTCGCTCTTTCGCCGCCGATGCTGCGGGCGTTGTCCATCCTGTCGCGTCAATACGATAACGCGGTCGGCGACCTGGCGGGGGTGCGCGATCTCGTCCAGCAGATCATCGGCTGGCTGCCGCCCGAAACGCGGATACAGATCGAATCTGCCAGCGAGGAGTTCACCCTGGATTTCGAGCAGGATGTGGACCGCAGCGAAATTCCGATGCGCGTGTGGGAGACGGCGAACCGCGCCTTGAATCAGCGCCGCAAGTTGACCTTCAACTATCTCTCGCCGCGCCGCGCAGACCGCAAGCCTGTGTTCCACGAACTTGCGCCGTATCAAATCCGATTCCAGGACGGGCACTGGTATTTGCGCGGGTACAGTTTGAATACCGGTTTGCAGGGGGAGTTTCCGTTTTTACGATTCCGCATGAGTTACATTTTGGACGACGAACGGCTGCGCGTCTCGCCCACGAAGGTGGAGACACGCCATCGCCAGCCGCCGCGCTTTCTTGTGCATTACCGGCTCGCCCCCGAGATCGGACGCGGGGAGATCAGTCACCGCTTTGCCGAGATGCAGATCACGCGCAACGACGACGGCAGCGCCGAAGTCCGTGCGGTGACGGACGATGTGTGGGACGCGGCGCGCACGCTTCTTGCCTACGGGGAGGCTTGTATCGTGCTGGGGGGCAGTGATCTTCTGCGTGAGATGCGGCGGAGGGTGGAAGGGATGGCGAGGAATTATGGTTTTTTTGTCGAGTAGTTGTGTGGTCGAGTGGTCGCGTAGTCGGATGGTCGCTTGGTTGGGTGGTCGCGTAGTCGCTTGGTCGGGTGGTCGCTTGGTCGCTTGGTCGGGTGGTCGCTTGGTTGGATGGTCGAGTAGTCGGATGGTCGCTTGGTTGGATGGTCGGGTGGTCGGGCTATGTGACTATTTGACCATTTGACCAATAGACTACCCTCTCGCAAGGGGTGGGGCATGTATGTGGTCTACCCTGTGTTGTATGATGATCGTGTCCCAGCCAATGGGGATGTCGAACGGGGGAGCGCTGGGTGGTTTTGGTCTGGTAGTCGGATGGTCATGTGGTCGGGTGGTCGGATGGTCGCGTAGTCGCATGGTCGAGTAGTCGGATGGTTGGGTGGTCAATTGGTCTATGGAAATGCCGATGAAAATTAGGACATTGCCTGAGTGTTCAAGCAAATGTCAGGAGAATGATATATGGTCAATCAGATGACAAGAATTCAAATTCTCGCAATATGCGCTTCTCATTATGCTTCGACCAGTGACATCGCTGGCTTTTCAAGTTTTGCGAACTGGGCGAAACACGAAAATCTGACAGGCGAGTTGAAGGTTATTCTGGGTAAACTGGGCGCTCTGCGGTTGTTGCGTCAATTAAACCACGTTTCTGACGATGCCCCTCAAACGCCTGCAATCTCCCTAATTGACAAAACTGTGCTTTTGAACAATCAACCCATCGGCAAAGTTGTGACGTGGTACAGAACTGTGATGCCGCAGGAGGCACAAGCGCGGATTGCGTATGAGAGTTTGTTGGATCGGTTTCTCGATTATCTAGCAACGAAAAAAGGGATTTCTGTTCTCGAATTAAACCCCGTAAGTGTATGGACATTTATTCCTCGGGAACAAGATTTCGAGCTAAGTAACATTTGGAAAGATTTCATTCAAGTAGCATTCTCTCGCCAAGAACTTGAGAAAAATTTTGTCTTGCTGATGAATTCAGTAAAGTTGACGAATCGGGGTTTTGGGGGTGTCGAATTCCCGATTGTTACTCAGGATGTTGCAGAAGTTCAAGCTGCATTTTATCTTGCAACCCTCGAACAACGCATTCTTTTTGGTTCGAACGATTACAAGAAGGCTGTGAAGGAAAATGACCCAGAGAAGAAGGCTGCTGCCCTTAGGATTAATCGAGAAACTTATGAAAAAACAATAAAAAAAATGGCAAAAGACATCCCCGCTGAAATCTTTGGGCGTGTACGAGATTTGGCTTCTCTTTTTAATGGATTGGGGCGAAATCAGTTTTCCTTTGGAACCGTAAAAGCTCGGACTGGGAATCCCAAAGCAAAAAATATTAAAGAAAGTATCGAAGACAAGGTTGTAAAACTTGCAAAAGCAAAACCGGAAGCTCAAATTTTGCCCTTGTTACAAGCAGAGGCAGAAAACCATTTTCCCAGATTTGCAGGAGACAACCAAGGAGACATTTGTTATTCGTGTGGACGCCTGATTGAGCGCGCACCAGCGAAAAAGGGTCAATCCAAAAAGACAAAAATGACAGCGAATCGATTTATTTTGACTTCACCGTCTCAGCGCTTGCAATCTGGTATACGTCAAGTTGAACCAGTCGTTTGTCATTCTTGCTCTGCAATTTCTATAATTGCTCCAATCAAGTTGACTGACAGCAATCTTGTTGTTCGGCTAAATTTTGGGGCAGACAAAGGACAGAGTGTACAGGATTATCTGCGTATGATGACACTCGGCGAATTGAATTTAACGGCAGGAAGATATATGCTTATTAAATGTACCGAAATGGTGAGCGAAAAAGGTGGAAAGGCGCCTGTTTCCGACAAAATGGGTATTCTTCAATACGCGCTTTTCAAAATGACGTCAATAATGCCAAGAGATGCACTCAGGAGGGTCCAAGTGCAGTTGTTTGATGGTGACGAACAAGAATTACCTGTTCGTCACCTGGTTTGGTTGAGTTATTTGCAAGAGATTTTTGAACTGGGCCTAACATACTTTGATAAACAAAAAAATACAAGTAAATCCAACCAAGAAGCTTTTGAAGCCATCAGACTCGTTCAAAAAGAGGAGGTAGTCAAGGCAATATATGCGCTCATCTGTGGAAACCAAGAACAAGTATGTCAATTGACAGATAGAAGTTACGAAAAGATGCGTTTACTCGAAGAACTAAGGAAAGAACATTGCAAATTACTTGAGGAGGCAGATATGCCAGAAAAAGCAAAAATGTTTCGCGATGTCGCCGCCATGACCGGACTTCTTGATGCTTTCTGTGATTACGTCAGAAGCGAAGCCAAAAAGGCAGGCAAAGACGACAAAAACGAAGTGACCAAACTCATCGAAGAGGTCACTGACCCATACCAATTTGTCTATCGCGCCAGCCATAACCTGAGCGGCACGATGGCAACCATATTCCGCAGCGATGACAACTACTTCTGCTTTGACTCTGCGCGGGCAATGCTCGTACAGTTGCTTGGCAAAGAGATTAATAAGCGCGAAGGAGTGTCCGACAAAGGCACGCGTTCGTTGAAGGTGTATTTCGACGATGTTCGCAATGCCTATGCTGCCTTGTTCGAGAGCGATTACAAGAGCGAAAAGGAACAGAAAGATTTCACTACCGAACTCAAATTGAGCCTTGCGGCAAAATTCCCTGAATATTTCAAAAAGGAGTAATAAACCATGCCTACCAAAACAAAAGAGATCATCAGCACTGGTATTGAGACCAATGCCAAACGCTGGCATTTCGATATTTATGCCATCATCGAGGGTGCTCAGGAATTGTACTTTGGCGACGAAGTGCAGATCAACGTGAATCTCGTCGAAACCGTAAAAATGGGTAGGGATAAGCCCGATAAGTGCTACATCTCTCCGACAAAGCGGCGCGGTGTCGAGCGGCGCAGTCTGATCTGGGCGCCAGTACAAGACGGAAAGTTGCTGGGCGATAAACTCAATTGCGGCATTCCACATACCTGCGCTAAACCCACTTGCCCTATTTGCTCTGTTTACGGCGGTTTGATCACTGAGGGAGATGGGCGTGCTACGTTTATCGGGCGGTTAGTGCATGGCGGCGGAGTGGCAATTCAAAATACCGATCCCGTTGAGAAACAACGAGCGATGCACCCGTCCATGATCCGCAAGGAAAGGGGTGATGAGCCCATGCCTTTTAAGCGCCAATACAACGAACCTGGATTGCTCTATCCCATCTACAACCACTGTATGAGCATCACTGATGATGAATTCGCCACGGTTGCTTACGCCTTTCTCGACTCCATTGCGCGCCTGGGCGCAGGCAACCCAAAAGGTGTTCGCGTTTACGAACACGAGGGCTATTTCAATGGTGAACCTTTGTTGGTTGTAGATTGCTACCTTGCCCCGCTTGGAAAACGTCCTACGGTCTCTCCATCTATCACGGATGTAAATGCGGCTCTAAAACAATTTTCTGGCGCCGCGGACCAGGTCACAAAAGGCGAGAATTTTGAACGCAGGATCGGTAATGCCGCGTTGACCTTTCTGCAAGAACAGTCAGGCTTATTCGTCAAAAAGAATCTGAAAGGATGACCGCCATGTTTGGCATGCGGGTAATTATTCAACCGACAGCAGGGCTGACGTTTCGCCGTCTGCCCAGTTCAATATTGCATATTTCCACATACCCGTTCCTGCCTCCTACTACGATGTCTGGATACTTGCGCCGTCTGGCAGTCATGGAATCGGGACTCTTGCCAGATGACAATGATACGCCCGCACAACGCGCTACAACTCCAAATTACTATGCCCTGCCAAGAAAAATGATCACACTCGGCGCGTATCCTGCACCGACTGAGTGGTATATCCATACAACCAAACGCCAGGGGATACGCGCCTTCAATCACGCCGCATTCTCAAAGATATATCGCCTTGCAAATTCCAAGGAAGTTTACCAACTTCACGATTGGGATTATCTGATTTGCGGGCAACTAACAGGCTACGTACTGAGTGAGAGCCGTGACCACCTGAATGCGCTCACAGGCTTGGCAAATCGCGGGTGCAAGATCGGCAAGGAAGGATACGCTTTCGTAGCAGAAGTGGATAAAGTTCATGAGTTTCGCCTTGAAGAGAAAACAGCAAAGCCTGATGTGCTGACGCCTGGGAATTTGCTGGCGGGGATTCCGTGTGACGCGTTTCCAATATATCGTTATGAATGGGATGGAGAAGGACCCGAAAATTTGGCTGATGTAGCACCCAGCCCGATCAAGGGTTTCGTTCCTTTCATGGCGGGGATGCCTGCGGAGCCTATCAAAACCGAATTCTATACTGATGGTGAAACTTTCATCCCAAGAGCATTGATTGACTTGCTCAGATAGGAGAGCGCATGGATATTGGTCGCATTTACTTCAAGCCGAATGACAAGCCGACAAAGGCAGAGATCATCCCTCTTGAAACGCATGTAGGCAATGTTCAGAAACTGGTCGAAGCATGGGATCATAGCCTGGCATACAAACTGCCCGCGGGATGTGATCTGTCGCTTACGCGGACGCAACTTATCGAAGCCGCCCGACGACATGACGAAGCCAAACCTGCAACGTTCAAGGTTACATTTAACGGAAACAAGTTTGGTTATTCATTTGCAGGACATCGTTTCAAAGTGCAGTGTGATGATCTCTATATTGATGCACTGATCAAGATGCACCACGAATTCAGCGTAAATGGCGTAACTGAATGGCAGGCACGAATAAGGCGTGAGTTAGGCGAAGTGTACGCCGCGAATTTTCCTCTCGACTTATACGCGCTTGAAATGTGCGATCAGGTTGCCGCCGAAGTGGAATGTTATGCCATGGAAGGGTATTCAGACGATAGAGCGTTCATGGAATTACATTCCCACAAACGCGATGATGGCATGATCGAAATTGAGCCCTTTCCTTTCTCGCCATCACCTTTGTCATTGACTGTACTCTACACAGAATTCGACATCCCATCAGAATTACGCGGAACTGAAAGCGATAAGTTGAACGCGTTGACAAGCGCTCTCAATGCTTTCAAACCTGACAAGCAAAATATGGAAAAGAAGGTGACGCTATGCCAGCCATAGAGAAATTCAAAGAAATTACGACTTATGAGCCTAATGACATGCAAAGGGCAATGTGGCAACGCGTAACCAGTGAAGATTGCGCTGTTTTGCTGAAATCGCCCACTGGTACAGGAAAAACCGAATCTGTGCTTGTGCCAGCGCTGGCTTCAGGGCGAAGACTCTTTATGATCTATCCAACACGTAGTTTGGTTGAAGACCAAATCCAGCGTGCGGAAAGCGTGATGTTAAAACTTTCGGATAACGGAAAGCAATTTTCACTGGTCATAGATACTGGCGGCGAGTCAAGACGACGTGTATTTAGGAACAAAAAGGAAATTACAGATCAGCAGTTTAACTCGCGCCGCCATTTATATGACGGGGATGTCATCATCTCAACTTTGGATAAATTTCTCTATCGCTTCTTCGGTTTTGGCGATGAGCGCAAGGGATACATTTTTCCCTTTCGCATTTTTCATGGTCTGAAGCGAAATCTGTTTGTGTTCGATGAAGCCCATGCTTACGAAGACACTGCCTTTACAAACTTTCTGAGACTCATCAAAGCCTTGTACATCGCGAACCTTGATGTAGTCCTGATGACGGCAACCATGCCCAAATCCTATGCGGCCGAGTTTGATTTTCTCGAAACTGTGGATTTCCTTGCCGATCAGCAACCACATGCGAAAACGCTAAAGTATAGGTCAATATTCGGTAATCTTACGATCACAGATGCCATTGTGTCCGAAACCCAATCTCGGATTAACGATAGAAAGCGATTGATTGTAACCGTCGAAACAGTTGAAGATGCTGTAAAGGTGTGGAATAAACTCGGCAAGCCCCTGCTTTACCACGGACGCTTGGATAATTCGCAGAGGAAAAAAGTATATGAAGATTTGAAAAGGCGAGAGCAAAAAGGCGATGGCTACCTGCTTGTTACAACAAGCGCTATCGAAGTCGGTTGCGACTTGAATGCAGACTATCTCATCACAGAATTTTGTAATCCTGCTAGTTTGATACAGCGTGCAGGACGTTGTAATCGTCGTGGTGATCGTTCCAGTGCTGAAGTAGTGGTTGTAGGTAATAAGATCAAGAATTTTCTGCGTGAAATAAGCGAAGAACAAGAGGTGGGTTTTGTCGAATCTTTAAATCGAAAGAGCGATTCGCTTTTCCTGCCCAGTGACTTTTTGGACTTCACACAACGAGGCGTTGCATTCGACTATCGCGCTGAGATCATGTTTGACATGCTTTTTGAATATGTCTATCAGAGTCGGCTGGAAAACAAGCCATTGCACGACAAGGGTTTGGTAGTCACGCGAAGTTGGGAGCCCACAATTACTTTGACAACTGATAAAAGCAGGATGCACAATGCCGTAAGCGTTCCCATCAGCCGATGTACGGCTTACACCGATAAAGACTGGCAAAAAGGTGTAAAGGTATATGCGCGTTATTTCAACAAGTATGGGAATGAATATGATGTCGTGTTGAGAGAATTAGAATACGGCGGCTTTGCGTACTTTCGCGACCTTGTAATTGAAGTTCCGAAAGAAACTTTTGATGCTCAAATTGGTTATTTGGACCTGCCTAAACCATTCCTGCACGCTTTTCCTGTCGGTTACAAGGAGAGATTGCTTTACCAACCTATGATAAATGGAGATGAGCGTAAAGTATGGCTGCATTATCTACGATGGGCGCCTGAGGCTGTTGAGCAAGAGATTGTCGAAGATGCGGAAACAGATAATGAAGACAGCGACGAAACAGAAGAGTAGAACACCCAACCACCCAACCACCCAACCACCCGACTACCCGACCACCCAACTATTTGACTATTCGACCATGAGACTATTTTCCTCCGTCATCAAACTCACCAACCAACATCCCGCGACCCTCACGTACCTGGGCGGACAGCACGCACATGCGGCGTTTTTGGACGTGGTCCGCGCGGTGGATGAGTCGCTTTCGCAGAGGCTGCATGATCTGAATGGACGCAAGCCGTTCACGGTCAGTCCGCTGATGGGGCTGCCGAAAACCTTTAACCACAAAGGGCATCCTTCGCCTGAGTTCAGGACAGGCTCCATACACGAAGGGAAAGAGCAAGGGATTAGGCTGCGCGAGGGTTGGGAGTGTTGGCTGAGGGTGACGATGTTGGATGATGGATTGTTCAGGTCGTTTATTGAGTATTTTATGAATTTCCCCTCTTCCACTGGGAGAGGGGTTAGGGGTGAGGGAAAACATCCCCAAATCCGTCTCGGCGACGCGCACTTTCTGGTGAGCGAGATATTGACGACGCCAGGCAGTCATCCGTGGGCGGGGTATATCTCCATCGAAGAGTTGCAGAAGCGGTTGGATGAGCCCGCGCCAGCGAAGTTTGTTTTCGAGCTGCATACGCCCACGTCGTTCCGCTTGCAGGATAAGGAGATCGCCACAAAGCCGACGCCGAAGCTGGTCTTTGGTAACCTGGCGGGAGCCTGGCGCGCGCTGACAGGTGAGAACAACGTCGAGGCGGTGGAGAAATATGCCGACGCGAATCTGGTGATGAGAAATTCCAAGCTCCGTCCAGACCGTCTGGTCCTGCACAACAATCCGCAGTTGGGATCAGTCGGACGCGTGGAGTTCATCCGCGCCGATAAAACGGATCACCCCACCGCCCGGGCGTTGAATCTGCTCGCAGACCTTGCCTTCTACTCCGGCTTGGGGCGCAAGACCGCGCAGGGGATGGGAATGGTTCGCCGTTTAGTGGTTTAGTCGGGTGGTCGGGTGGTTGGGTAGTCGGGTAGTCGGGTAGTCGAGTGGTCGAGTGGTCGTGTAGTCGGGTAGTCGGGTGGTTGGGTAGTCGGGTGGTCGAGTGGTCGTGTAGTCGGGTGGTCGGGTGGTTGGGTAGTCGGGTAGTCGGGTAGTCGAGTGGTCGAGTGGTCGTGTAGTCGGGTGGTCGGGTGGTCGGGTAGTCAGATGGTCATGTAGCCGAAAGGAGGAATTGTGGCAAAGATTGAACGATTCGAGGATATTCGCGCTTGGCAAATGGCGCGGGAGTTGACGAATCAAATCTATGAACTGACCAATCAGGGGGAGTTTGCCCGCGATTTCAAATTGCGGGATCAAATTCGAGACGCGGCTGGATCTATTATGCACAATATTGCCGAGGGTTTTGATGATGGTTCTGATGGGGAATTTGTCCACTTCCTGAAATATTCACGCCGCTCCGCCAGCGAGGTGCAATCGGAGTTGTATCTTGCGCTCGACCGCCATTACATTACCGAAGAGCAGTTTCAAAACGCCTACAACCGCTGCACAGAAACGAAGAAATCCATCAACGCCTTCATCACCTACCTTCGCAAAAGCAAACGATAGCCGCCCGACTATTCAACCAAGCGACTAAACGACTATGGATGACTACCTGCCCATTTCCATGTTGAATCAACTCGAATATTGCGAGCGCAGGTTTTATCTGATGCACGTGATGGGCGAGATGGAGGTCAACGCGCACGTGCTGGAGGGGACGTTTCGACATGAGAAGGCGCACACGGCGGGACGCGGGATCGAAGACGGTGTGGTCACCCAGCGAAAGGTGTATGTGTGGTCGGATGAGTTGCGGATTGCGGGGTTTGCGGATGTGGTGGAAGAAATCAAGGATGAAGTGTCAACCTCCAGCGGCACGCTCATCCCAGTTGAATACAAAAAGGGGCGGATGGGCAAATGGATGAACGATCACATCCAGTTGTGCGCGCAGGCGTTGTGCATCGCGGAACGGACGGGCGCGGTGGTCCCGAAGGGATACATTTTCTATTTCGGGTCGCGGCACCGGGAGGAAGTGGAGTTCACGCTCGAGTTACGTCAGCGCACTGTGCAGAGCATCGAGCGCGCACATCAGATCGTTACCGCGCATCGTTTGCCGCCCCCACTGGAGAATTACAACAAGTGCCGCGATTGCAGCCTGGAACCGGTTTGTCTTCCGAGAGAGATAAAGATGTTGATTCACCACGAAGGACACGAAGAACACAAAGGATGAAGGATGATTTTTTTTTCTTCCTTCAAAAGAACTTTGCGGTCTTCGCGCGCTTTGCAGCTCAAAGATGGAGATGATATGACAACGCTTTATGTGACCGAACCTTACTCTGTCATCAAAAAGGAAGGCGAGACGCTGGTGGTCAACGTCCCGGCGGATGAGAGGAACAACAAACCAGCACGCAAGATCGAAGTGCCGACGATCAAGGTCAGCGAGGTGGTGGTGCTGGGCGACAGCACGTTCACGGCGCAGGCATTGGCGGCGCTGCTCGATCAAAAAGTGGAGATCACTTTTCTCAACTCGTTCGGCAATTTTCGCGGGCGGGTGATTCCGTCCGAGAGTAAGAACAGCCTCCTACGGCTGAACCAGTTCCGGGTCCATGAAGATGCGCGGCGATCCTTCGAGTTGGCGCGTCAGTTCGTGAGCGGGAAACTGCACAATATGAAAACCCTGCTCCTTCGGTCGAATCGCCGTCTTAACGACCCGGTGATCACAAGTGCGGTCGAGTCGCTGCGCGGCATTCAGGAGCAAGTGGAGAAACTCGAACCCGACAGCGAGCCGCCCGCTGAACCGGGCAAGCCGCAGAAAGGCACTGCGTGGGGGACGCTGCAAGGTCTAGAGGGCGCAGGAAGCGCGGAGTATTTTGAGGGCTTTGGCAGATTGCTGCGCAGAGATGGCGGGCTGAAGTTCGAAACGCGCAACCGCCGCCCGCCGCGCGACCCGGTCAATGCGCTGCTTTCGTACGGTTACAGTTTGCTTCAGCATCAATGCGCTTCGGCATTGCAGACCGCCAATCTCGACCCGTACATCGGCTTTTTGCATTCGTCGCAATACAGCAAGCCCGCCCTTTCGCTCGACCTGATGGAGGAGTTCCGTTCGCCGGTGGTGGACTCGGTAGTGATCACCATGATCAACAACCGCATCATCAAGGCGGACGATTTCATCGCGGAGATGGGCGCGTTTCGCCTCAAGGATGGCGCCCGCCGCACGTTTCTCGAAAAGTACGAGGAGCGCATGAACACCGAGATCGCGCACCCGGTCTTCAAATATCAGGCGACGTATCGCCGCTGCATCGAATTGCAGGCGCGCCTGGTTGCCAAGACCGTTGATGGCGAACTCGATGCGTACATCCCGTTCAAGGTGCGGTGATAGACCCTAAAGGTTTCCAAAACCTTTAGGGTCTTGGTTCAAGAGGCATAATGAACGACACACGCTTTTACATCGTCGCCTACGACATTTCATCCGACAAGCGCCGCAACAAAGTGCATAAAATTCTGAGCGGCTTCGGTCAGTGGACGCAATTCAGCCTCTTCGAGTTGTTCATCAACGGCAAGGAACTGGTGTTGCTGCAAAACAAACTGGAAAAAGTGCTGAATACCGAAAAGGATAGTGTGCGTTTTTATCCGTTGTGCGCAGCGTGCCTCAAACAGGTAGAAACGGTCGGATCGGACCCGCCAAAGGAACCAAAACTTTTTGTCGCGTAGTTTGATAGTCGTGTGGTCACATAGCCATGTGGTCACATAGTCGTGTAGTCAGATCGTGGCTAAGCGACCAACCGACCATTCGACTATCCGACCAACCGACTATCCGACCAACCGACCAACCGACTATCTGACCAACCGACTATCCGACCAACCGACCAACCGACTACCTTGCGAGAGGCGGAGTACCGATGAATTTAGCCTGACCCTCTCGCAGGCAAATCAACAAAAATCGGATGAAACGCCCGCCTCTTTCCTGGATTGTGACCTGATTCGGCTTTCATCGGCTTTTATCCACGCTTATGCCTTTTCCCGCTCGCGGAGATTCGCGCGGTGGGAGAGATGGACCAAAAATGACCGTCTTTTGCGCTGAAAACCGTCCGAATCATGCAAGAATCCGCCACTTTCGGGTAAAATTTGCCTTGCAAGTGGGAAGAAAATCACCGCTTGCGAGAGCCGTATGAACTTCACTTGTCCCGATTGAGGGATTGAAACTTCAGATCTTCCAGCGACCCCGGCAGGTCGAAATA
>QMIW01000068.1 GCA_024434165.1 Chloroflexota bacterium | reverse complement strand
AACACACCCGACTGCAACATGCAGAACGGGTCAATCGTCTTCTATTGGCGACTGCGATTGCCACACTTTGGTGTCATGAACTCGGAGAGTTCGTCCAACGGCTTGCGTTAGCGGCGGACGGGGGGCGGGGGTAGAAAAAGGCCAGAGAGCAGGAAAAGGTCTGGGCGTAGAAAAAGGCTCCTTGAAGCCGCAGACTCCCCGCCGTCCGCTGCACGCTTTGTTAGGCGCTTTTTATTTTACAATGACTCCTTGAATTTCCAAATCAGATTTGTTCTCACCGTTCACGTCCATCATAGAGTTTGCTTCAAAATATGGCTCATGAATAAGTTCTCTATGGGCAAAAAACGTTTGATTATCTATCCAAAGCACCGCTGATGAGTGATAATCTATACCTTGCGTTAACTGTTTTAGTGTATTGTCAGATAAATTCAGAAGGAAAATTTGTGCAATGGGATTTTCACCTGCGCCATTCAGTAACAATAAATCGTTGTTTGGCGAAACAGAAGCGGAATGTATTTGCCATATCAAGTTTTGCGATGCTCCGTCAAGAACTCTTGTCGAGGTTTTTTCATTGAAATTGTAAACGTAGATTACAAAATCTTGCTTGTGTCTTTTTTCGGGAACAATAAAGCAGTTGTAAATTATTTTTGAACCATCCACGCTCCAGTCCATCAATTCGATAAGGTTGGTTGAACAAAAGTCGTCAGTATTTGTTTCATCAATTAAGAAAGTTATATCACCGTTCTGAATATTGATTAGGCATACTCCGCTTGATGGATGTTGCTCGGTAGCACAAGTGAGAGCGAGCATTGCTTCATCAGGCGACCATCTTATTTGCCCGCCGATACTGCCGATGATTTCTTTATTTATAATGACGGTTTCGCCTGTTTGCAAATCTTGGACATAAATTGAATTGTCATTGAAGTATGCAAATTTGGTTGCTGTAGGCGATAAACTTGCCATTGCAAGCGGAAAATTTTCTCCCGAATAGACAAGAGTTTTATCTGTTCCATCCAGATTGACCGTATAGTAATCTCTTTGCTCGTTAATCAAGAGTTTAGTTTTATCATTGAGGCTTATTGGCGCAGTTATAACTGGAGCAGATTCTTGAAGTCTGGAATTGGTTGTTGCCTGTTCGGCGGGGATAGATGGCAAAGAGTCTGAATTTGACTTCATCAGATTACCGACAATTACAATAGAAGTTATAAGTAGCACTCCACTGATGATGTAATACAGGTTTTTCATAGCGTTTCTCCTTGAAAATAGTTTGATGCCATTTTCGGTTGAATCGCTAATCTGCTCAACTGTGGATTTCGCCTGAATACTACCTGTGGATTTCCACAGGTCACTTTCTGTAAGGATTAATATTGCTTCAGTGCGAGAATTTACGCTTAACTTTGAGTAAATATTTCTCAAATGAAATTCTACTGTCCTGTTTGAAATGCCAAGTTCAATAGCAATTTGCTTATTGCTTTTACCTTGCAAAAGAAGTCTTACAACATCTTTTTCACGTTCACTGAATTGGCTTGTGTCAAACATTACGGATAGTTTCTCTTCACTTGCGTTTATGAGTTTCAGCGCCTAACGGTTTGCGTTACCGGCGGCGGGCGTGGTGAGGGGTAGCCAACCGAGTGCCAACCAGAACTTGAACCATCAGAAGTCAGGGACGCGCCAAAACCTTCCAATCCGCCGGTGCACGCTTTGTTCGACGGCGTTCAGCGTGGACAAGGCTTGGGGCGTTCGACCCGCTCCCAGCGTAGGCGATCCGCCGAATGTCGCGCAGGGCGTGGCGCGCGACTTCAGGCGGCAAGGTCGGGGCGTCGCCTCCTGCTTGGGTAGCCTTCAAAAAGGCTTCGGCGTGGCTCTGACCCTGCGGGGAAGTGGCGTCTGCCCTCCGCCAGTGATAAGGCGTATTTGCGCCCTTCCTGACGTCCGCGCCGAGAACCTGAACCAATCCCGACCCGTCAGTTATCGCGCCATTCGGGAACCGCGCGGGGTCAAGGCTTGGGCGTTGTTTCCGCTCCGGCGTGGCGGGGGTGGTGCTTCCGGCGTCGTAGCCCATCCTGCACGGGTCTATGGCGTTGCCGAACCTCGGCGCAAGTCCCAAAGTAGCCGCGCGGCGCTCTGCCCTTCTTCCTTGTCTATTGGTCATATTTCTCTTAAGCCAGAGGAAAAGGGCGTTTTGCTATTAGGTGGCAGGAAAGCAGTCCGTCGAACGGTTTGCGTTAGCGGCGGGGCGTGCCGTCAACAACTTCGGATTTGGCGGACAGTATAGCCCCGTCCGCTGCACGTATTGTTAGGTGCGTGATGGAATAGCAAGACGAGCCAACCGACCACGATTCGCCTACCATGTACACATCGGCAACCTGATTATAGGCTTTGACCCATAACCTAAATTGCTGGTAGAAATATTTTGCAACCGCTTTCCAATTTATCATTTAGCACCTAACAAGGGTTCTGCGGACGCCCACCGAATTACCTTTGGGCGGACGTTTCCACCTAAAACCCCAAACCGTTTGGGCGTTTCGACGGAATGGGTTAAAATCCGATGAGCAAATTATACACACCGCACGCAAAAGGGTCAACATCATGGATCAACACCGCCCCACAAACTCATAGATCTAATCTCCGACGCCATCCGCCTGAAATACTACTCTTACCGCACCGAACAAACATACATCAAACCCGAAGGTTTTTCAAACAAACACATCTTCCACCGCGCTGCATCTCCCCTCAACTCCCAATCACCAATCACCAATCACCTATTACCTATTACCTATTACCTATTACCTATTACCCATCACCTATTACCCAATTACCCATCACCCATCACCTATTACCCATTACCCATCACCCATTACCCATCACCTATTACCTATTACCTATTCCCATCACCCATTACCCATCACCCACCACCCTCGCACAACCTCCCCCACTCCGCAATGGACAGCGTCTCCGCCCTTCGCATCGGCTCGATACCCGCGGAAACGAGCATCTCCTCCGCGTCTGCCGGCTTGATGTGCAGCCCCGCAGAAAGCGAATTCCTCAGCGTCTTGCGTTTCTGGCTGAAACCCGCCTTGATGAGTTTGAAAAAAGTATCCAGCCTTTCGGCGGGAATGAGCGGCTGGTCGTAAATGTCAATGCGGATGACCGCCGAATCCACGTTGGGGACGGGGTAAAAGGCACCCGCAGGAATCCTCGCGCGGATACCCGGCTCGCCATACACCTGCACGCTCAACGCCAGCAGGCTCAGGTCGCCCGGTTTGGCGCAGATGCGCTCCGCAACCTCTTTTTGAATGGTCAGCACCATGCGGCGCGGCTTCGGCTCGCTTTCGAGCAAATGGCGGATGATGGCGGACGTAATGTTGTAAGGGATGTTCGCCGCGGCGATATAGCCCGCCTGATCCACCAGGCTGGCAATCGGCAGCTCGAGGATGTCGCCGTGCACGATGCGCACGTTCGGGTACGGGGCGAGGATCGCTCTGAGCGGGGCAAGCAGGTCCGGGTCCAGTTCGACCGCTGCAACCTGCCGGGCAGAGACAGCCAAATGGCGGGTCAAACTTCCCAGCCCGGGACCAATTTCCAGGACACAGTCGTCCGCATTGATTTCAGCGGCGGCGGCAATCTTCTCGAGCGCGGCAGGGTCCTGCAAAAAGTTCTGCCCAAGACGTTTATCAGCGCGCAGACCATACCGTTTGAGCACGGCTGCGGCATCGAGCGGGGGGATGGAAGAGCGCTTCATTCGCAGACGATGGGAGAGTCTTCCTCTTCGCCGGCTGGGTCGCCGCTGACGGCGGGGGGCCACGTCCCCGCGTGGAATTGCGCCACGTACTCGCGCAGGATGGCAAAATCGGCGTCGAGGATGGAAATGCGTTTATCGAAAACGGGGTCGAACGTACGTGTCTGTTTGAAGAGTTCCGAAGGGAAACTGACCAGCTGGATGTTCTGCGGAGGCATCTGCGCGCCGAGGCACGCCAGCTGGCTGAGCTGCTCCGGCGTGAAATCGGTGCGGATGTTGTCTTCGAACGCTTCGATCAGCGCGGGAATCTCGGTGACGATGGACGGGCTGGTGAGTTTTTTGCGCAGCGCGCAGATGACGATGCTCTGGTTGTCGGCGCGCTCGAAGTTGCCGCCTTCGCGGTTGCGCACGAGTTTGAGCGCCTCGCCGCCGTCGAGGTGATGGTTCCCGATGGGCAGGTCGGTGGTGCGGGCGGTTTCCTTGTCCGGGATGTGAACGTCAATGCCGCCCACCGCGTTGACGATGTTGACGAACGTGCGCATGTTGACCGTGATGTAATGGTCAATTTGCGCGCCGAAGTTCTTGTTGAGCGTGAGCGCCAGCAGACCGGAGCCTTCGCTGGGGTCGTCCCAATATTTGAAACCGGGCTGCCCGTATAAAAACGCCTGGTTGAGTTTTTCGTGATCCTGCCCGTCGAGGTTGTCTGCAATGTGCGGAATCTCCACCCACAGGTCGCGCGGGAACTCGAGCACCGTGACCCTCGGCGCAACAAAATCCACGCGCACCAGGCGGATGGCATCCGCCAGCCCGTAGGTGTAGTTATCGCCGCGCGTATCCGCGCCGATGACGAGCACGTTCATCAGCGCCGGTCCGCCGCAGCGCGGCGCGGGCGTGTGGGTGGGAAACGAGACCGTCGGCGCGAGCGTCACCATGCCCGCCGGGGTGGGCGAAGGACCGGGCGAAGCCGTCCACGTGGGCGGCAGTTCCTGCGCGCCCGCAGGCAGTGCAGGTCCCAGCGGCTGGGCGGCGACGGAGCGGTACACCTGGTAAAGGGAGAAACCAAGCGCCGCCGCGAGCGCGATGGCGATGACCGAAAGAATGCCGATGATGGATTTTTGAAGGCGCGTCATTGCTGTTGGAAGAAGTAGGGGATTTCCGCAGGCGCAGGTTCGAGGAAATAGACCGTCACCCAGCCGCTGAGTTTACCGATGTTATCGTCGTCGTAACCGAGGTCAATCCATTGGTAGCGCGGCACGCCGAACGTCGTCTCGATGATCGGTCCGCCGCCGGTGTCGCCGATGGTCGCAACGCCGTAGCCGGGGATGTAAACCTTCATCCCGGCGAGGTAGGGATAATACAGGTAATCCACCGCCACAATGCCGTAGCCCGCGCGCGCGCCGCTTGCCGTGCCGTAGGAACACCCGCCCGTGCCGGAATTGCAGGGCGAATACCACGAGGCGTACATTTGTGTCGCGTACCAGTATTTATATGGCACGTCGCCGCTCACCGGCTCGAGCACAATCTTCGACCCGCTTGCAACAACTTGATTGCGCGGCTCCTGCAAAATCACCTCGTCCTCCACCTCGCGGCTTGTCTCGACCCCGTCCTCATAGCGGATGCGCGTGCGGACCATTGCCAGTCCGTTCAAGCCGGGCTGGAGGATTTCGGTCTCGCCGAACGCCACATCGTCCGAGTAGGTGGTCTCGGTTTCGAATGGAATGGATCGAATCTCGACGCTGATGGATTCACGGACCCGCACCACGCGGATTTGCCCGTCGGCGGGCAGCGCTTCATTCTCAGACGGGAGGCTGGCATCCAGACCCATGAGCGGAATCCCCGCCTCAGCCAATGCCTCGCCAACCGTCTCCGCCGAGGAGCGAATCGTCATGCTCGTCCCGCCGCTCGTGACGACCAGTTCCCTTGCGGGCGAGTACGTGATGGTCATGCCTTCGTTGATGGGCGCATCCACCGCCGGGTTGACTGAATCGCCGGCGCCGATTTCAACTCCCGCTTCGCTCAACGCCTCGCCCACCGTCAGCGCGGACGATTGAATCTCCTGTCCGCCCTGCGGCGTGACGAGAGTCACCTTCACGGCGCGGCGCACCTGCAATTGAAGCGCGCCGTGGATGGCGATCTCTTCATCCGGCGCGTGAGGAATGCCGTTGACCAGCGCGCGGTCCGCGGACTGAAGCGCGATTCCCGCCTCTGCCAGAATTTGGTTCGGCGTACGCCCGGCAGTGGTCAGCGTGATGATGGATTCGCCGTCCAGAATTGTGACCGCCCGCGGGGCGTTCGCCTGACACCCGACAAGGATGACCACAAACAGGAGCGGCAGCCAGTGAAAAGGTTTCATGGGGCTAATTAGATTTTATCCGAATTAACTTGTTTATCCACGAAGAAATACGAACTCCTTTCGCATTTTCGTGAAAATTCGTGTTCTTCATGGATGATTTTTTGTTTTGGATAAAGCCTATTATATAACCGATGTTGCGCAGTTTGTAGTACCGCAACAACTTGTCCTCGCAGAGGATTCATGCTGCACCGCCCATCGCAAGATGAATCTCCCTGGCACTGCCCGCCAGGGCAAATGTGCGGTACTCCATTGTCAGAATAATTTGGAAATGTACAACATGTTGCCATTTGCTCCCTGCATCGTCCCGGCGCAGGGAGCAAACTGCCTGACATGTTTTGCGCGCACACACTTGCAGAGTTTCAGAACAGAATTTTCGGATAGAATCCCAACTATGGACATTCTCACCAGCACAGCGAATCCGTTCGTCAAACAGGTGCGTGCGCTTCATCAAAAGAAGACGCGTGCGGAATCGGGCGCCTTTCTCGTGGAAGGGATTCACCATGTGGGCGAGGCGCTCGAAGCCGGCTGGGATGTGGACGCCATCGTCTACGCCCCCGATCTGCTGACCAGCGCCTTCGCAAAGGATTTGCTTGCCCGCGCCGCCCGCCTCGACCTTCGCCTTCAGCCTGTTTCTCCCGCCGTGATGGAGTCCCTCGCCGACAAGGAAAACCCGCAGGGCATCCTGGCGGTGGTGAAGCAAAAGCGGTTTTCGTTCGGCGATCTCAAGTCCGCGGCGCGCACGGTGGCGCTGGTCTCGCCGCAAGACCCCGGCAACGTCGGCACCATCCTCCGCACCATGGATGCGGTCAACGCGGATGCGCTCTTCCTGCTCGATGGCGGCGTGGAGTTGTTCCATCCCACCGTTGTCCGCGCCAGCATGGGGACTCTCTTTTGGAAGCCCGTTGTGCAAACCTCATTCGACGACTTCATAAGTTGGGCGCGGAAAGGCGGCTGGCAGTTGATCGGCACCTCCGCCAAAGCGGACGTGGACTACCACACGCTCGTTCCGCAAACCCCCTGGGTGTTGATCTTGGGCAGCGAGCAAAAGGGACTCTCCGCGCATCAAACCGCCGCGTGCGATGTCACCATATCCCTGCCCATGCGCGGGCGGGTCAGTTCGCTGAACCTGTCCGTTGCGGCGGGGGTGCTGTTGTATCAATTCGCGCGTTAGAACGCCTTCCGGCTCAGTTTCAACAGCGGAGTTTCCACCAGCCGGTAACTCAAAAACCCGGCTGCGATTGCCGCCGCAAACGCCGCAGTGACGCCGATCACATTGTCGAAAACGCCCTCGGCGGCGGCCAGGCTCCATATCCGCCCGACAACATTCAGCGTGAAAAGATGCGAGAGATAAATCGAATAGGAAGCGTTCCCGGTCTGAATCAAAGCCGAAGGGAGGACGAATCCATCCCGTTCGGCGTTCGTCATGCAATAGACGATCAGGACCGCAGGCGCGCCATAGATGAGCACCCGCCACCAGCCGTTGGGCGCAGCCTCTCCCGTGGCGGAGTGATGGATGACATACCCGGCAATTGCAGCCGCCAGCGCCGCCCCTGCGATCCCTTTGAGCCACCCGCCTCGAATTGCGCTTCGTTCCGAGTTATGAAACGAAACCGCCAGCAGGCAGCCCGCCATGAACTCGAACGTCAGCGGGTTGAGAACCAGATTCAAATACGGATTTCCCCTTCCAACCCACGCGCCGAGCGCAAGCAAAACCGCTCCCCAGCCTGCGATGGCGTGCACCAAAAAACGCTCCGGGATGAAAAGCAGGAAGAGGAAATAGACCAGATAAAAATACATCTCGTGGATCAGCGTCCAGCCGACCTGCACCAGCGGCAAAAGGTCGGACGGCAAAAGCAGGAACGAAGCGAGGATGTCCACCCGATTGCCCTGTGAACTGTTCACCCACGCCGGCTGGACCAGGAACACCGCCAGCGCCGCGAACGTGTACACCCAATAGAGCGGATAAATCCTCGAAGCGCGGTGATAGAGAAAGAGCAGCGCCTCTTTGACGACCCGGAACCTGCCCCTGGTGACCGTGACCATGACGAACCCGCTGATGACGAAGAACAAGTCCACGCCGAACATGCCGAACTCAAGAACCCCCGGAAGGATGACGCCCCCGCCGCCGTATCTCCGTTCGATGATGATGAGATGAAAGAATACGACCGCAAGCACGGCAAGCCCGCGCAGCGCCTGGATGTTTTTGATTTTTTGCATGTAGACTGCCTTATCGTGAAGTCGCGGCTTGTGCCGTCTCGGCGAGGTAATGACTGCTTCGCAGGAGGAAGCGTTTCTCGACCAGATGCCACATGGCGAAGCCCGCCGCCAGCGTCAGCGAAAGGACAGCGGCAAGGTACAGCCATGGCGTTTTGCTCAGCCAGCCGTATTGCAGGAAGATCTGAATGATGGGGAAGTGCAAAATGTAAATGCTGTAGGAAAAATCGCCGTACCTGCCAAATCTTCCAACATACAGGAATAAACCAAAGAACACGACCACCGCCGCAAGCGCGAACGGCTCCAAAAACGGCAGCGGGTAAAAATGATTCGCAAGCAGGGTGAGGACGCCCGCACCCAAAAAGACAACCGCGTTTTTCTCGAAAAAAGGCAGGCGGTAATAGAAGAACGCTCCCGCCATGAAGTACGATAACTGTCCCGGCAGCTGCCGCCCCAGCTCGGCAAAGAGATCGTTCCCGGTTTGTCCTGCCAGCCAGGTCATGAGCAGCGTGTAGATCACGGACAGGAAATACGTAACCGCCAGGATTTTCCCCTCCGAAAATTTCCTGAATAGATGGACGAAGACCGGCACGGAAATGTAGAACATCACCTCCACCTTGAGCGTCCACAACGCGCCGTTGACCGCCGTATAGCGGTTCAACTCGAACACGCCCGGCAGGGTCGGCTGGAGGAAATTCAGAAAAACGAGGTTCGCCGCAAGATATTTCGCCCACTCCGGCGAGAAATAATTCCCCGCGCTCTCCGTGCTGACGAAGACCAGCCCGAATGCCGCCAGTGTCACCACCGTGAAATACGCCGGGTAAATGCGCCGCACGCGCTTGCTCGCGTACGAAGCCAGCGACGGCGAACGCTCGTAACTCATGAAGATCAGAAACCCGCTCACGACGAAGAACGACTTTACCGCCACATCCGATGAAAGGATTTGCGGAATCCAACTCAACGGCTCGTACCCCGAAAGTTCATACGCATGAACAAAAGCGACCGTCGCGGCGAAGATCAGCCGGAGCAGGTCGAAGTTGTTTTTCCGCAAGCGCGGATTATCGTCCCGATGAAGCATGTAGAATCCTGTTCCGCCGTGTTCATGGCGCGGTTATTATACCCAAGCGGAGACTCTCCGCGCGCATCGAACCGCTGCGCCGTCTCTAAACGACCACCTCAGGCAGTTTTCTTCCTGCGCCGTCCCCGGCGCAGGGTTTCCCGCGCAAAATGCCGCCGGGATTTATGCCCAGAATGGGTACTGCGTTTCACCTGAATCCATCGGCGAACCAGTTTGCTCCCTGCGCCGTCCCCGGCGCAGGGTTTCCCGCGCAACGTGCCGCCGGGATTTATGCCCAGAATGGGTACTGCGTTTTACCTGAATCCATCGGCGAACGGCGGCTGGAACGCAGCCGCTGACAACCTTTGCGTGCACTCCCGCCGACACTAAACGACCACCTCCCAGATTTTGTGTTCCTGAATCACGGGGCGGTTCCGGTCTTTTTCCGTCGTCATGATGGGCGCCCATAGAGTGCGCACGCCGCGTTTGTTTTCGAGTGTCATGGTTGTGCGGCAGTTCGGGCATGTGACCTTTCCTGTTTCGAGTTGGCGGGGGTCAACGGGAAAGTAACCGAAATAATCGCTTGCCGGGGAGGCGTCAGCCAGCCGCATGTGTTGATGCCAGTCAATTTTTTCGGGCGGGCGATTCTTTGGTTTGCAAACCGGGCATGGCACTCGGACCACATTCCAATAGTCGGGCGTCGTAAATTCCGGCTCGTAGTAACCATACGGTCCGCGCACCAATGCGGCGATCCACTTGGCGAACCCGCTGGGCGGCGCTTGCGTCTCAGGTGCGGAAGTGATGGGGTCTCCGTTGTTGATAAGTTTTGCGAACCGGTCCATGGCATACTGGTCGAGCGTCGGGATGCCAAGTTCCAGAAACCCGTCCCGAAACGACTGCAAGTCTCCGCGGTCGGGGTCTCTGACGAAGAAAGCCTCATCCAGCATGGTTTTGCCGGTGATCGGGTCGCGTCCCAGCATCCACAGCGCTGTTAGAAATTCGGTTGCCGTCCAGAACGAGTCGAAATAATCCTCCGTCATAAAAATCAGCACACGCCCGATGGACCGGATTTCGTGCATCAACCGCGCCGCGCCCTCCCACATTTGCTGCAAGGTGACGCATTCGGTCGGATACGAATACTCGTTGGCTGGAACCATGCGCACCGTCGTTTGGTGACTCGTTTCGAAACGCTGCCGCCATGCCTCGGCTTTCTTCTGGTGGGTGCCTCGAAAACTTAGGAAGTATGCGGCTGGTTTTTCGAACATCCAATAATGCTTTGCCAGGATTTTGTTCCGGTAGGTTTCGTCTGCATACCTGCCTTGCAGGATCGCATGGAGCTGCTTTTCCAGCCATTCGCCGATGACTTCGTTCGAAAACTGCCCGCCGTGGATGGGAGCGCACTGAAAGCGGGTAAGCACGTTGCGCGGCAGGGGCGTCCGGCTCACGATTGCATGTTTTTGGGTGGTTTTGACCCACATGTTGAACGCGTTGTAGACGTGTCCCTTTTCCACCGAGCAATCCCACAACACGAGATCAGATGCCGCCTGGATTGCCATTGCGTGTCCGCGATTGGCGTTTGGGGGTGCCTCTTTGAGGATAACGCCCATTCGCCGGCAAACCGGCAAGATGTATTGATCGAGCAGATTTTGACCCAAATCGTTTTGGACTTTAAACACGGTAATGACTGTCATTGGCTCCTCCTTGTGCCCAAACAACTTAAAAGTGGAGGGGCAAAAGCGGTGAATTTCAACCGCTTTTGCGCTGCATCTTCATATTGTTTGGGTACTTGTAAATTTCAAAATCCCCTGCTTCGCCATTCGGAAGGCGGTTTGCATGGTGCGAATATTATACGGATGGAAAACCATGAGGTCAAATAAAAAACTGTTATGAGTAAAAAACAAATTGCTCCCTGCGCCGTACCACTTCGCACCCATTCCGGGCATAATGGCACTTTCTCCGGCGTAAGATCCCCTCGCAAAATGCCGCCGCACCCGCTCTGGGCGCTTTCCCTGGCGGCGCGAGCGTTTCGTGTCCGCTAAAGAATCTGCTGATAAAAAAACCTTCTCGCGCGGAGAAGGCTTCTTTTGGTTTCTCAACATTCAGTCAGGGTTGAAGCGGGGTTAGAACTCATCCTCTTCGTCCAGCCATTCATCGTCTTCTTCTTCATCGAGATCTTCGTCCTCCCACTCATCCACTTCGTCTTCCTCGTCCCATTCGTCGTCGGCAGCCGCGGCGCCGTCGGTGGGCGAATAGGTGACACAACCGGTATCGGGGTCGAGCTCAACGGCGGCGGCGGAGCAATAACCTTCATCGAGAAATACACAATCTGCGTAATGACACTTGATGCGGGGCATGTTTCAACATCCTCCTAAACTTGTGGGTTTCTGATCAGGCGAATGACGGCGATGATGAAGATGGCGGTCATTGCTGCCTGCGAAGTGACGCAAAACGGACACAGCGCTTTGAGAATCGCGATCTCGACGTAAACCAGCCAGACGGTAAAGATGAAACCGGCGAGCGCCATGCCAAAGATCATCAGCGTCGCGTTTTGCCGCAGAAGAGCGCTGCGGTTTTCGAACAGGTGCACAGCCAGAATTGCCGCATAGCCGATCACTCCCACCACCGCCACCGGAACCCCGTTCACTTCCGAAAAGCGGCTGGCGTTGACGGTGGAACAATCGCCGGAGCCGAGGCACATCCCGTCGTTTCCGGTGATTTTGTAAACGGTCATGTAAATCGAAACAAGCAAACCGACGATCACAAGCGCAACCGACGCGCGATACAGCCATTTATCCATGTTTCCTCATAAAAGAAAAGCGTCAACTTCCTGACCAGCAGGCACGCATTTTACACCAGCGGGGATGATTAGTAAAGCATCCGCCTGTACCAAAGAGAGCAAATTCCCGGAACCTTGATGCCCGGTGAGCGACGCAATGCGGATTCCGTCTTCCACGCGGATTTTCGCCCGCAGATAACTTTCCCGCCCGTCGGATTCGATCTCCTCCGCGCATCGCACCCGGACCGTTTGCCTGCCTCCGTCCATTTTGCCGCTCATCCGCTCCAGGCTGGGACGCACGAAAACCTCGAAGCCCACGAACGCCGAGACCGGGTTGCCCGGCAAGCCGATGAAGTTGACATCCCGATATTTGCCGAACGCCAGCGGTTTGCCCGGGCGCATGTTCACCCGCCAGAAATCCATTCTGCCGTTGGACTCGATCACTTCCTTGATGAAGTCGAACGCGCCCACGCTCACACCCGCCGTCGAAAGGATCAAATCCGCTCCCTCGCTCACGGCGCGGTCCAGCAGCGATGTGACCGCTTCGCGCGTATCGCGCGCCACGCCCAGCCGCAGAACGTCCGCGCCTGCGTTTTCGATGAGCGCCGCGATGGTGTAGGAATTCGAATCGCGGATTTTGCCCGGTTCGAGCGGCGCCTCGACCGGCAGGAGTTCATCGCCGGAGGAGAGCAATGCCGCACGCGGCTTTTTGTAAACGATCACGTTTGCCATGCCGAGCGCTGCCAGAAGTCCCAGATCCTGCGGCTTGAGGGTGCGTCCCTTTTGGAGGACAACCTCCCCCGTACGGATGTCCATCCCCCGCGCGCGAACGTTTTCCCCAGCCTTCAATTTTTTATCGAGTGAGACCGTCTCCGGCGCGGGTGTGCCAGCCTGGCGGTTTTTGAAATCAGTATCTTCCACAGGGATGACGGCGTTTGCGCCTTCCGGCAGTTGCGCGCCGGTCATGATTCGCGCGGCTTCACCCGGCTTGAGGGTGGCGGTGGGGGATGTGCCTGCTGGAATATCCGCCACCACGCGCAGGCGTGAAGCGGGCGTATCTTCTGCGCGGACGGCAAACCCATCCACGGCGGAGTTGTCGAAAGGGGGGTGGTCGTGGTCGGCGGCAATATCCACCCCCAGGACGCGGTTCACACAAGCAGCCAGCGGAATCGTTTCGGTCGCAGCCGGTGAAAAGTGTGCAAGGATGCGCTCGCGCGCCTCGGTCACGGTCAGCATTTTAAAGCGGCGGGATTATAGCCCAGGTTGGGGCAAAACACAGTGACGAATTTATTGCTTTTCGGATGCAAATTCGCGCAAGTTTATTTCAGTTTCCGCACCTCGGCAAAATCGGCGAAAGCCCCATCGAACAATTCCGACGGCTTGCCGTTCAACGTCATTTCAAAGAAATCAACCAGATAAGAGTTGACGATCTCCGTCACGCGCCTGCCGTTCAACGGACCTTTCAAGCCAAGCTGCGGCGCGATGGGCGAGAGCAGGGGGAGGTCGCTGAAATCGTAGTGCATCGTCCCGTCAATGCTGATGGCGCCCAGGCTGTTCGTTACATTCGGGTGGAACTGGTTGAAGAGGCGGTTGTTTCTGCTGTCTGTGTCGTCTGCCCAGCCTTGTGAGAACATGAAGAAGGCTGGCTGGGTTACGCCGTTTTCGATTACCTGGGCGGAAACGGGGCGCATGAACGGGTCCATGCCGAGCACGGCTTTACAGCGCGGGTCTGTGCCGCAGAATTGAATTGCCGCGCCGCCTCCCGTCGAATGACCGTACACGCCAACCCGATTCAAATCCAGCCTGCCCCACCAGGAACCTCTCACATCCATTGCCATGTTCGAGAGAATACGCAGCGTGTAAGCCATGTCGCCTGCCCATTGATCCGCCAGGATGCGGGCGATCTCTTCGTAGTTGGGATCGTCGCCGCTTTGGGGCAATGCCTTTGGGTTGTTCCACGCGATAGTTCCATCTTCGAAGACGGTGATGACGGCTCCGTAGGTGTGTTGGATTCCGATGACGATGAATCCGCGGCTCGCCAGTTCCAATGCCTGGGCGGTGTTCTGCGCGTTGAACCCATTCCAGCCGTGCGAGAAAAGGATGACGGGGAAGGGCGCGCCGCTCTCCGCGACTTTGGCATCCAGATAGGCGGGGATTTCGACCAAAGCAAGGTGGTCGAGGAAATAATCGGGCAGGTGGATGTATCTGGTAATGGCGGGCGCAAAGATTTCGGCGTTTGCCATCCAGGGTGCACGCTCGGCTGTTTCTGCGGCATCAGCGGGATACCAGACTTGAATCATGTAGCGGCGCGGCTCGTCTTTATCGGAATAGAGTTCTTTTCGGGAGTCGTCGGTCAATTCGTAGAGAGTGGTGCCAACCGGGTACGGTCCGCTGGGGGCGGGGATGCGGGGAACCGGCAGCAGCGCAGGCAAAGCCGCCGCCAGGGCAAGCAGGATCACGGTCAGCGTCGAGGCGATGGGCTTCCAGTCGGTCGTCCCCGTAATTTTTATCAGGCTGCTCAGCCCAAGCAGGGGAGTCAAAACGTATAACGGAATCATCTGCCAGCGGTAGCCCTCCACCGCAAAATGGATCAACGTCGCTGTGAGGGCGAGGGCAGGGAGCAGCCGAATTGCAAGCGGGCGCGGATGACGCCAAAGCAGGTATGCCGCGAGCAGGGCGGGAATGACGATTTCGAGCGGACGCATGGGCGGATTGTGGGCTGTAGTCGGTGGACGATAGCCGGCGGCTTCCTGCGGGCTGCCGTCCACGGTCTATCGTCAGTTTATAACGCCACGCCCATGACCGCCACGTAATGCGCGAGCGCGGCGAGCAGGACGAAGATATGCCAGACTTCATGGAAACCGAACACGCCGGGTTTGAAGTTGAAGATCCTGGTCATGTAAACGATCGCGCCGAGCGTATAGATCACGCCGCCGATGATGAGCCAGGTCAGCACCCAGGCGGGCAGCGCGGCGAGCATTTGCCCTGCCGAGGCAAGGCTCAACCAGCCCATGATGAGATAGATGCCCGCGTTCAGCCAGCGCGGCGCGCGGATGTAGAAAATTTTGACGATGATGCCGATCAGTGCCAGCGACCAGATGATGCTCAACAAGCCCCACTTCCAGAAGCCTTCGAAGGCGTTGATGCAGAAAGGGGTGTAGGTTCCCGCGATCAGCATGTAGATGGCGGCGTGATCCACTTTGCGGAAGATTTCCAACGCCTTGTCTTTCACGCGCACCATGTGATACGTGGCGCTGGCGGAAAACATAAAGATCAGGCTTACGCCATAGATGGTAAACGAAATGATCTTGGCGGGCGTATCCCAGCCGATGATGAGCAGGGCGATCAAGCCGATCAATGCCAGGATCGCCCCGCCCCAGTGTGTGAGACTGTTGATGGGTTCGCGTAATTTTTTCAGCATGATTCACCTCCGATGATAGACGCCGATTTTACAATGGATTTATGAGTTGGAGATTATTTCATTTGGCAGCAACGAGAATTCCCAACTGGCTGGATTTTAATTCGAGGATGTGAACCTGCACCTGAAAGCCCGCCTGAATGAACGGCTGTTTGAATCTTTCGATGAGGGCATCGGTGATCGCTTCGGGGCTTTCGCCGGTGACTTTGTACAGCCATTTGAGGAATTTGTTCCTGGGCAGCGCGCCCGGCAGGACGATGAGCCTGCCTCCGTTTCTGAGAACCCGTCTTGCCTCGGAGAGCGTGCGCGGGTCGAAGATGTATTCGCTGGGGAACGTTGAAACGATACTGTCGAAGGTCTCGTTTGGGTAGGGCAGGGCTTGCGTTACCCCGCGTGTGAGTTTTTGTCTGGCGCCGAGGCGGCGCCTGGCGAGACGTCCCATCTGTGTGGATTCGTCTATGGCGGCGGGATCAAGCCCCCGGTCCAGGAGGAGGCGCTGCAAATGCCCGGGACCATGACCAAGTTCGAGGATGCGCGTCCCCTCGATGAAGGGGAGTACGCTGAAGACCCAGTCCTGCCACCTGCCGAATGAGACCGTCCATGCCACGAGGTCGTACGTAAAGGCGAAAGGATGGTAAAGCAGGTGGAAGAAGAACCGCATGAAACGGCGAACGATGTTCATAAATAAAAGAGGGTTTGACATTTTCGTCAAACCCTCGCGCGAACGGTTGTGTTATGCGGGGGTGGCTTCGCCGCCGTCTTTCTTCGGCTTGCGGACCGCCTCAATGGCGCTCTTGCCGCGCTCGCGGACTTCGCTGGCGAGTTCATTGGCGCGTTCACGCGCGATTTTGGCAAGTTCTTCGGCGCGCTGACGGGCTTCGGCGGCGGCGGCTTCGGCGCGGGCGAGCGCTTCTTCTGCGGTGTGGGCGGCGCGGTCGCGCAGTTCAATGGATTTATCCTTGATCATGGCGCGGGTTTCTTCGCCGGACTGGGGCGCAAAGAGCAGGGCAACCACAGCGCCGGTAAGACCGCCTACGACAAATCCTACGAGAAAGGCTCCAAATTCATCACGGTCAGACATGAGATTTCTCCTTTTTGTTTGTATCGGAGACGCCAAAAGCCGCTACGACCTTCGGCGTCTTGTTACTTGGGTTTGATACCCAACAATTCTAACATACGCTTCAAGCCAGCCAGATAGCCGTTCAATTTGATGACCGGCTCCACCACATTTTCGCCCAGGAATTCCGCCGTCCCGCGCAGGGTGTTGACGGTTTCGTTGGTGGCGTGAAGGATGGGACGGACCTCATTCTGGAGCAGGTTGATGAGACTGGCTAACTGAACGACCAGGACGATCAATGCGACGCCGATGACCAGGGTTTCGAGCGCGACGACGATGATGAAGACATCGCGGATCTTGTTGGTGGGGGTCTCAGGCTGGAGGAGAAAGTAGATCGCCACACCCAGGAGCGCCACGAGGAGGACGATGCCGGCAATGATGCCTGCCAGAATCTGTTTTTGGCGGCGTTCCTGTTCGCGCTGTTCTGCCAATTGTTCCGGTGTTAACTGCGGTGGAGGCGGGGTTGGTTGTTCTGTTTGGGGGAGAGCCATGTATTAATTATAAAGGATTAATAGTGAAATTTCACTATTTTATCCGGTTCGTTTTACATTCCCAGCAGGCTCATTTCGTGACGCAGCGTTTGTTCCCAGCCCTCACGGAAGGGACGCGGGTTGTAGCCCAGTTCGCGCCGGGCTTTGCCGTTATCGCCCCAATAGGTGGTCCCTGCGATTACCCGCAGACCTTCCGATGTGTACATCTCAGGCAGCAGTTTGTCCAGCGGCTTTACGAGGAACGACATCACTTTCATCACTTGATAGAGGACGGTGATGGGCGCGCGCCTGCCCGTGATTTC
Organism: Chloroflexota bacterium; assembly: GCA_024434165.1. Classification (GTDB taxonomy): domain Bacteria; phylum Chloroflexota; class Anaerolineae; order Anaerolineales; family Villigracilaceae; genus Villigracilis. The sequence goes on along the minus strand of QMIW01000068.1, from coordinate 6,044 downwards.
GCCTGCCAGCCTGAAAGCGTCTGTCATGGTGCGCGGTTCGCCTGCAATGATGTAGGTCTCGCCGGGTTTGCCTTTCTCCATGGCGAGGATGTGACCGCGCGCAGTATCCTCCACATGCGCAAAGCAGACGCCGAATTTCGAAGGGAGCATGGGCAGCTGCCCTTTCAGGAATGCGACAAGGTTCGTTCGCAGGCTGGATGTGTCGCCGGGTCCGTAGATCATGCCCGGTTGGACGATGATGAGCGGCAGCCCCTTGGCGATGAATTCGTCGGCAATGTCGTGGGCGGCGGCTTTCGTCCGGTCGTATTCGCTGAGGTGCCGCCCCTGGAAGCGATAGGTTTCATCCACGATCCTGCCTTTCGTATCCGAATTGACCGCCAGTGTGCTGGTGTAGACGCCCTTCGGAATCTTCAATTCCCGCATGAGTTCGAGCACGTTGCGCGTGCCCTGAATGTTGATTCGTTCCCCTTCGCTTTTGTCCTTTGCGCCCACTTTGTACCAGCCTGCCACATGGAACACGCCGTCTGTGCCGGTCATCGCTTCGCGCATGGACTCCTTGTCTGTCACATCGCCTCGAAACAATTTCACGCCGAGGGCTTGTAAATCCTTTGCTTTTTCCGGCGAACGGACCGAGGCATTTACTTCATGTCCCGCCGCGCGGAGTTGTCTTGCCAGTTCGCTCCCGACGAATCCCGTTGCGCCTGTAAGGAAGTATTTCATGATACATCTCCAGTCTGAGTATGCTTGCCGAGTGTAACAGCCGGAGGGCGCTTCGTCCATGAGAATTTCGGCTCTTCCGTTTCTGGCGGAAAAACCCTTACCACGAAGGTCACAAAGACATATAAAGGATGTTTTTTTGGCTTTTTCCCTTTGCGCCCCTTTGTCTCTCTGGCGGCTGAAAATAGATTCCTGTTAAAAACGGTAGACCCGAATTTTATTTTAAAAAGAAACATCCCGCGAGGAAAATTCGCGGGATGTTCATAACGGGTTATCTGTTTCCATTTACCGTATCCGTATCACCTGACCGGCGTAGATGAGGTTGATGTCGTAGATTTGCGGGTTGAGGGCAATCAGCGTTTCCAGCGTCGTGCCAAACCGGGCGGCGATCTTCTTCATGGTGTCGCCGGTCTGAACGGTGTAGTACGAAGCGGCGGCAGGCAGGTTGATGACTTGTCCGGCATAGATCAGGCTTGGGTTGATAATCTGCGGGTTGACGGCAAGGATGTCGTTCACGGTCACGCCAAGGCGGTCTGCGATCTTGCGGAGCGTATCGCCCTTCTGGACGGTGTACGTTCCGCTGGCGGGCGGGGGTGTGACGGGCGGCGGGGTGACGATGACGCCGTTCGGGACGGTCATTCGCTGCCCTTCATAGATCAGGTTGTAATTGTAGATCGCATTGAGCGAAGCCAGCACGTCCATGCTGGTGCCGAAGCGCGCTGCAAGGGCTTTGAGCGTATCGCCGCGCGCCACAACGTACGTGGCATACCCGTTGCCGTTGTCCCAATATGCGCCGGGCAGAACGAGTACCTGACCGGGGTAGATGTAAATATCGAGACCCGGGTTGGCGAGTTTGAGCGCGGAGACGGTCGTGCCGCAGGCTCTGGCAATGGAGCCCAGCGTGTCTCCGCTTTGGACGGTGTAACTGGTCCCGCAGGTGTACGCCGCCGAGGCGGTTCCGGCGAATCCGGCGGAAACAGCCAATACGGCGAGGAGTAGAACGATTTGTAAAAATCTTTTGTGTGTCATGGTAAACCTCTCAATCAAAACGAGCGATGTTGAAAAGACGCAGCGGTTCGAAAAAAGTTCCCATTCCCTCTTGACGCCCGTACAGGGGAGGGGTACACTGTCCCTACCTACCGTTCGGTAGGGAAGGAGACCCATGACTCGAGACGATATCCTCGACGCCGCTGCGCAGGTCTTTCGCCACAAAGGGTTTCACGGCGCTTCCATGTCCGATATTGCTGCCGCCCTCGATGTGCAAAAGGCAAGTCTGTACCACCATGTTGCATCCAAGCAGGAGATTTTGCTTGCGCTTCTCGACCGCGCCCTCGGCATGTTGACCGACCATATTGCCTCGATCTCTTCTCAAGCCGTCCCCGCCGACCAGAAACTCAGGCAGATGATTCGCGGATATTTATCCGCGCTTGCCGAGAACGCCGATTTGACCGCCGTCCTTTTGTTCGAGCATCGCTCGCTGGATAAAAAATCGCATGCCCGCCATGTGCCTCAACGCGACAAATTCGAGGCATTATGGCGGGATGTGCTTAATGACGGGGTGCGCGCTGGAATCTTTGCGTGCAGCGATACGGCGATGGCGGTCCGTGCATTGATGGGCGTGATGAACTGGACGCTTACCTGGTATCACCCCGATGGCGGGAAGACCATCGAGGAAATTGCGGATCAATATGCGGATATGTTGTTTCATGGATTGTTGAAATAAATTAAACAATGGACGACGGATCGCTGACCATGGTCAATCGTCCATCGTCTATCGCCCAGAAAAGGAGAAGACATGTACTCATTTGAACCCAGTGAAGAACAACAAATGCTGATGGATGCGGTGGGGAAGTACGCCGAGAACGATCTGCGCCCCGCTGCGCGCGAGGCGGAGGAAAGCCGTGAACTGCCGAAGAAACTCATCAGCAAGGGGTGGGAACTCGGTTTGCTGCAAGCATCCATCCCCGAAGCATACGGCGGCTTCGGCGAGCGAAGCGCGGTCACGGGCGTGCTGGCTGTCGAGGAGATGGCGTTTGGCGATCTCGCAGGGACTCTGGCGGTAATGGCTCCGTCCCTGTTTGCCACGCCCATTTTGCTCGCAGGCAGCGAAGAGCAAAAGCAGGCATACCTGCCCAAAGTCATCGCAGGGGATTGGTCTCCGTACACCGCCGCCCTCATCGAATACAGTTTCGATTTCGATGCGGCTGCGCTCAAGACCGCCGCAAAACCGAGCGGAGACGATACCACCCTCAACGGCGAGAAGGCTTTTGTCCCGTTTGCGAAAGACGCCGAAGCCATGATCGTGTACGCCAATCTCGATGGCGTCACACAGGGATTCATCGTCCCCAAAGGGACAGCGGGATTGACCATTGCGGATGAACGCGAAAACCTGATGGGATTGAACGCCCTCCCCATGTATCGCGTCAAATTGGATAACGTCAAGATTCCCGCCTCCAACCGATTGGGGGGCGCTTCGGGGCATGACTTTGAGCCGATTCTGGCTTCGATGAGACTTGCCTCCGCCTCTGCCGCTGTCGGCGTAGCGAAAGCCTCCTTTGAATATGCCAAGAACTATGCCAAAGAGCGTGAGGCTTTCGGTGTGAAGATCGCCCAAAAGCAGGCGATTGCCTTCATGCTGGCAGAGATGGCGACCGAGATCGAAGCCATGCGCCTGCTCACCTGGGAAGCCGCATGGAAACTCGACAACCAGAAAGAAGACGCCTTCATCGAGTCGTATCTCGCCTGGACAGGCGCGGCGGACATGGCAATGATGGTTACGGATCGCGGTGTGCAGATTTTGGGCGGTCATGGCTACATCCGCGAGCACCCCGTCGAGTTGTTCATGCGGAATGGCAGGGGCTTCGCCATGCTGGCGGGGCTGGCGATTGTGTAATGTCATTGCGAGGAGGAGCGAAGCGACGACGAAGCAATCCCCTCAAAGCTCTGTGATTGCTTCGAGCGGACAAACACCGCTCTCGCAATGACATAAAAAGGAGAAAACATTATGACCATCGAATTCGAATCACCCAAACCGATTGTACAAACACAGTTTGTTTTGAAAACCGTCGCCGAGGAGATGATGCGCTCGAAGTCGCGTTACTTCGACGAGCATGAGCACGAAATCCCCTGGGACTACATCGAATTTATGCACAACGCAATGAAAAGCCTGAGCGCAGGCTCGCTGGCTCCGAAGGAAAAGCCCTCATCTTCATCCCCTCTCCCTGAGAGAGAGGGGGGCAGGGGTGAGGGAGGAAATGGAAAACGCCCCCCGATTGCCTATCAGGTTCTTGCCTCACAAATCGAAATGCTGGCTTGGGGCGACGTGGGCTTTTACCTCGTCACGCCTGGCGGCGGATTGGGCGCGGCGGCAGTGCAGGCGGCTGGCACACCTGAACAGAAAGCCAAGTTCCTGGCGCGCTTCACGGAAGAAAAACCGACCTTCGCTGCCATGTGCATGACCGAAGCGGGCGCAGGCTCGGATACCGCATCCATCCGCGCGCGCGCCGTTCTCGATGAAAAGACCAATGAGTGGGTCATCAACGGCGAGAAAATTTTCGTCACCGCGGGCGATAAATCGTTCACCGAATACGAGAAACTTGGCAAGGGCTTTCTCGTTGTCTGGGCGTCCATTGACCCAAGCGCGGGACGGGCAGGCATGCGCGCTTTTGTCATCGAGTCGGGGACAAAAGGTGTGAGCATCAACAAACTGGAACATAAACTTGGAATCCGCGTCAGCGACACGGCGGCAATTTCATTTGTGGATGTTCGTGTGCCGTTCGATCACATTCTCGGCAGCCCCACGGTTGAGAAAACCACCACAGGCTTCAAGGGCGCGATGGCAACCTTCGATGCGACCCGCCCGCTGGTGGCGGCGTCGGGCTTGGGCGTGGCGCGAGCCGCGCTGGAGTTCGTCAAGGAAAAACTTACAGAGAATGGAGTGCAGATTCGTTACGGCTTGCCGCGCCAGAAGATCACCAACATCGAACGCGAAGTGATTGACATGGAGATCATGCTCAAATCCGCATGGCTGATGGTGATCAAGGCGGTCTGGATGGCGGATAACAAAAAGCCCAACGCGCTCGAATCTTCGATGAGCAAGGTCAAAGCAGGCGATGTCTGCACGAAGATCACCCAAAAGGCGGTCGAGCTGCTGGGTCCGCTCGGCTACAGCCGCGAGTTCCTGCTGGAGAAGTGGTTCCGCGACGCGAAGATCACCGACATTTACGAAGGCACAGGGCAGATCAACCGCCTCGTGGTGGCAAGGCAGATTTTGGGTTACAGCGGAAGTGAGTTGAGGTAACCGATTTAAGGTTCAAAGTTGAAAGTTGCAAGTTAACCTGCAACCTTCAACTTGCAACTTGTAACCGAAGGAGAAACCATGAAATACCACATTCACAAAGCCGTCGTCATCGGCTCGGGGACGATGGGCGCGGCGATTGCGGCTCACCTGGCGAATATCGGCGTGCCTGTGACGCTGCTGGATATTGTCCCGAATGATTCGCCCGATAAAAACAAGATCGTCAAGGAAGGCTGGGATCGCTGTTTGAAGGCGCGTCCTGCCAACCTGATGGCGAAGGATTTGGAAACCTTTGTTACGCTCGGCAACCTTGAAGATGACTTTGGCGCGGTAGCGGAGGCGGATTGGATCTGTGAGGCGATCATCGAGAATCTCAAGATCAAGCAGGACTTGATGGCGCGCATTGACGAAGTCCGCAAGCCGAACGCGATTGTGACCACGAACACGTCGGGCATCCCTGTTTACTCGATTGCGGAGGGGCGCGCGAAGGGATTCAAGCAGCATTTCCTCGGCACGCACTTCTTCAACCCGCCGCGCTATTTGAAACTGCTGGAGATCATCCCGACGGCGGATACATCCAAAGAGGTGGTCGAGTTCTTCGCCCACTTCGGCGAATATCGCCTGGGCAAAGGCATCGTGCTGTGCAAGGACACGCCCAACTTCATTGGCAACCGCGTGGCGTTTGGGACGGGCGCGTTTGCGATGGATTTCATCCTCAACAACGATTACACCATTGATGAGGTGGATGCCGTCACAGGACCGTTGATGGGTCGCCCGAAGACTGCCACATTCCGCCTCATTGACCTGGTCGGCGTGGATGTCTGGCATCACGTTGGGGCGAATCTCGCGCCGCTGATTCCGCACGACAAACTCGGGCAGAAATATCTCGCCGCCGAGAAGCCGAAGAAATTGATGGACACGCTGCTCGAACGCAAGTGGCTGGGCAACAAGACCAAAGTCGGTTTTTACAAGGAAGTGCGAAAGGACGACGGGTCAAAAGAATTCTACACGCTCGATCTGAACACGCTGG
>QMIW01000154.1 GCA_024434165.1 Chloroflexota bacterium | reverse complement strand
CCCCATTCCCCCCCATTCACTATTCACTATTCCCCAATCACCCAATCACTATTCACTATTCCCCATTCACCATCCCCTACCCTCCCCTCCGCCTCAACCACCTTCCCCCAAGCACGAGCGAAATTACCACAAAGGCAATCGCCGCCCACGTGAAGGCGGTGTTATCGGTGGAAATACCAATGGTCAAAAATACAATCCCCAGAATGAGAAATGCCATGGACGCCTTGCGCTTGTTTTGATTCATAGTCTGACTCCTTTTGGTTGTATTTGTGAACTTGCCGCCGTTTGTATCCCTGCTACCCCGGCTTCGTGCGGTGCGCCTCCATCACGTTCGGCAGGTTTTCGATGCGCGTCAAAATACGGCTGAGCTGGGCAATATCCCTCACTTCGATGATCAGGCGCAGGTCGGCAATGCTGCGGTTCACATTCACCGCCACATTGGCAATGTTGATATTCTCCTCCGCCAGCAGGTTCGAAACGTCGCTCATCAAACCCTGGCGGTCGTACGCCTTGATCTTCACCGAAACCGGATACGTCCGCTCCATGTGCCCCCAGCCCACCTTGAGCAAACGCTCGCGGTCCTTCGTCTTCAAAACGTTCGGGCAATCCTGCCGGTGGATGGTCGCTCCGCGCCCGCGCGTCACAAAACCCACGATCTGGTCGCCCGGCATGGGGTTGCAGCACTTCGCCATCACCGAAAGCATGCCCTTCAGTCCCACCACCTCCACCGCATCGGTGGAGACGGTCTGCGGCGGGGGAGCGTTCGCTTCGAGAATATCCTGAATCTCCTCATCCTGCGAGAACTGTTTGATCACCTTGCCGATGGAAAGATCGCCGTTGCCCAGTGCAATGAACATCTCGTCCGGCGTTTTGTAACCGAGCTCGCGCGCCATCTTCTCGAAGTTGACTTCCGTAATACCCAGCCGCTGCAATTCGCGTTCGAGCGTGCTGCGTCCCTGCGCCAGGTTCTGTTCGTCCTCCTGCTTCTTGAACCATGCTTTGATCTTGGCGCGCGCCCGCTGCGTGCGCACCAGACCCAGGTTGGCGTTCAACCAGTCCCGGCTGGGACCGCCGCGCTTCGCCGTCAGGATTTCGACCTGGTCGCCGGTCTTCAATTCCTGATACAGCGGGACAAGTTTCCCGTTCACCCGCGCCCCCCGGCAGCGATGACCGATGTCCGTGTGGACGTGATAGGCAAAATCAATCGGCGTGCTGCCCGCCGGCAGGTCAATGATATCCCCGCGCGGCGTAAAGACGTACACCCGGTCGCGGAACACATCGCTGCGCATGGATTCGACGAACTCGGCGGCATCGCTCACGTCCGAACGCCACTCCATCATCTTGCGCAGGGAACTGATGCGCTGTTCGAAGTTCGGGTCGTGCCTGCCGCCCTCCTTGTAACGCCAGTGTGCGGCAATACCGTACTCCGCGTTCAAGTGCATGTCCTGCGTGCGAATCTGCACCTCGAGCGGGCGCTTGTCGTCGTAGATGACCGCCGTATGCAGCGACTGGTAAAAATTATCCTTCGGCGCCGCAATGTAGTCGTCGAACTCGCCGGGGATGGGTCGCCACGTGGTGTGAATCACCCCCAGCGCGGCATAGCACGAAGGCACATCCGGCACGATCAGGCGCACGGCGCGCACGTCGTACAGCATGTTGAAGGCTTTATCCTTCTTCTGCATCTTTTTATAGATCGAATAGATGTGCTTCGGGCGACCGCTGATCTCGGCTTTGATGTTGTTCTTCGCAAGCAGTTTCAGGAGCGTATCCTTGATGTCCTCCAGTTGGCGTTCGCGGTCCGGGCGGCGTTCCGCCAGCTGCTCCGCGATCTCCTTATACCTCTCCGGGTTCACATACCGGAAACTAAGGTCTTCCAATTCCCACTTCAACTGCCAGATGCCCAGCCGGTTGGCAAGCGGCGCGAAGATATCGAGCGTCTCCTGGGCGATGCGCCGGCGTTTATCCTCCGGCATGTGACCCAGCGTGCGCATATTGTGCAGGCGGTCCGCCAGTTTGATCAACACCACGCGCACATCCTCGCCCATGGCAAGGAAGGTCTTGCGCAGGGTTTCGGAGACCATATCTTCTTTTCTTCCAAGCAGAGCCGGCTGCGCTTCCGCGCCTTCCTTCCCGTTGTGATTCCACTCGGCGTGCTGGTCGCCCCGCGAAACGCGCGGCAGCTGCGTCAGTTTCGTCACACCGTCCACCAGCAGGCGCACCGTATCTCCAAACTCGCGCCGAATGTCTGCCAGCGTGACGGGCGTATCCTCCACAGTGTCGTGCAGCAGCCCGGCGGCGACCACCTCCGCCGGCACCCTCAATTCCGCCAGGATGCTCGCAACCGCAACACAGTGATTGATGTACGGCTCGCCCGAAAGCCGCTTCTGTTCGCGGTGCGCCTCCTCTGCGATGTGATAAGCGCGCATCACCAACTCCCGGTCGGTCAGGGTGTAATTTTCAGGGAGTTGTTCGAGGAGTTTTTCGAGCGGGATCGCAGCGACAGCCGATTTCATCGGGATTATTTTACTACGCCGGGAGAATCGAAACGGGACGCAAACGCCTCAGACTCCGCCCCTGCCTGCTCCTGTTTTCTGCCTGCTTTTCCTTCGGGATGGCTGGTAACGACTTCAGCCGTTCGGCTAAAAAGCGGCTGACCCACCCAGTACCGCACACTTGCCCTGGCGGGCAGTGCCAGGGAGATTCATCTTGCGATGCAGTACCGCAAGGCTTGTCCTGAGTATACGGTAGAACCTCAAAATGCCTGGCACAAGGCGGCCCTTTCTTAAGTAGTCGGTCATAAGTTTTTAGAAAACAAATTCCTGCTCATGCCGCCGTCCTCGGCGGCGGGGACGCCGCCGGGAGCGTATTTTTGTAAAATT
>QMIW01000067.1 GCA_024434165.1 Chloroflexota bacterium | reverse complement strand
CTTGGTTTCAAGCGGCTTCCCTCACCCCAAACAAGGTTATATCTTCTGGGATGACTTCCCCCTCTCCCGATGGGAGAGGGCAGGGTGAGGGCTTTGGGCAGGGAACCTAGAAAATCTATTGGAAGGTAGCAACTTGAGTTAAAATCTATTTCGACCGACCACTTAACGGGAAAACCATTTAAACACGAAGGAGAAATCCCGAAAAAACAACCCCTTTTCCCCTTTGTGTACCTGGCGTCATTTCGGCAAGCTCGATGCAACGCCTTTGAGGCGAGGCGTTTTCCCGTTCGTTATGGGAGAGCCGCCCGTTATTTTGTCTGAATTTCCACCTCGACGCTCATGCCCCACAACAAGCCCTCAGGCTGGTCATCCAACGCGATGGTGACGGGGAAAACCACATCGCCGCCGACAGTTTCGGCAATCGGCGAGATGCGAACCACCCTGCCGGCGGCGGTCAGGTCGAGTGCTTCGATGTAAACGTTCGCGCTCTGACCGATCTTCACGCGCACGATGTCGCGCTCGCTCAAGTCGGTGGTGACGACTTGCAAACTGCTCAAATCTGCGAGGACGATCACCGGCTGGTTGACCTGCACCCATTCGCCGGGGATGACCCGCACGTCAACGATGGTCCCATCGAACGGCGCAAGCAGCGTACCCTGCGCCAGGCTGGCGGCGGCGGATTCCCACACGGCTTTGGCTTGCTCCGCTTTGGACAGGGCTTTCTCATACACCTCACGCGGAATGGGATACCAGCGGATGTATCCCGTATTGGGATTAACGTACTTCACCCGTTCCGCCTTTTGCAGTTCGGCGGCAAGCGCTCTCGCGTTGTAATCCGCTTCGGCGGCGAGGGCGGCATATTCGAGGTCGGGCGTGTTCAGGGTCATCAACACATCGCCTGTATTTACTTCATCTCCTTCGCTCACCGGAATCTCCTGCGCCAATGCCGGGATGGTAAAGCCCAGTTCAGAAAGGTGCGCCGGTTCAACCTTTGCCGAAGCAACGACCACATCCGCCGAAAAGACGGGGGCATCCGTTCCCGGCGCGGCTGTCGGCGCAGATGCGGCGGGCGTCGGGCTGGCGCAAGCCGCCAGCGCGAGCAGACCGCTCAACAAAATGAACAATCGTTTCATGACCGCCTCATTCGCCCACGCTGATTTCAACGTCCGCGCTCATGCCCCACAGCAAGCCTGCCGGCTGCTGGTCTAGTTCAATCGTCACCGTGTAGACCACGTCGCCGCCAAGTTCAGAGGAGATGCGGGCAATGTCCACAACCTTGCCGGTGAATTCTTCACCCAGCGCTTCGATGAACACAGTCGCCGTCTGCCCCACTCTCACTTTGGTCACATCGCGCTCGCTCAGGTCGGTGGTTTCGATGCGATACTTCGACAAGTCGCCGACGGTCACCACGACCTGCCCCGGCGAGACGGTTTCATAAGGGGCGATATCCACTGAGACCACCGTACCCGCCATCGGCGCGGTCAGATGCGTTTGAGCGGCGAGGACCGCCTTTGCAGAATCGAGCAGCGCCTGGGCGCGGGCAACGTCGTTTTCCGCCACTTCCAAATGCTGTTCGGAGGTACCCACGCGCTTCAAATACTTGACCTGAATCTCGGCAGCCGCCAGATTCGCCTCCGCCTCCCTGACCTTTGCCTCCAAAATGGACGTATCCAACTCCACCAGCACGTCGCCGGCGTTGACCTGATCCCCCGCCTGCACGTGGACCGCGGTCACGCGCCCGACGCTTGTGAAGGACAAATTCGCATCCTGCATCGGGACAACGACAGCCGACGCCGTGACGATTTCTCCGCCGCTGGAAGCGGGCCGCGCCGGTTCGTTCGAGCCGCCGCCATCCAACACAACGGTGGGAATCGCCTGCGGCTCGCTTCCCTGCCCGCACGCGGAGAGGATGAACGCCAGGGCGGTCACAATCAACCAAATTGTTCTCTTCATTTTTTCTCCGGCGGTTATCTGGCAGGCGGGTTGCTGTCGCTCTCGACGACGCCGTCACGCAGGGTCACAACGCGGGTGGCATACTTGATGACGCGCGGGTCGTGCGTGGCAAAGACGAAGGTCGTGCCCGTCTTTTCGTTGAGTCTCTTCATGATCTCCATCACCTGCTCGCCGTTCGAGGTATCGAGGTTGGCGGTGGGTTCGTCGGCGAGAATCATGCTTGGGTTCGTGGCAAGCGCCCGCGCCACAGCGACGCGCTGCTGCTGTCCGCCGCTCAACTGGTCGGGGCGGTGATGCGCGCGGTCGAGCAGGTCCACTCCTTCAAGCAGTTCCATCACACGCTGTTTGCGTTCCGCCGAACTCTTGCCGTTGAGCAGAAGCGGCATTTCCACATTCTCGTAGGCGGTGAGGGTGGGGATGAGCGCGAAGAACTGGAACACGAAACCGATTGTGCCTTTGCGCAGGTCGGCGCGCTGGTTGCGGTTCAGGTTGGTGGTCTCTTTGCCGTTGATGACGACGCTGCCGGAGGTGGGCTGGTCGAGGCAGCCGATCAGCTGCAGGAGGGTCGTCTTGCCGGAGCCGGAAGGACCCACCAGGGATGTAAATTCGCCGCTTTTGATGGTCATGCTGACGCCGTTCAGTGCGCGCGTCTCGACCTCGCCGATTTTGTAAATGCGGGTGACGTTCGTTAATTTTGCGACTTCCATTTTTTCTCCTTGCAGTAGAACAAGTCTACAGACTTGTTCACTATTGTGCCTTGTGCAGGGCTTCGACCGGTTCCATGCGCGAAGCAAGCCGCGCGGGATAGAGCGAAGCGAGGACGGTGATAATGAACGAAGTAACGATCAGGTTGATGGCAGAATCAAGCGTCAGGTAGGGATAGATGCGGTCCTGCAAGAGCATCTCGTTGCTCATCCCCAAATCGCCGAAATAAATGCCAACCTTCCCAAAGTAAGCCGAAAGCGCCCAGCCAGCCAGCGAACCGACGGCAATGCCGCCCATTGCCAGCACGCTGGCTTCGGCGAGGAACAGGGTGATGATCTGCCTGCCCTTCATGCCGATGGCGCTCAGGATGCCGATCTCGCGCGTGCGCTCGAAGACCGCCATGAGCAGGGTGTTGACAATCACCGTCGCGGTTACGCCCAGCACGATCAGGTTCAGCACCAGGATGTAGGCATTCGAGAAATCGTTGATCAGCACCAGCAGTTGGTTCAGTTCGTTCCAGGTCTTGACCTGGAAGCCTTCGCCTTGAATCGCGGCGGCGACGGCATCCGCCTGTTCGCGGTCCTTCAGCAGGATGAAGATGATGCTGGCGCGATTCTCCGCGCCTGAAAACGCCTGCGCCTTTGCCAGCGGCAGGAAGACGATGCCTTTGTCATAGGCGCTGGTGCCGGTGCTGAAAATGCCGCGCACGGTAAACTGCTGTTCATCCACTGCCCCATCGGAGGTGTTGACCAGCAGGGTCACCTGGCTGCCGACATTCAATCCCAGGCTGTTCGCCAGCGGCAAGCCGATCAGGACCCCTTCGCGGTCATCTGCGGTGAGGAATTCGCCCGCGACCAGTCCCTGGCGATACGGATCGTTCGCCGATGAGTCGGGGTCAATCCCCATGATCTGCACGCCGACGGAATCCTCCTGCACAAAAACGATGCCGCTCGCCATCAAACGCGGCGTGGCGACCTGCACTTGATCCAGCGCCTCGACCTGTTGTGCGACTTGCTGCGGATTTTCGATCAAATATTCCCATGCGACGCTGAGTTTGTCGGGGTCGTAATCCGTATCGCGGATCTGGATGTGTCCGCTGTCGAGGCGCAGGGTGGTTTCCATGGAACTGCGCATCTCGCCCTGGAAGAAGGCGGCAATGAACATCAGCAGGCACGTTCCCAATGCCAGCGCCAAGCCGGAAAGAAGGGAGCGGCGGCGATGCCTGCCCAGGTTGCGGTATGCCAGTTTGAAATAATTCATCATAGGATTTTCCTTTTGCTCAGGTTGCCGTCCCCGGCAACCGCCGCCGAGACGGCGGCTTTGAGCAATTTACACATAATGCAGCGCTTCCGCCGGTTCGCGGCGAGAGGCTTCGATGGCGGGATACAACGCCGCCAGTGCAGCGATGACCGCGACCGTGACCGCATGTTGAATCACCTTCATCGGCACCAGGTGGGCATAGATGCGCCCGCTGATGAGGGCGGTGTATTCGGTCAGGTTGGCGAATGCGCTGTAATCGAGTCCGTAATATCCGAGCACGAGGCTGACAACTGTGCCAAGCGCCGCGCCAAAGACCGCGCCCGCCACACCGATCAGGATTCCCTCCAGCAGGAAGAGGAATGTGATCTCGCGCGGCTTGAGTCCCAGCGCGCCGATGATGCCGATCTCGCGCGTGCGCTCGAAGACCGCCATCATCAACAGGTTGAGGATGCCGATGGCAGCGATGCCCAGCATGAACACCCCGAACACGCCCATCACCGAAGTTTTCATTTCCAGCACCTGCTTCAAATCAGGGATGCTCGTTTCCCAGCTTTCCACTTCGTAGCCGGGCTGCGCCTGGCGGATGGCGTTCATCACGCCCGCCTCCAAGCCGATTTGGTCCAGCGCCACCACCACTTCGGTCACCTGCCCATCCAGCCCAAACAACTGCTGCGCTTCGGCAAGCGATACGTAGATGGTGGTCTTTTCCACGCTGGGGACGCCCACATCGTAAATACCGACCACCGTCATCGTACGCTGGCGGCTTTGCTCGTTTTTGGAATTGCCCACCATCGTGATGCGGTCGCCGATTTCAATTTCCATCGCGGTGGCAAGCCCCTGCCCAATGACGACCATGTCGCCATCGTCGGGATTCAAATAGCGTCCTTTTGCAATGTTCTCCGCCACCGGGCTGATTTGCGCTTCTTTGTCCGTTTCGACGCCGATGATCGAGACCGAGAACGCGCCTTCGCGGTTGGTGACCAATCCGCCGGTGACGATGCGCTTGGAGGCGACCACCACATCCGGATGCGCCTCCGCCGCTTCCACAATTGCATCCGGGTCCTCCAGCGGGAGCAGCGGTTTTCGCCCGGGGTTTTCACCGTAGCCGGGCGCGTGGATCTGAATGTTGCCGCCCAGCAATTGAATGGCGTTGCCGTAAATGGCTTGCTCGAAACCCGCAACGATGCCGTCATACAGCACCAGCAGCGCCATGGTTACTCCCATGCCGACAGCGATCAGGAACGTCCTGCGGCGCTGCCGCCAAACGTTCCGCCATGCGAGGCGCAGATATAGATTCATGATCAATTTCCTTTCTCTTCTTCGCTCACGGGGGACGGTTTTACATTTCTCAATCCGTGTTCCATGATGGAAAGCATGTCGTCAATATACTTTTGAACCTTCGGGGATTTCACCCAACGCAGGATGTCTTTCTTCTGTAAACCTTCATCCAGGATGGAGTTGCTGATGACGTTGCTCCACGTGTCCATCACGGTTACTGCCAGGTCTTCGTCCACGTTGGCATCCATCTCGCCGTTCTTCTTTGCGGAGCGGATGATCTCCCGCAGCGCATCCAGCGATTTTTTGCGGATGTCGGCGAACAACTGCCCGTAGTACATCCCTTCGCTGAGCAGCACGCGGCTGATGGCTTTGACCAGTTTCGGGTTGGTGGAATTGAACTCCATGCCCGTCTTGATCATCCAGCGGAAATAGCCGAAGATTCCCAGACCATTGCCGGGCGGATGCCGATCCTTGAAGAATTTGGTCTTTTCATCGCCCAGCACATCAATGAGATGTCGGAACACGTCCAGTTTGTCATCAAAATATTGATAAAAACTTCCCTTGGCAATGCCGCTGTTCGCCACGATGCGGTTGATGGATGCAGGTTCAAAGCCGTATTCCGCGAACTCGTCAATCGCGGCGTTGACAATGGCTTGCCGTTTCTCTTCGGGGAGGTTGAAGAAGGTTTGTTTGGGCAAAATGTGACCTCCTGGTCATGTGACTATCTGGTCACATTGTACGCCGATTCCCCCGCCTGTCAAGTGTGGAATGTCACAATCGCCCTCAACACGGGTTTTTCCCTGCTTCTGTTTTCTGATGCCGATTCTTCGATTTGCCCCACTGCCCAATCACCTCATCCCTTCGGGGTTTGCAAACAAAAATCCGCGAGACCGATTTATCTCACGGACTTCAGGCTGCCAGCCAATTTACCGATCACTGAAAACCGATCACTGAAAACTGATTACTGATCCCCGACCAACACCCTCCCGCTTCCCACTCCCATTCTTTCCAACACCAACTTCACGAGCAGCCCCGCCCGCCAAAATGCGACCGCCGCCATGCCGTGCGCCAGCACAGCAAACAACGGCGGCGTCTCCAGCGTGTAATACGTCCAGCACTGACGGGTCGTCCCCCATAGTTCGAGGAAGTAACCCAACCCCGAACCTGCGAGGAAGGTCAGGAGTGCAAAACGATGGTCTGTGGGTGTGAGAATTAGGAGAATTACGAGGATTAAGGAGAACCAGGTAAAGGACTTGTCCAAGGTCGGGGTGACAAAGACCAGCATCAAGGTCAGGAAAGAGGCGAAGACGATCCAATAGAAAGTGGAAAATGGAAAGCAGGAAGCAGCCCGCTTGAAATGATTTTCGATCTTTCCAATCATCCAATTCATAAATCGGGTAATGCGGTCAATCGAAAGACTTGCAATGGGCCAGGCGGGGATAATCCACAGCGGCGGGCGTTCGGCGGTGTAGTAATGCCAGAGGTTGGTTTGCGTTCCCCAGCTTTCGATTGCCAGTCCGCCAAAGATGCCCACGAAGACAATCAGTACGTCGGTTTTGAGGTTTGCGCGCGCCACGATGGTGATGGACATGAAAAGGAAAATACCCAGCAGCAGCCAGTCCATGTAACGCCACCATGCGCCGTTCCAATCCACGTAGGCGAGATACTCCTCCGCGAGGGGCCACCAAATGTAGACGATCAGGAAAATGGTGACAAAGAATCCCCCAAGCAGGATGGAGGAATCGCGTGTCCAAAAGCGTGGTTTTTCGTTTTCCATCCGGCGGATTATACCGGATGAAAGCCGACCGGGCTGGGAGCGCCCCGGTTTTCGCACCGTCCAGCGTCATGGAATTGTCATTGAATTCGACTTGATATTCTCTGCAAGAATCGGTATGATGTATTCGTATTTTCTCGGGATTTATTCCTTGAAAGGCAGGGGATACTCGGGGGAATATAATTCTCAATCAGGAGGAATAAGTAGCAATGAAACGCAGCCTGTTTATCTTGTGCCTGGTGTTGATGTTCATTAACGCCGCCTGCAGCAGCCCGGCGGCGGAACCCACGCCCACCCCAACGCCCGCGCCGCCAACCTCCACACCGATTCCTTCGGCGACTTCGACCCCCGTGCCCACCGCGACTCCAAATCTTGCCGCCACTGCCGAGTTCAGGGCAACTCAATCGGCTGGGGATGTGCTCCTTGAACTGGAGGATATCCTCGGCGAATCCGAACTCCCCTATAAAGACGGAAGCCTTTTGTGGCAGCAAAAAGAAAGGCAGGATATCCAACTGAGAGGACCGGATTCGCGTTACCAGCCCTTTGCCGAGGATATAAACGGCAAGAACTTCATCCTCAAGTCGGATGTCACCTGGAATGCGACGGGGATATTGATCTGCGGGATCATCTTCCGTTCGGAACCAAATTTCGAAGAAGGCAAGCAATACAACTTCCTGTTCCTGCGCTTCTCCGGCGCTCCCGCCTGGGCAATCGAGTTCCACGAATTCGGCAGGTTCAAAAATTCCCCGACCCGAGTCCAATATTCCAGCGCGGTGGACTTGAGCAACGGGGCGACCAACCAGGTGCTGCTGGTGGTGAACGAAGAACAGTTCAATGTATACATCAATGGCGTTCACCAGGGCAGGTATTTTGATTACAGCAAGCAGAGTACGGAAGGCGGTTTCGCATTCGTGGGGCTGCAGGATTCCGGCGAGGGCAGCTGCAAGTACGAAAATTCGTGGGTTTGGGAATTGAAGCCGTCAAACCCGTAGCGCGGAGGTCATCCCCTTTTGGGATAATACCCGCAGCCGAGCGCCTGAATTCGCGGAGTGCGGCACGGCGCTCCCGTCAGATAACCGGCGGAGGTCTCAACAACCTCCGCCGGTTTTGTTATAACGTAAACGCCAAAAACGCCCCCAGCCCGCACAGAAAGATGTTCACGAGCGCGAGTATCACCCACAGCCAGATTATGAAAGAGGGCGGCTTGCGTTCGAGCAGGGCTTCGACAGGGTTGGCTGGGTTGTAATAAACGGTGACTTGCGAGCCGGTTGGGTAGCGCGCAACGACCTTTCCTGCGCCAGTGCCGCCCCACTCCAGACCGGGGGTGATTTTGCGGCTTTCATAAGACATTCCGCCGACGCGATATTGATACACCACGACCGGGTAGTTAACGTAATGTCCATCACTGCTCCGCCTTGCCTGCAGCGTGGACATCAACACCGTTCCCGTGGTCGAAGCCCAATCCTTTGCTCGCGCCGCGCCGAGATGCGAAGAGAGGATGATGCCAACCAGAATCGCCGAGACGACAAACTCCGATAGACAGATTGAACCGACGGCGATCCATGCTTCCGTACTGAGGGTATCCATAAGCGCTCCTTGAATCCGATAAGAAAGTGTTTTGGAATTCGTTTATAACCACAGATGAACACAGATAAATTGGATTTAAAGCCCTTAAATTGGCGTTTCCGTCAAAAATCAACGTTCCTCCGCGTTTACACCTGCACCGAACGCAAGTGCGGTGTCTGTGATGAATTTTGATTTATAAAACACTCTCTAAGTAGTCGGTCGAAATAAATTTTACAAAAATACGCTCCCGGCGGCGTCCCCGCCGAAATTTTACAAAAATACGCTCCCGGCGGCGTCCCCGCCGCCGAGGACGGCGGCATGAGCAGGAATTTGTTTTCTAAAAACTTATGACCGACTACTTAAAACAAATGCACTCCGAAATAACATTCAGGGTGCGTTGTGTTTTTTCTTACACAGATTATTCCGTGTATTGCGGAAGTTTGGGCAGGGTTTTCAAGTAGGCATAGATTGCTTTCAGCTCATCATCGTAGAACTTGGCATAGTCTTTCCACGGCATGAATTCAGGGTCGAGTTCGTGCCCGCCGGGTGTGACGCCAGTGCGGATGGTGTTGATAAAATCCTCTTCAGACCATGCAGCCAGTTCGCCGCCAGGGGTCAGGTTCGGAGAGATCTTTGTCTTGGCTGGGTCGGGGAACGGACCACCGTTCAATTCCTGGCTATGACACAAGCGGCAGTCGTGGGTATCCACCATATATTTACCATATTCAGCCGTCGGACCTGCCGGAACCGAAGCCACTTTTGTTTCATGGCTCACCACTTCTACGGGCAAAGGAGGAAGCATGCCCGCCACCAGCATGATTTTTGCAAGCGGCGTGAAATTCGCTCCATTCGTTTTATGGTCCACAGGCGGAAGGGTTTGAAGATAAGCAATGATCGCAGCAAGTTCTTCATCGCTCAGGTAAGATGTGGAATATACGGCGGGCATGAAAATGGGCTTGCCTTCTGCATCAATTCCATGTCGAATGGCGCGAACAAAATCTTCAGTGGTGTATGCAGCACCAACACCGCCCTCACCGCCGGTCAGGTTGGCAGAGTCAACCGTTCCAAGCGGACCCGCCTCGAACCATTTCTCGATACCGCTTAGGTCTGGTCCATGGCAGCCAGCGCACAAGGACTCGACACGGTGTTTGCCCAATTCAAGGCTGGCTTCATCGGTCGGTAAAACAAGATCTGATGGTGGAAAATCATAGGTCTTATTCAGGCGCGAATTCCCGATAAGGAACATCGCGAAACCTGCCACAAGCACCAACCCTATCATTGACCCCGCTGCGATACCGATCCATTTCAAAACTTTCTTCATATTGCATTCTCCTTTGACAATAAGATAACTTTAAACGACCCTCACATCTTACAAAATTTCGCGGGAGAATTCAATTGTTACTTTCTTTCAGATTTACGAATGACCAACTTCAACCCCGACCACGCTTCGCTGACCGCGCACACTTTTACATCCACAAAGCCGAGCGGAAGCGCGAGTTCGCGGATCACGTCCTCGGTGATGTCGGTGGGAATCTTCGAGGATTTCTTTGCCCACGAAACCCAGATAAAGCCATCCTGCTTTAATTCGTTTCGCAGTTTGGAGAGCGCAGCATCGAGAAAGGCGCTTTCGGTAGCGAAAACATGCGCCGCTTCGATGGGCGGGGCTGCCTTCGTAGTCAATTTGACACCTTCGGGCAGCCCGCTCAACAGGGATTTGTAATCCTTCGGCGCGTTGATCGTCAAAACCGTCAACGGGGATTTGAAGCCGAGTTTCTTGATCAGGGGAGTTCCAGAGTAACCAGTGTCAGCCATTCTGAAATTATATTTCCAATTTGGCGAAAGTTTCGCCAAAGATCAAGCCGCGCACATGGTCGGAGGCGAGGAAGGAATGCGGGAATCCCAGTTCAATGAGGCTGGCTTGATTCAGGCGTTCGATGTGGTCGCAGGTCAATTCAAATGCCAGGCAGCCGAGGTTATCCAGCAGGTGCTTTTCGCTGCGCGCCCCAAGGATGGGAATAATGCGATGCGTCTTTTGCCGCACCCAATTGACAGCGACCTGTGAGGGCGTTCGCTCGATTTCCTTTGCAACCTCCATCAAGATGGATGCGACGTTCTTGATGCGCTCGCTGGTATCCTTTGAACGCTTCGGCTCATCCGACGGGGCATTGTACTTTCCAGTCAACTCGCCGCCTTCCAGCACGCCCCAGGCAAGCACGGACATTTCGTGCGCTTCCGCCATCGGTATTAGATCCCGTTCCAGCGCGCGATCTGCCAGGCTGAACGGGGCTTGAAGCGCGATGAAACGAGACCAGCCTCTCAACTCCGCGAGCGTGTTCGCCTGCGAGACGACCCAGGCGGGCGTATCCGAGATGCCGACGTACAACACCTTCCCTGCGCAGACCAGGTCATCGAGCGCGCGCATGACTTCCTCCACAGGGGTCACGTAATCCCACATGTGAAGGTAGAGCAAATCAATGAAATCGGTACCGAGGCGTTTGAGGCTGCCCTCGACGGAGCGCATCATGTTCTTGCGGTGGTTGCCGCCGAAGTTCGGGTCGGTCTTGCGCTCGGTCAGCGTGTACTTGGTGGCGATGACAAAATGGTCACGGTCGCCTTTGACGAATTCGCCGACAAATTTTTCGCTTGTGCCGTTCGTGTAATTGCAGGCAGTGTCAATGAAATTACCGCCCGCGTTCGCAAACGCATCGAATATCTTTTTGCTTTCGGCTTTTTCCGCACCCCAGCCCCAGTCGTTGCCGAAGGTCATCGTGCCGAGACAAAGTTCCGAAACGCGCAAGCCGCTTTTTCCAAGTAATTTGTAACGCATGAAAATCTCCTTTGCAATCTGTCATTGCGAGCCCCGCGAAGTGGGGCGAGTGGCGAAGCAATCTCTTCCAACTAAAAGGAGATTGCTTCGTGATGCTTGCAGCGCCGCCTCGCAAAGACAAAACCTATTTTGTTTTCCACAACCTCGGCAGGGATTCGATCCTCTCCCAGCCTTTGCCTTCCTGCACACGTTCCACGCGCAGGTCGGTGAAATAAGTATCCAGCACGGCGGCGCGTTCCTGCGCCAGCGGCGGAGTGCAATAATCCTCCTCTTCCCAGACCGCCGCTCCGTTTTCATTCGGGTCGAGACGGGCATGGTCGAGTCCATATTGCAGCGCCTGACCAAACGGTTTCATCTTTTTGATTTCGCCGCTGTCGAGACGCTTCCGCAATTCCGCCAGCAGGTTTTTATGATATTTGGCTTTGACAAGGTAATATGCCATGGCTTCTCCTATTTTTGTAGAGCGAGATAATATCTTGCTCTACAATTTTTCAACCGTCAATTGAAGTTCGGTCACGTATTGATTTGAGTCAGGTTCAAGGTGAGTGGACGGTAACTCGAAGCCCAAGCCGTCCGCGCCGTAACGCAGATAAACCTCGCGGATGGGTCCTGTCATTTGATAGCCGTTCGTCTCGATCCAATTCGAGAGCGCGTTGTACGCCTGGTACACCTCGGAATAATTTCCCACATGCACCACGCACGCCACATTGAACAATTTCGGCGTCTGCCGCACGCGGATGGATTCGCTTTCGGGGATCGCGTATTTCAAGGGGACCGCCACTTCGGCATCCATGTCCTTGTCGCGGTATTCGTCGTCGTAGTAGATCGCGAACGGCGGTTTGTCGGCGCGCGCGCCTTCAAAGCGGGCAACGTACATCTCGACCTTATCGAACATCGCCGTGATGGCGTCATCGTCCACAGCGGCTTCGCGGAGCGCGGCAACCAGTTCCGATTCGACATCGCGCAAAATCACGTCGTACCGTCTGTGTGCCTCCGACTCGCTCATTTGGCGAATCCGCGCTTCCAGCCGCGCGAGGCGGTTTTGTTCCTCCCGCATCTGCTGTTCCACGTCTGCGCGTTTGAGTTTCAACATCCCCAGCAGCTGGTCGGCGGAGACGTCGTCATCGAGCACCTCCGCAATCTGCTCGAGTGAGAAGCCCAGATCGCGCAGGGCAAGGATGCGGTTCAGGCGCGGCAGTTGACTCGCTGAATAGTAACGATACCCTGTGAACGGATCCGTTTGCGAGGGAGTCAACAGCCCGAATTGGTCATAATGCCTGAGCATTCGCACCGAGACGCGGCTTAGTTTGGAGAACTCGCCAATCTTGAACATGTGCCAACTATACACTCTACCACAGTGACAGAGTCAAGAGCCAAAACCAACTTGACACCTGACACCTGACACCTGATACTTGTCCGTATGACCCGCTGGCTCGACCCTCACCCTGTTGACATCCCCGCTTCATTCCAAAGCCTGGGCTTGCCTCCCCTCGTCGCGCAGACTCTCCTCCGACGCGGAATCAGCCGTCCCGAAGAAGCCGAGGCGTTTTTATATCCCGAAAAAAATCCTTCATCGCAATTTCCTGATATCGAAAAAGCAGTCGAATATATTAATCTGGCTATACGCAAGAGAGAAAGAATTTGCGTATGGGGCGACTTCGACGTGGACGGGCAAACTTCCACCGCCCTGCTCGTGCAGACCCTGCAAGCGTTGGGCGCGGATGTGGTGTATTACATCCCCGTGCGCGGACGCGAAAGCCACGGCGTTCATATCGAAAGCTTGAAACCGATCCTCGATAACGGCGCACGATTGCTGCTCACCTGTGATACGGGCATCACTGCGCACGAAGCGATTGATTACGCCAACTCGCGCGGCGTGGATGTCATCATCACCGACCACCATGATTTGGGCGAGACATTGCCGAACGCAAAAGCCGTCATCAATCCAAAACTGTTGCCCGATGATCATCCGCTGAGAAATTTAGCAGGAGTGGGGGTTGCATACAAGCTTGCTGAAGCGATGCTCGACATTCGATATTCGAACACCGAATCCCGAATATCGAATATCGAATTACTTGATTTAGTGGCGCTCGGTCTCATCGCCGACGTCGCATTGCTCCAAAACGAAACCCGCACGCTCGCCAAACAAGGCATCCAAAAATTGCGCGAGACAAACCGCCTCGGCATCAAAGTGATGGCGGAACTGGCAGGCGCGTCGCTCGACACGCTCACGGAAGAAACCATCGGCTTTACCTTCGCGCCGCGTTTGAATGCGCTCGGTCGTTTGGGCGACGCGAATCCCGCCGTCGAATTGCTAATTACCAATAACCCATCGCGCGCCCGCGTGCTTGCCGCGCAAATCGAAGGCTTGAACGCCCAACGCCGCCTGCTCACCAAACAGGTCTATGATGCGGCGGAGAATCAACTGCGTGAAAATCCCAGCCTGTTGACCGAACCCGCCATCGTCCTCTCGCATCCCAACTGGTCCGGGGGCGTGGTCGGCATCGTCGCCAACAAACTCGTCGAGCGCTATCACAAGCCCGCCATCCTTTTCACCGAATCCGACGACGGCATCCTGCGCGGCTCGGCGCGTTCCATCGAAGGCTTGCACATCACCGATGCCATTGCGACGCAAAAAAATCTTTTGCTGGGTTTCGGCGGACACCCAATGGCGGCGGGCATGTCATTGCAAAAGGATAATTTGACATCCTTCCGCAAGGGACTCGGCAAAGCGATTGAACGGCAGCTGGGAGAGATCGCCCGCGAAGAGCCCGCGCTTCAAATTGACGCCTGGCTGGGTCTGCCCGACCTGAGCCTTTCCCTCGCCGACAGTTTGGAACTGCTCGCCCCGTTCGGCGCAGGCAACCCCGAATTGACGCTGGCGACTCGCGGGGTCAGGTTAAAGTCTGCAACGGAAATCGGAAAGACGAAAGAACACATCCGCCTGACCATCGAAGATGAAAACGGGAATTCGCAAAGCGTCCTCTGGTGGGGCGGCGCAGGCGAAGAACTCCCTCCCGCCGACGCCAAATTCGACATCGCCTACTCCCTGCGCGCCGCATCCTATCGCGGACAGCGGCAGGTTAACCTGCAATTTCAGGAATTCAGGGTGGTTGAAGAAAGACCGATTGAAGTTCGAGAAGCGAGGCTGGAGATTAGAGATTTGCGTTTGGAGTCAGCCAGCTCGCTGGCGGCATTGCAGAAGCAATCTCCTGCGCTCCAGATTTGGGCGGAAGGCACGGACAAAGCCAAAGGCAGAGCGCGCTTTGAGTTGTTCCCCGCAGATGAATTCGTCATCTACACCACGCCTCCATCTCCCGCCGAGCTGCGGGAGGCACTGGAGAGCGTCAAACCGAAGATCGTGCATGTTTTTGCCGTCCCACCTGCAGAGGAAAAACCCGACGACTTCCTGAAACGGCTGGCGGGGCTGTGCAAATTCGCCTTGAACAACAAAGGAGGCAGGACCACCGTCCACAAACTGGCGGCGGCAATGGCTTCCCGCGAAATCGCCGTTCAACTCGGCTTGGAATGGCTCGCAGCGGGCGGTCAGCTTACGGTGAATGTGGAAGAGAATGACGTGCAGTTATCGAAGGAGACGCAGGAAAAGAACCCCTACCTGCAAGCGGAATTGTTCATTGCCCTGCGCGGGGCGCTGAATGAAACATCCGCGTATCGGAAGTATTTTGCGACGGCAGAGGATTTGGGGAAGTTGATCGAAGGCATGGCAAAAAAGTGAACTCTGCTGCCCCAAGGTTATAATTACCGACAGGAACCAGATATGCCCGCAAGAAAAACCAGCACCTCCCAAAAACGGAAAGTAAGCGAAGCGCGTCCACGCTATCAAACGCGCGGGCTGCGCAGGACATCTTCGCGGCGGGATACCATCCTGGTCAAATGCAAAAGAATCCTCACCCAAATGTACGGCTGGCGAATGAAGGGGATCATTCTTTACGGGTCGTCGGCACGAAGGCAAGCCTCGCCTTCCAGCGACATTGACTTGCTTGTCCTGCTCGTCCCGCCTGTTGATTATCTGGTGGAACTGCGGCGGCTGGTGGATGCGCTTTACCCCATCCAACTTGAATCGGACCGCCTGATCTCCGCCAAGCCCGCTTCTGTCAAGGATTTCGAAGCAGGGAAGATCTCGTTATACCGAAATGCAAAACGGGAGGGAATCGCTGTATGACCGATAATACCGAGGAATTTTCCGCCAACCTGGAACGCGCAAGGACTTCCCTTCGCGCCGCAAAAGACATGGTGGAAAAGGAGTATTACGACATCGCTGCATCGCGCGCCTATTATGCGGCTTTTTACGCTGCCAGCGCCTTGTTGTTAAAGGCAAAGTTGACACAGGCAAACACAGCGGCGTAATAGCATCCATTCATCGGTTGTTTGTGAAAGAAGGAAAACTCGACAAGGAACAGGGCAAAAACCTCAACTGGTTATTCGAGTTAAGGGGAATCGGAGATTATGGTGTTTCCGAGCACGTCTCATCAGGTGAAGCGTATCGTTCCATAAAAGTGGCGGAGGAATTGGGGAAGTTATTCCAGTAAACGCGGCAACGACGCCTGAAAAGTCTCAGCCAGTCAGAGTATAATAACAACGTGATGCAAAACGACCACGTGGAAATCATCGGAGAAATCACCGAGATTGAGATCATTGCCGTTGGACATTCAATACGAGATTTAGATAGACTGCTAAAGAAGCACGGCAGGGGGCGTTGGAGAAAATTAAAAGGCGTCGCAAGCGTTCGCCTTCCTGACAACACGATCCACATCGCTGAAATCCACTGGTACGAAGCGCATGGAATTGGAAAGCGAGATATAAAAGTAAAACGTATTCTCGGAAAATGAAAATGACTGAAGAAACCTCCCCACAATTTGTTGTGTGTCTCAAAAACAATGGCTACGAAGCCTCCCTTGAGCCGCGCAAGATATATCAAGTATTGCCCGATAAAGAAGCGGAAAGCCATAAAATGATCCGCGTGATTGACGAATCGGGGGAAGATTATCTCTTTCCCGCCAGTTTGTTTTCGCCGATTGCCCTTCCCCAAGCGCTGATCGAAGAATTGGCATTATCGGTATAGCGAACTTTGGGTCGCCGCCAAAATGAAACAAGAAACTATCTCCTGGCTGTTGGAAGGCGACCCGTCCATTCGCTGGCAGGTGCAGCGCGACCTTTTGAATTTGCCGCCCGCAAAGTACGAAGCCGAACGCAAAAAGATCGCAAAAGAAGGCTGGGGGAAACGCCTGCTCGACAAGCAGGATTCAGACGGACGCTGGGGCGGCGGGATGTATGGACCCAAGTTTATCTCCACCACCTACACCATGCTGACCCTGCGCCTGCTGGGGCTGCCGCCGAAGGACCCACAGGCAAAACGTGCCTGCAAGTTATTTCTCGATCAGGGCTTCTACACGGACGGGGGCATCAACCTCTTTTCACGCGCGGTTTGGAAACACAGCGAGACGTGTGTGACTGGAATGGTTCTTTCCATTCTTGCTCATTTTCAATATCCCGACGAACGGCTTCACGCGCTGGCGAAACATCTCATCGGTCAACAAATGGAAGACGGCGGCTGGAATTGCGAGTCCTATAAAGGCGCGACGCATTCGTCCTTTCACACTACAATCTCGGTTTTGGAGGGGTTATACGAGTACGAATGTTTATTCCCCGAAAAGAAAAGGCAGATCAGCCAGGTCCGCGCGCAGGGACATGAATTCCTGCTCAGGCATCATTTGTATAAATCGCACCGAACGGGGAAGGTCTTCGACCCGAAGATGACGACCATGCCATTCCCTCCCCGTTATCGCTACGACTTCCTGCGCGGACTCGATTACTTCCAAGCCTGCGATGCAAGGAAAGACGAAAGAATGAAAGACGCCATCGAGTTACTGAAGAGCAAGCAAAAACCCGATGGGCGTTGGGTCATAAACACAGGTATGACTGGCAGGAAGTTTTTCGATATGGAGAAGGCGGGTCAGTCCAGCAGGTGGAATACGCTGAGGGCATTGAGGGTGTTGGAGTGGTGGGAGGGGTGAGGAAACCATCCACGAATAAAACCTATCACGAATGCCCGAACGCGCGCCGATCTCATTCGTTTATTCGTTTTCCCCATTCGTGGATGGCTCACTCCTCAATCGGCAAATTGGGACACACTGCCTGATAGGGTAATGTATCCCCAATAAATGCTTGCCATTCTGCGCGAGTAAAGTTGCGAAGAGCGTACGAACAAGCGGTATCTATCAAGTCTTCTGGAAGAAATAACCACATGCGGGCAGTATCATCCCAGCTGCCTGAAATTACATATTTGCTATCCGGGCTGAAAACGGCAGTGATCACATAATCGTCATGCGTCATACGTGCAACTTCCTCACCGCTCGATACATTCCATACACGCGCAGTGTGATCGGCGCTTCCAGATACCACATACTTTCCATTAGGGCTGAAGCTGACAGAGTTTACTTCATAGTCATGGGTCATACGGACAAGTTCTTTTCCACTCATGGTTTCCCATACACTTGCGGTGCCATCCCAACTTCCGGAGACCACATATTTACCATCCGGGCTAAAGGCAACGGAAGATACTTTGCTAAAGAGAGCGGAAAACACTCTGACTCTGCCATGCGTCATACGTGCAATCTCCTTCCCGGTTGCGGCTTCCCACACGCGGGCAGTACCGTCGCTAGATCCCGAGACCACATACTTGCCATTTGGACTGAAGGCGACAGAGGACACATAAGAATCGTGGGACATGCGGGCGAGTTCTTTTCCAGTTGCAGATTCCCACACGCGGGCAGTGTTATCGTAACTGCCTGAGACTACGTACTTACCGTCTGGGCTAAAGGCAACAGAGGTCACTTCATCCCCATGAGTCATGCGAGCGATTTCCTCTCCGGTCGCCGCATCCCATACACGAGCAGTGTGATCCAAACTTCCAGAGACCACATACTTCCCAGTCGGGCTAAAGGCAACAGAGATCACCTCTCCATCATGGGTCATATGAACGAGCTCCTCACCGCTCACTGCCCCCCATACCTGTATAGTGTAATCATCACTTCCAGAGACCACATACTTCCCATCCGGGCTAAAGGCAACAGACTGGACTGGACCATTATGGGACATTCGAGCGATTTCTTTCCAGGATTCGGCTTTCCACACACGGACAAATCCATCTTCACTTCCGGAAACCATGTACACCCCATCCGGGCTGAAAGCGACAGAAAATACAGCACCCTTGTGCGTCATACGGGTAAATTCCTGCCTGTTCACGGCTTCCCAAACACGGGCGGTGTTATCGGAACTTCCTGAGACTACGTACTTACCGTCTGGACTGAAGGCAACAGAGTAAACCCTGCCTTCATGAGTCATATGGGCGAGTTCCCTCCCGGTTGAAGCCTCCCACACGCGAGCGGTATAGTCCCAACTTCCTGAAACGACGTACTTTCCATCCGGGCTGAAGGCTATGGAGGTCACTGGAGTGTCATGTGTTATGCGAGCGAGTTCTTCCCCATTTTCCACTTTCCACACACTAGCAGTCCGATCCATAACTCCCGCGGCTACGTACTTACTATCCGGGCTAAAAGAAACTGAGGTTACAGCACTTCGATAGGTCATGCGGGCGATTTCCTCTCCGGTCGCGGCATCCCATACACGAGCGGTGTAATCCAGGCTTCCCGAAGCCACATATTTTCCGTTCGGACTAAAGGTGACGGACGATACAACGTCGCCATGGGTCATACGGGCGAGTTCCTCCCCTGTTGCAGCGTCCCATATGAGGACAGTGTAATCATCGCTTCCCGAAACTACATACTTGCCATCTGGGCTGAAGGCAACAGAGTTCACAGTACTAGTATGCGTTATGCGAACGAGTTCCTTTCCACTGTCTGCTTCCCACACACGGGCGGTGTTATCGTAACTTCCCGAGACTATGTATTTACCATTCGGACTGATGGCAATGAAAGACACAACATCGGCATGGGTCATGCGGCTCAGTTCTTTTCCTGTTTGAGTCTCCCACACACGAATGGTGTTATCACTACTCCCAGACACCACATACCTGCCGTCTGGACTAAAGGCAACCGCAGTGACCGTGTCGCTATGGGTCATGCGGGAAATTTCCATGCCGCTTGCCACCGCCCACACACGGGCAGTGTGATCGCCGCTCCCCGTGACCACGTATTGGCTATCCGGGCTGAAGGCAGTAGAATACACGGCACTATCATGGCTCAGGCGAGTAATTGGAAGTGCTGAATGATTATCATTAATTAAAAAACGAGCGCCCTCGCCTGTTGGGAGCAATCTCATGGATTGTATGGCAAGCAGGGAAGCTATCATTTGGTTTGAGCCTCGATCTCTATTGAGAAGGTGTGCTTGTGCTGCAAATTGCCGGGCAAGGGCAGCATTTGTTTGTTTTACCGCCTCATTGCTCTTTGCCCATCCAAAACCACCCAGCACCAAAAAGATAATTGCCGTAGCAGTGGACGCAACCACCGTGTATCGTAACCTTCTTTCACGCTCACGCTGCTCCTTGTTCCTTAATGCCACGCACCCCTTCAAATACGCCTGCTCAATTTCCGTCAGCCTATATCGTGAATCTTGAGTCAGCAAGAGCGCCTCGTCCAACTTGACCCAGCGGGAATTGAGCAGAGACTCGTGCCTGCCTGATTTCTCCCACTCCTTCGCGGACTCGCTCACGCTTTCGCGCAGGCGCAGGTTATCCCGATCCTCATTCAGCCAAATCCGCAGTCGCTCCCAGTGGCGGATGAGCGCTTCGTGGGCGACTTCGATTTCGGTCTTGTCGTCATTGACCGTCTTGACGATCAATCGAGCATTGGCGAGTTTGTCGAGCAGAGCAGAGATAGAAGCCGCATCCGCGCCAGAGGGGATCAAATCGCCCAGCGGGACTCGGTGGCGGGTATCGCGTCCATCATTGCTTTCGTCGAGCCGCGTGAGGCGCAGGAAAATGTCGCGCACTTGTTCCTGCTCGGACCTGGAACAATCCGCGTAGACTTTTTCCGCGGTGCTGGTGATCGCCTGCTTTACACCGCCAAAGGCGCGATATTCGTTTGCGCGCAAATGCCGCCCATAACGACGGTTCCACAATTCCCACAACGCGTGCTGCAACAACGGCATTGCGCCAGGCTCGCCCGTCACATCGTCGAGAATCTGCTGGCTGAGGTCCGCCTCGAACTCCAGCCGCGCCCAACGCGCCTGCCCCTCCATCGCGCGGCGCAATTCGTCCGCGTTCATCGGTGGGATGATCTCCAGGTGGTTTTGAATCTCTACACTCAGGGAACGATACGCGCCCGCTTCGCCCAGAAAGTCGGAGCGCAGCGTGATGATGACCCTGCCCGATTTGGCAAAATCCAACAGTGCGGAGATAAAATCTGCGCGCGTCTTTTCATCGCGGGTGAGGGTGAACAACTCCTCGAATTGATCCACCACGAGCAGGGACTTGCCCTGCGCGGAGTCCAGCGCGTTGAGCGGATTTGTCCCAGGGCGGATGATCGCGTAATCAAGATTGAGCGCGGGAATCATGCCTGCCATCACCAGCGATGACTTTCCGCTTCCCGACGCGCCAAGAACGGCGAGAAATGGATGAGCCTTGATCTTCTCAACGAGTTTCTGCGTCAGTTCTTCGCGCCCGAAGAAGAATTCGCGGTTTTCGACGCGAAAGGATTCCAAGCCGCGAAACGGACAGCGCGCTTCGTATTCAGGCAGCGCCTCGCCCGTGGCAACGGCGTTGAACGAAATGTCCAACGCTTCCATGCACAGACTATTGATATGTGCCAGCGCTTCGAGCCGTTCCTTGCGGGCGGATTCACTCAACGCGTTGGGATCAGTTTTGAGCGTGGGACGCAAGCGGCGGGCTTGTTCCTGAAATCGAGTCAACAGCACGGGCGCGCGCAGTGGAAGTTCGGATTCAAGCCGCGTTAATCCCAACGCGATTTCATTCCCCGTGAGGTCTCGCTCCAAACTTCCCAACAGCGGACGCGCTCCAAGCGAATCCAAAACCTCGGAGGTAATTTCCACCGTGTTGCCGCTGCCGAGAATGATGACTGATTGGTTGACGTTCCCACCGATGGTTATCTCCCCGCTGGCAAGCGCCTGCTTGAGCAGTTCGATCTCTTTCCTTGTCGCTGTCCCGTTCAAGAGTTTTTGAAGCGCCTTGTTCTTGTCCATGCTTGCTCCATTTGAAACCGCCATAACCCTGCTTACATCCTTCCCCAATTATAAAAGCCCCTAAAGGTTTCGGAAACCTTCAGGGGCTAATTCTTAACTCACCGGCAATCCCAATTCCTCCAATTTTTCCTTCGTGGGATAGCCCTTCTCATCCCAGCCGCGCAGTTTGTAAAACTCGGGCAGCATCTTGTCGAGTTCGACCACCTTGCCCTTGGCGGGACCATCGGGAAGCGGCTCGTGCAACATGCGGTGCGGGAGCGTGTCGTGTTCGGGACCGGAGCCTGCCTTGATGAGGAACATGCGCTCAAGGTTGTACACGCGCTCGGCGGCTTTGAGCACTTCTTCGGGGGTGTAGCCCGCGCCAGTGGTGAGATTCATCATCTCGGCAAGGCGAACGGGCCAAACCATGCGCTCCTTGCTGAAGACATAGCGGATGGCAAGGAATACGCACAGACCGGAGCTGTCAATCAACGCAAACGAATCTTCGAAGTGCTTGACCAGTTCGGGCTTGCCTTCGGTGGTCAGCGGATTCTCCTTTACCGGCACGCCGAAAACTTCTTCGTAGGCAACGTCGCCTTCCATGTGTGAAGCGCCCTTGTTGGACGTGGCGTACAACAAGCCCATGCCCTGCGAGCCGCGCGGATCGTAGCCGGGGAATTCCTGCTTGCGCGCAGTGACCGCAATTTCAGGATGACCGTATTTTTCACACAGGCGGTAACTGCCTTCGGCAAGGTCGTTGCCAAAACCTTCGCGGCGCGCCATTTTGTGAATCATCGCAATCATCGCATCGTGATCGCCGAAGCGCAGCGGCATTCCGATCACATCTTCTGGGATGTACCCTTTTTCGTACATTTCCATCGCGGCGGCAATCGTCATGCCGGTCGTGATGGTGTCCATGCCGTATTCGTTGCACAGGTAATTCGCCTTGGTCAGCGCGGCAAGGTTGCTCACACCGCAGCCCGTGCCAAGCGACGAAATCGTTTCGTATTCGGGACCCTCGCCCTTGCCTTTGTACGGACCATCCGGCACTTCGGTCAATCGTCCGCACGAGATGGGACAGCGATAACACGGCACGTTCTTGATGAGATATTGTTCTTTCAGCGCCACACCGTCCACTTTATCGGTGTGTTCGAAGGTGCCTTGCAAAAAGTTTCGTGTGGGCAGAATGCCGAGCGTGTTGGTCACCTGCGGCACATACGCCGTGCCGTAAATGCGCAGGTTCGAGCCTTTTTTGATGTCCACGCCCACGTTCTTGGATGTGTCCACGCTGATGTCGCGCATCGCATCGGGATTGAACAGCGGCGGATTTTTATTTCCCATCGCTACCACCGCTTTGAGATTCTTCGACCCCATCACCGCCCCCACGCCCGAGCGAGCCGCCGCGCGATTCTTATCGTTCATGATCGCTGCCATGAGGGCGAGATTCTCACCTGCGGGTCCAATACAGGCGACGCGCGCTTCGGGATGCGTCTCCGCTTTGAGGATGTCCGTTGTCTCGGGCACTTCCTTCCCCCACACATGCGCCGCAGACCGGACTTCGACCTGATCCTCGTTCACCCAGAGATATACCGGCTCCGAGGCTTTCCCCTCAAAGATGTACATATCGAAACCTGTGCGCTTCATCCAGGTTGGGAAGTCGCCGCCGGAGTTGGAGTGCGCCAGCGCGCCCGTGAGCGGGGACTTGGTCACGACCATATAGCGGTTGCCCGTCGGCGCAGGGGTCGCAGTGAGCGGACCCGTGGCGAAGATGAGCATATTCTCCGGCGAGAGCGGGTCAACGGCAGGATCCATTTCCTTATAAAGGTAATGGATCGCCCATCCGCGCCCGCCGAGATAATCGCGCGCGATCTTTGGGTCAACGTCTTCGGTGGTGACTTTTCGGGTGGTGAGGTTGATGCGTAGAATTTTGAGGTGCCAGCCGTACATGGGAACTCCTTTGAAAGGATGAAGGATGAAAGGTCGAAGGTCAAAGGTCGAAAGTCGAAGGTCAAAGGTCGAAAGTCAAAGGTCAATGGTCAATGGTCTTTTCCTTCTTGTACTTTGCCTGCGCTGCCGTTCGTGTTTGAAGATCATCCGCCAGCAATGGCGGAAAATGCCGTGACCACATCGCCTTCCTGCAAAGGCGTGTTCATATCAACCGTTAAACCGTTCAAAACAATCACACTGGAATCATCGAGAGGGATGCCAAAACGAGAAATGGCGTCGTAAATCGTCGTACCGTCCGGGACCTCGATTTCAATCATCCCATTTTTTGCACCGGGTGGAAGGTGGTCACGATAGTTGCCAATCATCTTGATGTGGATCATCATTTGTGAATTTTAGCATGAAAGAAGATAAAATATAAAGCATGAAACGACAACTTCCCTATCACGGCTGGTGTTTTGTGTGCGGGAACGAAAATCCGCACAGTATCGGTATGACCTGGTGGGTGGACGAAAATGGGGTGATGTCCTCCGAATTCACACTGAATGAAGCGCAGCAGGGACCCCCCGGTCATGCGCACGGCGGAGCATCCGCCGCAATTTTGGATGAGGCGATGGGTCTGGTGGTCTGGGCGGCGGGGCATAAAGTGGCGGCGGTCAACATCGAGATCAATTATCACAAGCCGCTTCCGCTCCACCAGCCGCTGACCCTCGAAGCGCGCATTACGCAAACCGACGAGCGGAAAATCTTCTCGACAGGCGAAATTCGACTGGCAGATTCAACCGTCGCCGTGAGTGGACGCGGGATTTACGTCGCCGCACCGCAGCTGTTTGGGGAAGTCCGTTTGCAGGGAAGGGAAATGTAACGCAGGATCGAATCGCTCATATAAGAAGCGAAGCGGATCTTGCGATCCGCTTCGACTTTACGATCAAACA
This sequence comes from Chloroflexota bacterium, assembly GCA_024434165.1. Lineage (GTDB taxonomy): Bacteria > Chloroflexota > Anaerolineae > Anaerolineales > Villigracilaceae > Villigracilis. Next base: position 6,045 of record QMIW01000067.1, on the reverse strand, counting down.
GGCTGCACGGCGATTACGGGATGTAATACTGCACGATCAGGCGCGGGGCTTTCGAATAGGTCTCACCGGCATAGAAGCGAACGTAATCAGCGCCGAGGTCGTTGTTGTCATCCAGGGTAAAGCGCAAACGGAACTGGGTGGTGCCCAGGCGGTTGATATACGGCGAAGCAGAAGTGACGATGGCATCCCTCCAGCCGCTGACAATGGTGGGGTTGAATGATCCAACGGCGTCCAGGTGGGATGCGCTCCTGAAGTCGGTTAACTGCAATCCCGGACCCGATCCAAATTTCACCCTCCTCACGTCCGCGGTCAGCGCGCCGAGGAAATTAAACGGATTCTGACCGACGAACCCTGAAAGCGATTTCAGGCGGAGAGTCACGGAAATAATCACCGCGTTATCCGGCAGGGAGGAGGTGTCGAAGGAAATGATGGAGCGGTACTGGCGATTCATGGCATCGTCGCCCACGATGATCCTGTCGGTTCTGTTCAGAGTGCCGCCATTGTTGGTTGTTTCACCAGACTCAAGCACCCAGCCATCGTAAGTGGACTGAGATCTGAAGGATTGCGCCTGAATTGATGGAACGACCGGCACGCAGGAATAGAACTGGATATCGTCCACCCACCAGCCCCAATCGAAGCCGACCACGTCCGTTGCCATTCTCCAGCGGAAGAGCACGCTTTGCCCCAGTAATGGTGTGAGGTTCAGGCGGCTGGAGATGTACCCATGGCTGTCGCCGACAAAGGCGTTTCTGCCGCCCAAGGGGTTGTCGAAATCGGTGCTGATGATCCCGTTGTAGTCATACAGCGGGGAGTCAATCAATGCGTTGGCGTCCAGCCAGGTGGCGCCGTTGTTCACGCTGTATTCCAACACACCGCCATCGTAGTAAACCCCGGCATCGTCTTCAAAGCCATAGGCATGGTTGAAGCGCAGGTAGGCATTGGGCAGGGAGGGAGGAAGATAGACGCCCGAACGCATGACCATGAAGGTGTCCGACGTGTCGGAGCCGCCGTCGTAATCGAAATCATCCCCATAGAAGGAATACAAGCCGCTGGCGGCGTACATTCCATTGACCCGATACCAATGGGGGTAATCGGTGGGATTCGGGGTGTTGTTCACGCCCGCAAGGTTGAAGAGGTAGTTGCTGGTCTCGACATCGTCATACAGCAGGTCGAAAGCATTGTCCGCATCGCAGACGGGCGCGTCCGGGTTGAAACCGAGGGTGGGTTCTTCGTCCATCTCCACGGCTTCCACCGCCGCCAACACCCCGTCGTCACAATCGGAGGTTGAAATTGGAGAGCCGGCGCCCGGAGGAGTTGTGCCCACCAGGTTCTGGCAGGCTTGATAGAGCGCGTCGTGCAGGTCGCGGTAATCGGAGCCGGAGACGAGCAGGTTGGTCTGCACCTCATAGAATATGGCGGCGACTTTGCTCATTCCCAGGGCGGTTACGGTAATGCTGTTGAAGGTGCCGCCGTCGGTCATCAAGTATGCGGCTTTGTTGGCGATACCGCTGTTGGAATGAACGCCGCCGTTATCGCCACCCCCGGTGTAATAGTTCAGGCTGGACATTTTATCCGGATCGCCAAAGAGAGTGGGATCGGACATATTACGAATGGTACCGCCGAAGGCGGTCGCATCCTCACCCATCTCCCAACGCACGGAGGGAGCATCATCATCGAACCCGGTGGTTGAAGTCAGATCAACGAATTCACCCCAGATATCCGAAAGAGCCTCATTAATCGCGCCGGATTGGTAGTAATAGAACAAGCCCGATTCGTGTTCCGTCACGCCGTGGGTCAATTCATGCGCAACGACATCGTCCGCCATGGCGACCGTATCGCAATAGACCATCTGGCTTCCGTTCCAAAAGGCATTGGGGCAGAAACCGCTTTCAAGCCAATCCACAACGGAAACAAGCTGCATCCCGCTGTTATCAATGCTGTCTCTGCCGTGCTGGTTGAAATAAAAGTCGTAGGTATTTTTCGCGCCTCGATGGGCTCCCTTGGCATCATCGTCAATTCCCAGGCTGTCATCGCATTCGGGGTCGGTTTCGTCGCAAACCAGGCTGCCGGGGTTTGGGGGGAGCGTACTGGTGCCGTTGTTATCATAGGTGGCAAGATCGAGAGCGTTATCAACTTTATTGAACGAAACCAGCACGTTGCCGCGATGCGCGTTCACCAGCACATACTGGCGCAGGTGCAGGGCGTTCGCCAGGGAGACTTCCATTTCCCAGGCAAGGGATGTCGGTCCATCCCAGGGTTCGAGCAGGACCGGGTCGTAGATCTTCAATACCGGCTCGGTCGCGGTCAGGTCGGCGGCATCATAGCCGTAATTCTTTGCCACGGAAGCGAGTGCAAACTCCCGCGCTTCAGCGGCATCAATCGTGGGGGTGGTATCCACATAAAGTTTGGGAAGCACTTCGCCGCCCACGGCAAGGATGTCCATTTCGTTGTTGAATTGAACGTACACCTCGCCCGCCACCACAGGGATACCGTTGTATTCCTGCTGGAAACGAACCAACGTACGCTGACCGTCTGCGGTCACCTTTTCCTTTACAAGCCGCAGATCGTTTTCAGAGTCGCGCAAACCGAACAAACCGCCGCAGCGGGTCAGGTAGGCGCGCGCAACCTCCGCCGGGGAGCCGTTCTTCATTTCCGCACTCAGGCGAATCGGTTCGCCAGCACGGGTGCCGACAAACTGGGAAAACCCGGTAAGCGAATCTGCGCGGGACATGACGCCGCGCCCGCCATCCAGACAGGCATCCTGCAAGGCTGTCATTTCACCTGGAGAGTCCGCGCCCGGCATCGCCAGGGCAATGGATTGACTTTGGACCCCCAAGAGGGAAAGTGCAATGGTCAACGAAAACACGATGTTAAACCATCTGGCTTTGTTTTTCATGATTGCCTCCTAAAATAAGGTTTTGAATTTGAGTTGAAATCGTCGTTGGGTGGATATTGGATAAAAGTTCGGGTATATTTCGCCTCCTTTTTATTCGGAATCCAGGCATAGCCAGATAAAGAAATAATCGAAACAAATAACGCGCAGCCGCGCACATCGCATTTCATATATGACTATGGAGGGACATTATAATTGATATGATATAAACTCAAACCCACAAAAATGAAATTACGCCGATTGCTTTTCCTTATTCCAATCATGCTGCTGGCGGGTTGTATCCCGCTATCCACAGCGGAGCCAACCGCCACCGCCTACGCACCCTACCGCATCACGCCGGAGGATAACCCATACGCGCCGCGGACAAGCGACCTGGGCATGCAGATCGCAAGCGTGACGATCACCTCCATCAACCTTTCGGAACGGTTCGACCTCACGCCGCCGCGCGTGGCGATGAGTATTCTGGGTTCGATGCCGAGCGTGTGCAACGAACTGCGAGTCAACGTCAGCCTGCCGGACGAGGACTACCGTATCTTCGTCGAAGTGTACAGCCTGATAAACCCGGACGTGCAATGCGATAACGTCTTCCAGCAATTCGAAGCCAGCATTTTGCTTGGCACCTATTCAAGCGGAAGATATACGATCTGGGTCAACGAAGGGCTCGTGGGCGATTTCGTTTCCAATTAGGAACAATTTCACGCTTCATTTCGTCCAAACGACATGAAGGAGATACCATGAAACGCCTGCTTTTCCTGTCCATTGTCCTGACCCTCATTCTCGCCGCCTGTGCACCCGCCGGCGATGCGTCTGACCCCAACGATTTGCCGGTGAGTTATCCAGACGGAAGTTACCCAAACAGCGATCAAAACCCACCCGCCCAGCCTGCGGACGACTACATTCCCCGTCCTGAGGATGCCGCCCTGACACGCGGTACCGCCCACCTGGATTCGACAGACCTGCTGACCCTTGAAAGTTACCCCCCACAGTTCATGCTTCAGTTGAAGGGCAGCCTGCCCACGCCCTGCCACGCGCTGAGAGTCGCCGTCAGCCCGCCGGATGCGCAAAACCAGGTGATGGTGGACGTCTACTCGGTGAGCGACCCAGCCACGGTATGCGCGCAGGTGTTGAGTCCCTTCGAGGTCAACATTCCGCTCGGCAGTTTCCCCACAGGGACGTATACGTTGTGGATCAACGGCGAAAAGGCGGCGGAGTTCCAATCGTAGCATGCTCCCAGTAAAAAAGAGGAAAGATGCGCAGTGGCATCTTTCCTCTTTTTTTCTTGGTTCTACCGTTTTTAATGGGCAGACATTTTTGGCTCTTCCGTTTCTGGCGGAAAAACCTTACCGAAGGGTCACAAAGGCACATAAAGGATGTTTTTTGGCTTTTTCCCTTTGCGCCCCTTTTTTGTCTCCTGGGTGGTGGGAAAAAGATTCCCATTAAAAAGGCGGCGAGAGCGCGTATGCAGGAGGGCTATTCTGCTAACCTTCGCGGCTCACGTCTCCAAACTTCGCGTTGACCAACGCCGCCAGGTCTGCGACGCCCAATCGAATATTCAACCCGCGCTGCCCGCCTGAGACGAAGATTTCCTCAAAGCCCTGCGCCGCCGAATCGATCACCACCTGAAAGCCCTTGTTGATCAACGCCAGCGGCGAAATGCCGCCCGCCTGCAAGCCGGTCAACTGCTCGGCTTCGCGCTCGGTCGGCAGGTGCATCTTCTTCTCGCCCAGGAACGCCGCCAGCGCCTTCAAATCCACCACGCGCGGACCGGGTATCACCGCCAGCACCGGCTTGCCGCGCTCGCGTTTGGTGACGATGGTCTTGAAAACCTGCTCTGCGGGCGCGCCCAAAACCTGAGCCGCCTCCAGCGCGCCGAGTTTTTCGGCGGGCAGTTCATGCGCTGCGTATTTCACTTTGCGCGCGTCCAAAAATCTGGTGACATTATTCGTGACAGCCATCTCTGCAAAATCCTGTACAATTATAAACACAATGGAGGCTGAGATGTCGGACCAGGAACAGGAACGGTTGAAACGCCTTCGCGACAAGCAGATCGCCACCCGCGACCCATTGGTCAAGCAACGCAGCTTCCAACGCGACATCGCCGTGAAGACAAAACGGATGCGCAAGCCCTTTTCGCTTTCCACGGCATGGAGCGACATTCCCCACATCATCAAATCTCCCTTTTACGGTCTATTGCTCGGCGTGGTCGTCCTCTTTGTCCTGCCGAAGGTCTGGAATTCGCCCTTTGCCTTTCTCACCGGCGCGGGCGTCACACTGGTCTTCATCATCTTCGGATTGATCATCGGCAACTCGCTGGATATCCGCGACCGGATTCGAGACAACATCAAGTGAGCGGCTGCGCCCGCCTCAGCCCGGACCGATGACCTGATTCTGCAAAGGCAGTTTTTTTCTGTCCCCAGCCTTGCGCAGAGCCCCGGACCCAAGGAGACGAATCATGATCAGTACACAAACCCTGGCGCAATTCAACCTGTTCGATGGGTTGTCCGATTCCCTTCTCAGGCAGATTGCCGCCATCAGCGCCGAAGTCTCGGCGAAGAAAGGCGAGATGATCTTTCGGGAGGGCGAAAAAGCGGAAAAACTGCACTTCCTGCTCAGCGGCAGCGTTGCCCTGCGCGTCAAACTGACTTCCCGACCCGAAAGCGTGACGGTCTCGTTTATCTCCCTGCCTTATCAGAGTTTCGGCTGGTCGGGCATCGTCTCACCTTATCACTACACCTCCAGCGCGGAGTGCGACGAGGATTCGGAACTGCTTGTCATCTCTGCCGAGCCGTTCATGAAACTGCTGGAGGAGCACCCGGAGGCGGGTTTCAAGGTGATGAGGCGCGTCGCCGAGATCATTGCCGACCGTTTGCGAAACAGCCGCCAGGCGTTGTTGAAGACGATTTGACCCGCTTTCAGGGATCATGTCATTGCGAGCGGCGCCCTGGCGCAGCGAAGCAATCTCCTCGCAACGACATGGGGGAAGTTGATTGCTTACGTTACTCAAATTCACCGCAGGGGCGACCCGTTTTGGCAAAACAGGCAGCCACTCTGTAAGAAAGTGTTTTGAAATTCGTTTATAACCACAGATGAACACAGATAAATTGGATTTAAAGCAACTCAAGTTGCCGCCTTCCAATAGATTTTCCAGGTTC